>NZ_JBIINP010000076.1:0-18606 GCF_044337415.1 Luteitalea sp.
GACCCACGTCCAAAAAAGTAGCCGCCCTCCTCGACGAGCGTGAACGGGTCGCGCGTCCAGTCCTCGCGGCGGGCATCGACCACGTCCATGTGCGCCAGCAGCAGGATCGGCCGCTTGCCCGATGACCCGTCGCCGCGGTAGCGCACGACCAGGCCTGCCGTCGCCTCGCCATCGGGCAGGGTGAGCGGCAGCACGTGCACGTCGCCGGCAGGGAAGCCGCCCTGCCGGAACTGGTCGGCCAGGTACGCGGCCATGGCCGGCACCTTCCCCTGCCCCGCGGCGGTCCGCATGCCGACGATGGTGCGATACACGTCGAGGGCCTTGCGCTGGTAGGGCTGGGTGTATCCGGCGCTCGTGCCCTGCGCGTCGGCGGGCACGGCCGGGCCCGCCACGAGGGCGATGCAGGCCAGGGTGAGGCACAGGGCGTGTCGCATCGTGCCCCGTACTCTACCGTAGCGACGTGCCGGTCAGAACAGGGCCTGCGGGTACGCGTTCACTGCGGCGAGCGCCTCGGCGTACTGCACACCGCAGGTGGCGCCGCGGTAGCGGGCGATGCTCTCCTTCAGCCGCTGCGCGCCATCGAGGGCATCGGCCTTGTACGGCTCGTTGCGCGTCACGGCCATGAGCCGCCCCAGCCATTCGATCGCGCGCGGCCACTCGCGGGTCACGTCGACGAACGTGTCGGGCACGAAGCCGATCGTGTGGCGTGGACCGTTGTCGTACTGGTACGCGCGCCGCGGCGTGCTGTACGGCGCAAACGGGTCGGCGAGCACGCGGTCACCGAGGTGCAAGGCGATCTTGGCCAGCTCTGCCGCGGCCTCGTGATCGGGGTGCTGGTCGCGCCCCCAGAGCACGAAGGCCGTGTCGGGCTTGACCTCCGCGACGACATCGGCCACCGCACGCCTCGCCTCGTCGGTGGTCTGGATCTTCCCCGACGCGAACGACAGGAAGCGCGACTCGGCGCCGTAGTCGGCGTTGACGCGACGCGTGCCCTCGACGAGATCAGGGCCACGCCCACGCACCGGCTTCCAGTTTCCGTAGTCGCCGATCATCGAGAGGATCACGACGCGGTGCCCGCGCGCGATCGCCTGCAGCAGGATGCCGGGGATGCCGAAGGGGCAGTCGTCGTAGTGCGCGCCGATGGCGAGCACCGTCTGCCGGGCAGGTGCGGCCGCCGCCTGGGTCGCAGACGCCGGGGTGGGCGCCAGGACGCCGAGGCCGGCCGACGCCAGGGTGCGGGCGAGATCGCGTCGCGTGGGCATGACGGCCAAGACTAGCGCGGATACCGTGGTTCCCACGCGTACAAACGATGCGTCGAGCCGTTCCGAACATCGCGATCCGCGCTGTACGAAGCCCGGAGGACGCACGTTCCTGACTGCACGGCCACGAGACTGGCGGCGCGGCTGCGTCGCCTCTGGCCAGGGGAGGAACACATGGCCAAGAAGACCAGCAGGACAGCGAAGCGCGCGGCGAAGGCGCCAGCGGCTCGCGCTCAGGCGAGCCCGCGCCCGCGGTTGCGGCGCGGACGCGATGCCACGGCGCAAGGCGACACGACGTCGATTTTCGCCGACGGCGCCAGCGACGTGATTCCGGGCGAAGTGGTGATCCAGCTGCGGGAGGACACCGCCGCGCGGATCACCGAGAGTATCGGCCGCGGTCCGCGTCGCGTCGCGCGTGCGGCCGGCGGCGTCACCACGTTCGGCGTGGACGAGCTGGACGCGGTGTTGTCGGGACTCGGCGTCCAGGGCATTGCGCGGCTGCACCCGCCGGCGCCGCCCACCGTCGGGGCGCGCAGTGCGGGCGAGTCCGGCGTGCGAGCGCTCGAGTTCGCCGTGCCGATGGCCTCGACGTTCCGCATCGCCTTCGATCGCGACACGTCGGTGGACGATGCGGTAGCGCAACTGTCGGCCGTGGATGGCGTGGAGTACGTGGAACCGAACCGGTACCGCGAGGCCTACGTCACGCCCAACGACCCGAGCTTCCCCGCGCAGTGGGGGTTCGCACACGTCAACGCCCCGGCGGCCTGGGACCGCACCACCGGCTCGGCCAACGTCACCGTCGCCGTGATCGACACGGGCATCGACCTCGATCACCCCGAGCTGGCGTCGCTGCTGGTCCAGGGCAACGACATGGTCGATCTCGGCCCCAACCCGACGCCGCCGGCGGGCTGGCGCTTCGAGGGCGACTTCCAGGGCCGCGACAACGTGCCGCAGGACGAGGTCGGTCACGGCACGCACGTGGCTGGCACCATCAGCTGCCTCAGCAACAACGGCACCGGCGTCGCGGGCATGACGTGGGCATGCCGTCTCATGCCGGTCAAGGTGCTCACGCGCATCGTGCGCCTCAGCGATGGCCGCGTCTCGGGCACCGGTTCGGCGGCCGACATCGCCGCGGGCATCCGCTGGGCCGTCGACAACGGCGCGCGCGTCCTCAACCTCAGCCTCGGTGGCACCACGGACACGCAGGTGGAGCGCGACGCGATCGCCTACGCCGTCGCGCGGGGCGCGGTGGTCGTGGCGGCGATGGGCAACTCGTTCCAGCAGGGCAACCCGACGAGCTTCCCGGCGGCGTATCCGGGCGTGATCGCCGTCGGCGCGATCAACGCGTCGAACCAGCGCGCCGGGTTCTCGCAGACCGGGCCGCACATCGATGTCGTCGCCCCGGGCGTCGGCATCCTGAGCACGGACTGGGACAACGGCTTCGGCACCAAGGACGGCACGTCGATGGCGTCGCCGCACGTCGCCGGCCTCGCGGCGCTCATCCTGTCGTGCAACGCCAACCTGACGGCGGCGCAGGTCGGCGACATCCTGCGGCAGACCGCGCGTCCGCTGCGCGACCAGCCGGCCGATCCGATCCCGAACAACGCGTACGGCTTCGGGTGCATCGACGCCGCCGCCGCGATCGCGCGCGCCTGTCCGCGCCCGTCGGTACCCATCACGACCTGTCCACAGCAGTCGCGGCTCGTGGTCTGCAACCAGGTCTCCCGCGTCGTGGCCTGCGTCTCCCGACAGGTCGCGTGCCAGAGTCTGCCCATCACGTGTCCGGCGCCGTCGCGTCCGATCGCCTGCGCCTCGACCGTGGTCCAGTGCACGTCGCGGCAGGTGGCCTGCCAGTCGACGCTGGTGTGTCCGTCCAATGCCGTGGTGTGCCAGCAGCCATCGGCGACGGTGCGCTGCCCGTCGCTGGCGTGCGTCCCGGATCCTGGCCGGCCGCCCATCAACCCGGGCGAGACCGGGTCGGGCGGCGAGGGCTGGGACGACGACCCGTACGGCGGCGGCTATGGTGGGGACGAGGGTGGCGCCTGACGCCCTGACGTCCGTGGCGGGAGGGGCGCGCGCGCCAGTCGCGCCCCTCCGTGTCCTGGCCGCGTGCGGCTGGCTCGACACGGCTGACGTGTCGAGCGCGGCCGTGGCGTCGCGGTCCAGTGCGCACGACGTGTGCCTCGTGACGACCGCCGACGGGCGCGCGGCGATCGTCAAGCAGTGGCCGGCAGGCGCGCCGACGGGCCGCGACCTGCGACAGGAACTGTTCGTGTACCGGCTCGCGCGGTCGGTGCCCGCGTTGGCCGCCGTGCTGCCGCAGGCGTGGCACCTCGACGAGGGGCGCCAGGTGCTGGTACTCGAGGCCGTGGGCAACGGGTGCGCGCCAGTTCCGCGACTCGAGGACGAGGGCGTCGCCGAGGCACTGGGGGACGCGATGGCGTGCTGGCACCGTGCGACCACGGAGACCGGGCTGTGGCCATCGCCGGCGATGGGCATTCTCGAGATGCCTGATGCACTCGAGGTCGCACTCGCCGGTCGCGCGCCCGCGACCAGCCGGCTCATGCACGCCATCGTCGACGACGTGGGGCTCGCGGCGGTGCTGCGTGAAGCGCGTGCAGGCTGGCGCGACACCTGCCTCATCCACGGCGATCTCCGACGCGAGAACTGGTTCGCCGTGCCGTCGTCGGCTGCGTCTGGCGTGCGCGTGATCGACTGGGAACTCTCTGGCTCGGGAGACCCGGCCTGGGATCTGGCGACGGTGATCGTCGACGCCGCCATGGAAGGACTCCGGTCGACCGGCGTGATGGGCGAGGGGCCTGCCGTTGCCGCGCTGCCACGCCTGGTGCGCGCGTACGCCGCCGCGGGCGGGCCGGCGATCACCACCCGAGATGCTGCCTGGCGGCATCTGTGGGCGTGCGCGGTGGCGCGTCTGCTGCACGTGGCCACGGAGTGGGCCGAGCGACAGCCTGGCGACGACCTCGGTGTCGTCGAACCGCTGGTAGCCCACGCCGGCGCCTGGACGCGCGACCTCGCGCGACTCACCGAGGAGGGCGTGGCATGGGCCGCGGCATGAGTCAGCCGGGCAGGCGATTGCCAGTGGAGGTCCACGCGTCGCTCGCGCGGCTCGTCGAACTCGTGCGCGAGGAGGCCGCGCATGTCGAGCGCCTGATGGCCGACGCCGAGCCCGTCGCGGGTCACGCCAACGCCCTCGCGGCGTGGTTGTACGCCTCGTGGTACGTGGCGCTGCCGGAGCCCGACGCCGCCGATCCGCACGTCGCGTGGCGCACGGACCTGGCCTCGGCGTTGCGCGCGTCGCTGCCCTCATCGGCCCGATGGCGCGAGGGGTGGGTGGTGCTCGAGCGTCGCGGCGAGGGCCAGTGCCTTGTCGGTCGCCGGGGCGCGTCGCGGCTCGTCCGACCCGGCGAGTACGTGAATCGCGCGCGGCCGGGCGTGCCCGCCATGCCTGGCGATGCCGTGGCTCTCACTGCCTGTCTCGACGGCGTCGACGAGGCCACGGGGTTCTGGACCACGCGATCGGAGGCCGACCTCGTGGGCCCGCTCGTGCGCGTGCACTGGTCGGTGCCACCGGCGACGCTGCCGCTCGTCGTGTCGCGTGTCGTGTCGCTGCTCGAGTCGCTCGACCTGACCTACAGCCTGAAGACGCCCGCGCGGCTCGAGGCGTGCGCGCGCATCGACACGCTGGTGGTGTACGTCGCGGCGACGGACTGGCCGCGCCTCGATGCACCGGTGACGACGCTGGCGCGCGACCTCACGTCGTACCTTCGGCCGTGGCATCCGCCTCTCGCCAGGCCGATCGCGCCGGGCGCCGCATTTGCCGAGGATCCCGGCGACGAGTCGTTCGGGCAGCGGCGGTGTCGCATCCTCGCCGGAGCCGTGCGTGCCTGGCTCGCTGGGCCAGGACCCGGCGCCGGCGACGCCATCGACCATCTCGCGCGCAGCCTGCGGGCCGCGCGCCTCGACCCGGAGCGCCCATGGCTGAACGACGCGGGGTGACCATGAGCACGCGGACCGGTCCGGTCCGCTCGTTGTCGTCCTCGATGTCGCCCTGGCTGGCGGCGTCGCGCGACATCGCGTCGGAACTGGTCTCCAGCGCCGTCGTCACTGGCCGACATGTGACGTGGATCGGCGACGACATCGTGGGCGACGGCGCGTCGGCGCGCGTCGTCCGCGGCGAGGTGGGCGGCGACCTCTATGCCGGGACGGCTGGTATCGGATGGAGCCTCGTTCACGTTGGCGCGGCCGTGCACGACCCGCGATGCGTGCAACTCGGCGTCGCCGCGCTCCGCAGCGCCGTGGCACGGATGCGGGAAGGCGGTGTGTTGCCGAGCGGTCTCTGTGCGGGCGCCGTGGGCACGGCATGGGCGGCGGTCGACGGGGCCCGCGCGGCGGGGAGCCTCTCGCTGCGGCGCAGCGGCCTGTCGCTGGCGCGTGCCGTGGCGCGGCAGGTCATCGACACGCCGTCATCGACGGAAGAGGTCGATCTCATCGGCGGACTCGCCGGCATCGCCATCGGGCTGCTGGCCATCGATCGCGACACGCCCGACGCCCTCCTGCGCGAGGGCGCCCTGGCGGCGGCTCGACGACTCGCGGCCCGGGCGGTGTGCGACGCGTATGGCGCGTCCTGGCCGACGACAGGCGGAGGACCCGGGCTGTGCGGCCTCGGGCACGGCGCGTCGGGCGCGGCGTGGGCGCTCGCCGAGGCGGGGCGTGTTGCCGGTGACGACACGTGGGCCGGGCTGGTGCGCGAGGCGCTGCGGTACGAGAGCGGCTGGTACTCGCCTGAACGGCAGGCGTGGGCCGACTTGCGCGAGGCGCCGCCAGGCGGTCCGGACGGCCGCTGGCCCGGCTGGATGGCGGCGTGGTGCCACGGCGCACTCGGCATCGGCGCCGCTCGCTGGCGCCTGTACGCGCTCGACGGCGACCTGTCAGTGCTTGCTGACGCGAGCCTGGCCGTCGAGGCCGCGCGCCAGGTGGCAGCGGCCGCCGGCCGCGCGAGACGCGACGGGCTCGCCGCGGACGTCACGCTGTGCCACGGCCTCGGCGGGGTGCTCGACCTGCTGCTGCTGGCCCACGAGGTGACGGGCGAACGCGATCACCTGCTGGCTGCGCGCCGCGTGGCCGACCTCTGCCTGGCCATCCGCGTCGCCAACGGCGGGCGCTGGACTGTGGGCCTGCAGGGCGCCGAGGTGATCCCGGGGCTGTTCACCGGACTCGCGGGTATCGCCGTGCTGCTCCTGCGCGCGCACGACCCGCAGGCGGTGTCGTCGCCGATGCTGCCGGGGGGATGGGTCGGGACGCGGCGTCAGGAGGTCCAGCCGAGCGCGTCGGCCTCGACGTAGCGCACCCCGCCAAGCGCCTTCACGGCCTCCACGAAGCGGGTGTCGTCGAGTTCCTCGGGGACGGCCACCACGAGCACGTCGGGAAGCGCGGCGCGCGGCTCGCCCACCCAACTGGCGCCGCGGGCCTTCACCTGGCGCGTGAGGGCCTCGAGATCCTGTCCGGGCTCGAGGCCGATGATGAATCGTTTCGCCATGGTGATGTGCTGCCCCCAGCCTTGGTACGGTCTCCAGCGGCACCGCCGGAGGTGTCGAGGCTACACCAGCCGATAGCCCAGGTCGAATCCCTGCGACGCGCCGTCCTGCAGCACGAGGATCTCGTGGATGTCGTGCGGGTGCGTCCCGCCCGTCCGCTTGTGCTTGAAGATGTCGAGCAGGTGGCCGAGCAGGTCGCCGCTCTCGTCGATGTCGGCGTCGAGCAACACGTCGTCGGTCCCCCGCAGTCGCGTGAGCGTCAGCTGGAAGTTGCCCTTGGCGTGCGTCGACTTGAGGCTGACCATGTCGACGATGTCGGCCTGCAGGTCAGGGGGCACGTTGGGGCGATGGTTGCCGGCCGGGGTGGCCTCGTAGTCGGCGGAGAAGTGCTCGAGGTGCTCGCGCACGTGCCCCACGAGGCGGAGCATCTCCGGGTCGACCATGGCCAGCACCCGCTCGCGGCCGATCGCGAGGAGGCGTTTCACGAACGAGAACCACGTGTGCTCGCGGCCGATGGGCTCCGCCACGCTGTCGAGCCGGTAGTACAGATTCAGCAGCGACGTCTTCGCCAGCGTGGCCTCGGATCCCGACAGGCCGTCCCAGGCCTCCTTCACCATCCGTGGCGCGACGAGGCGGCCGGGGCGCGCACGGTCGAAGAAGGTGACGTCGGGCGAGGCCCGGAGCACGCGCTGGAGTGGCGCGAACGATCGCGGCAGGTCGTCCCATGGCGTGAAGCGCGGCTCCCAGGCCAGCGGCTCGCGCCAGAGGCGCACCGTCTCGTCCACGCTCGTGCCGGGCGTGCCGAAGAACACGGGCGAGCGCGCGAACCGGTAGCGCTGCGGGTCGATCTCGCACACCAGCACGTCCTGCGACGCGGGCAGCGCGAACGACACGGCCCGGCCATCGACGGCGACGTCCAGTTGGTCGCCCACCTGGCGGTTGTCGTCGACCTTGCGGAAGGTGAAGAACGTCGAGGGATCGCGCAGCGCCGCGTCGGCGACGTCCGTCAGGCGAAAGCGTACCTGCACGACGTCGGCCGCCCGTGCCGTACGGGCCCTCGCGCGGGAACGGGGCGTGGCGGCGGCACCGGCTCCGGCTGACGACGCATGAAGCGTCGAGACGCGACGCCGTGGAGCGTTCGTCGTGCGCGCCCGGGGCGTTCGCGTCGGCGTTCGAGTCCTGGCCATGACGACCAGAACGCTGGCGGCGGCGAGTCCGCACACGAATTCAGAATTCGGAATTCAGAATGAAGCGCAGGCGACGAGTTGGAGGATCCGCGCCCCGACTCAGCGAACTCGATGCGCCCTCCGCGCTGAAGAGTGCTCTCTGAGCCCCCAGCCCCCAGCCCCCAGCCCCAATCCCTGCAGAGTGCTTCCTGTCCCTGAGCCCTGAGCCTGTTCCTGCCCGGTTCAGTCGATCGGCGTCTTCATCCACGGCGCCGTGTTGTGGAAGTTCACCAGTGCCCCGCCGGGCGGGTTGATGGCATCGCACGCAGCTCGTGTCTCGGCATCGAGCGTCATCTCGAGCACGGGCAGCAGGTCCTCGAGTTGCGCCAGCGTCCGCGGGCCGACGATCGGCGCGGTCACGGCAGGCTGATCCTTGCACCAGGCCAGCGCCATCTGGCCCGGGGGCAGCCCACGCTCGGCCGCCAGCGCCGAGAACCGGGCGCCAGCCTCGATGCCGCGTGCCGTCACGCGCTGGGAATAGATGCTGCCCGGCTGCCGTGCGGCGCGGGAGTCGTCGGGCAGCGCCGCGCCCGCGGGATAGCGACCGGCGAGCACGCCCTGCGCCAGCGGCGCCCACGGCATCAGGGCCAGTCCGTAGCGCTGCGCCAATGGCACCAGTTCGTTCTCGATGCGCCGGTCGAGCAGGTTGTAGGGCGGCTGCTCGCTCACCATGCGCGGCAGTCCCATCCGCTCCGCGACCGCGAGGGCCTCCATCACCATCCACGCCGGATGCGTCGAGCAGCCCACGTAGCGCACCTTGCCGGCACGCACCAGGTCGCCGAGCGCGCCGAGCGTCTCCTCGACCGGAATCTCCGGGCTCGCGCGGTGCAACTGGTACAGGTCGATCCAGTCGGTCTTCAGGCGGCGCAGGGACTCGTCGCAGGCACGGAGGATGTGCAGGCGCGAGTTGCCGGCGTCGTTGGGACCCGGCCCCGTGCGGTAGTGCACCTTGGTGGCCAGCACCACGTCGTCGCGTCGCCCGGCGAGGGCCTTGCCGAGCAGCGTCTCGCTGCCGCCGGCATGGTAGATGTTCGCCGTGTCGATGAAGTTGATGCCGGCGTCGAGCGCCGTGTGCACGATGCGGATGGCTTCCTCGTCGGGCGTGGGCCCGCCGAAGTTCATCGCGCCGAGGCAGAGGGGCGAGACGCGCACGCCCGTCCGGCCGAGGAGTCGGTAGTCCATGGAGGAGGTATACCAGCTCTGATATCGTTCGCCCACATGGCCGAACGACCGCCGATGTGCCCGGGGACCTGGCTGCTCGGCAACGCGCGTGCCTTGCTCGACGATACGGCGGGCGCGATTACCGACGGGTACCGCCAGCGTGGGCCTGTGTTCCGTGTGCGCGCGGCCTGGCGCACCTACACGATCGTCGCTGGCGCCGAGGCGTCCGAGTTCATGGCATTGGGCCTCGGGCCCGCGCACCTCTCGCGCGAACGCCTGTTCGGCCCGATTGCGCGTGAGTTCGGTCGCGCCGACCTCATCCTGAAGGAGATTGGTCCCGCGCACGCGCGCCTGCGACCGGCGCTCGCGCTGCCGTACTCGCGACAGGTCGCGTCGGCGCACGTGCCCGCGCTGATGGACGTCGTGGGCCGACTCGTGCGCGAGTGGCCTGAGGGCGTCACCGGTCCCGCCGTGCGAGAGACCAAGCGCCTGGCGTTCGAGATGTACCGTGTGCTGATCGGTCGACCGGAGATTGCGTTCCCCGACTGCCTGCGCATGACGGACTACCTGATGAACGTCGCGGCGCGGCAGCTCCCGCCCTTCGTGCTGCGGCTGCCGTGGTACCGGGCCTCGCACCGGCGCACGTACGGCGCCATCACCGACCTCGTCCGGGCGCGCCGCGATCGCCCCGCCGGCGATGGCCCGCCCACCATCGTCGACGCCCTGTGGGCAGCGCACGATGCGCAGGGCACGCCGTTCACGGAGGACGAAGTCGTCGGCTACGCCGCGTACGGCATCGGCGCCAGCATCGGCTACGTGGGGCGCCTCACGGCGTTCATGCTGTACGAGATCCTGCGCGATCCCGACCTGCACGAGGCGCTGCGGCGAGAAGTGCGCGACGGCGTCGCCCGCGGGATCGACGATGCCGCGGCGGTGCGATCGCTCACGCTGTTGCGGTCGGTGTACGACGAGACGCTGCGCCTGCATTCGCTCGCGATTGGCCTGCCGTTCGACGTCGTGGCGGACATCGATTTCCTGGGGCACCGCATCCGTCGTGGCGATGCGCTCGTCGTGTCGCCGGTGCCGACCAGCTACGACCCCGCGCTGTTCCCGGAGCCCGGGCGCTTCGATCCCGAGCGATGCCGCCCGCCCCGCCTGGAGCACCGGCGGCCTGGCGCCTGCATGCCGTTCGGCCTGGGCGATCGCCGCTGTGCCGCAATGGGCCTGGTCGAACTCATGTCGATGGTGCTCGTGGGCACCGTGCTGCATGAGCGCGGCCTGGCGATGGACCCACCCGACTACCGCCTGCGCCGGAGCACGCATCCGCTGCCGTCACCGGACAGGCGATTCCGCCTTCGCGTGTCGGCGGGAGCGCGGCGCCCGGTCGGCGAGGCCACCTCGGTCGTCGCGTCCGAGGAGGCCCTGTTCTCCGCCTTTCCCGGGCATGAGGAGCCGACCGTGCAGGCGACGCTCACGGCCGCCCGACGGGAGACCTTCGCACCCGGCCAGGTCATCCTGCGGCAGGGCGACGCGGCCGACACGTTCCACCTGATCGAGCAGGGCGACGTCGTGGTGTCCCGTGCAGGCGACGGGGCCTCGCGCGAGATCGCTCGCCTCGGACCAGGGCAGTGGTTCGGTGAGGTCGGCCTGCTGCAGCGCGCGCCGCGCAACGCGACGGTGACCGCCGCGGACACGGGGGCCGTGACCCGCGTGATCGACGGGGAGTCGTTCCTGGCCATGGTGGCCTCCTCGGATCTCGTGGCCTCGGAGATCGGGCAGCTGCTGCGACGGCGTGCGGCAACGGGACGGCTCATGGACAGCCTGCCGCGCCTGACCCCGGCCATGCTCGCCGCCGTGTTGCCCGAGTTCGCGCCACGCCATCACGCACCCGGCGACGTGCTGATCGCCGAGGGGGATTCTGCCGACGAGTTCTTCGTGCTCGTCACCGGCCACGTCGACGTGACGCGCCTCGATCCGCAGGGCACGCCCGTGGCCCTGGCGACGCTCGGCCCTGGCGACTACTTCGGCGAGATGGGGCTGCTGAATCGTGCGCCGAGGAACGCGACCGTGCGCGCCTCGATGCCCGTCGAGGTGCTCGTGACCGATCGTGCCGGCTTCGACCGTCTGCTCGCGGAGGGTGATGGGGCGGCCGGCGCACTCGCGCAGGCCATCCTGGCGCGCACTCACCGGCTCGCCTCATGACCGACGCGTCGTCCCCACTCGTCACCGTGACCGGCGCGTCGGGCTTCATCGCGCGGCACTGCATCCGCGCCCTGCTCGATACGGGGTATCGCGTGCGGGGCACGCTGCGCAGCCTCGACAGGGCCGACGGGGTGCGCGCCGCGTTCGCCGACGTGCCCGGCCAGCGCGAACGCCTCGACTTCAGGGCCGCCGACCTGATGGCCGACGAGGGGTGGGCGCAGGCGATCGAGGGCAGCGCGTTCGTCCTCCACACGGCGTCGCCCGTGCTGGCGCGTCGTCCGCGCGACCCGCAGGAGGTCATCGCGCCCGCGCAGGACGGCACGCGGCGGGTGCTCGTGGCGGCCGCGGCCGCCGGCGTGCGTCGCGTGGTGTTCACCTCGTCGGTGGCCGCCGTGTTGTCGGGGCGCCGGCGCGGCGCCCACGTGTTCACCGAGGACGACTGGAGCGACCTCGAGGCCGACATGCCGGCCTACAGCCGCGGGAAGACGCTCGCCGAGCGCGATGCGTGGGCCTTCGTGCAGGCGCTGGCGGCCGACCGGCGGATGGAACTGGCGACGGTCAACCCCGTGTACGTGCTCGGACCCTCACTGGGCGCCGGGCGCAATGCCTCCAACGAGCTGGTGCGCAAGCTGGTCGACCGCGAGGTGCCCGGCGTGCCGCGGCTGATGTTGCCCCTCGTCGACGTCCGCGACGTGGCAGCGCTGCACCTGCTGGCCATGACGCGCACCGAGGCGGCGGGCCAGCGGTTCCTCGCGTGCGAGGGCGATTACTGGTACGGCGAGGTCGCGCGGATGCTGACGGCCTCGGGCGCCCGCGTGCCGACGCGGGTCGTGCCCGACTGGCTGGTTCGGGTGCTGGGCTGGTTCGACCCGACGGTGCGGATGGTGGTGGGCGAACTCGGCGTCGAGTGCCACGTGTCGGCCGACAAGGCGCGACGGGTGCTGGGCTGGACGACGCGGCCGGTGGAGGAGACCCTCCGCGACACGGCCGCCGACATGCTGGCGCGTCGTAACGCTTAACGCTTAACGCCGACTGTCGACTGCCGACTGTCGGATGGGGGCGCGCCCGGAGGCGCGCCCGTCAGTCCCTACCAGATCCTCACGCGCTGGTCGGGCGCGAGGTAGAGCTTGTCGCCCTCCTTCACGCCGAACGCGGCGTACCACTCGTCCATGTTGCGCACGACGCCGTTGCAGCGGAACTCGGGCATCGAGTGCGGATCGGTGACCAGGCGCTGCCGCGTGTCGTCCTCACGGGCGAGCGCGCGCCACACCTGCGCCCACGCGAGGAAGAAGCGCTGGTCGCCGGTCAGGCCATCGAGCACCGGCGCGTCCTTGCCGTCGAGCGACAGCTTGTAGGCCGTGTAGGCCATCGTCAGGCCACCGAGGTCGCCGATGTTCTCGCCCATCGTGAGGTCGCCGTTGATGCAGCCGTTCGGCACCGGGCAGTACTTCGCGTACTGCGTGCCCAGCTGCTTCGTGGCGGCCTTGAACTTGGCGTCGGTCTCGGGCGTCCACCAGTTGCGCGTCCGTCCGGCCTCGTCGAACGACCGCCCCTGGTCGTCGAAGCCGTGGCCGATCTCGTGGCCGATCACGGCGCCGATGGCGCCGTAGTTGACGGCCGGGTCGGCGTGCACGTCGAAGAAGGGCGGCTGCAGGATCGCCGCCGGGAACGTGATCTGGTTCATCAGCGGGTTGTAGTAGGCGTTGACCTCCTGCGGGTTCATGCCCCACTCCTCGCGGTCCACCGGCTTGCCGAGACGGGCCACCTGCCGCTTCCACTCGAAGGCGCGCGCGTTCACCACGTTCTCGAAGAGCGTGCCCTTGTCGATGCTCAGCGCCGAGTAGTCGCGCCACTTCGAGGGGTAGCCGACCCGCGGCTCGAACGTCGACAGCTTCTTGAGCGCCTCGGCCCGCGTCGCCTCGTCCATCCATGCCAGCGTCTTCAGTCGTCCGTCGAGGGCCTTGCGCAGGTTGGCCACCAGGGCGTCCATCTTGGCCTTGTGCTCGGGCGGGAAGAACTTCGCCACGTAGGTCTCGCCGACGCCCTCGCCGATGTTCTGGTCGAGCAGCGTCACGCCGCGCTTCCAGCGCTCGCGCTTGGCCTCGAGGCCGCGCAGCGTCTTGCCGAAGAACTCGAAGCTGGCGTCGTCGAAGGCCTTCGGCAGGTTGTTGGCGTTGCTCGACGCGATGTGGAAGGCCAGGTACTTCTTCCACGTGGCCACCGGCTGGCTGCCGACGAGCGCCGCGCCGTTCTTCACCGCCGTGTCACCGTACGCGACGATCTTGTCGACGGTCGGCGGCAGGCCCATGCCCGCCATGAAGGCGTCCCAGTCGATCGCCGGCGCGAACGTCTTGAACTGCGCCAGCGGCATCGGCTTGATCGCCTTCGCCACGTCGCGCAACTCGGCCTGCTTCCAGTGCCCCCTGGCGATCGTCGTCTCCAGCGCAATCACCTGGTCGGCCGAGGCGGCAGGCGTTGCATCCCCGAGCAGCTCGAACATCTTCGTGACGTACGTCTTGTACGCCGAGCGGTACTTGTCGAAGGACGCGCCCTTCTCGAGGTAGTAGTCGCGGTCGGGCATGCCGAGGCCGCCCTGGCCCGCCCAGATCGCGTACTGCTTCGGGTCCTGCGGGTCGGCCTCGATGCCGATGCCGAACGGCGCCGTGAACTCCGGCGTCGCCATCAGCGCGAGCACGCCCTTCGTGTCGGTGACGGCCTCGATCTGCGCGAGGTAGGGCTTCAGCGGCGCGGTGCCGCGTGCCTCGAGGGCTGCCTCATCCATCCAGCTCGCGTACATGTCGCCGACCTTGGCCGGCGTGGTCCCGGCCGCCGGCTTCTTCGCCGCAAGGTCCTCGAGCACGGCCTTGACGTCGGCCTCCGACTTGTCGCCCAGCGCGTCGAACGCCCCGTAGCGGGCCTTGTCGGCCGGCATCTTGAACGTCGCGAGCCACTTGCCGTTGGCGTGCCGGAAGAAGTCGTCGCCGGCCTTCACCGCCGGATCCATGTTGGACAGGTCGACGCCGAAGGTCCCGAGGGCAGGCTTGGCCGGCGCCGGGGCAGGGGCCTCTGCCGTCGGGGCAGGGGCCGGGGAGGAGCAGCCAGCGACCAGGCAGGTCGCCGCGACTGCGAGCAGGGCACGTCTCATCGAATCACCTCGGAATGTCGTGGCCCGCCGCAAGGTCGCGGCAGGCGCACCTCGACGATGGTACATCCCGGCGGCGGCGAGGGCCGACCCCCAGGACGCCCTGCCGGGACGAGCCGGCGGGCGGCAGGGACCAGCGGGCAGGCCGATTCCGTCCCGGAATGAGTGGCAGGCGAGCGGGCGAGCGTGACCGGCGTCAGCGGGCGGCGGCCTGCCGCTGCATGTAGCCGAAGACCCGATCGGCGGCAGCCAGCGCGGCGGCGTCGTCGTGCACGAGGCCGTACAGCGTCAGCGCCTGCATGACCTCCGTGTAGTTGACGTTCTTCGGCTCACCGCCGTACGAGGCTTCCTTGCCCACGCCCGTGCGGGTGTTGCCACGCACGTCCACCTCGCCCGTCGGCAGGATGCGCGACACCTGCCACGCGATGGCCTTGCCGAATGCGGCCTCGGCCTCCGGCATCGGCACGTGCAGCGTGAGCACCTGCCCGAACAGCACCGACACGATGTTGTAGCTGGAGTCGCGCCCGCCCTTCTCCAGGAACACCCCGCCCTCGTCACGCAGCGTGAGCGCGTGCGCCATGAGCTGCCGCGACTGCGCCACCAGGCGGTCGTCGCCGATCACCAGCCCGCCGAGCCCGAGCGCCTTGGCGCCGATGATGATGCGGTTCGGGGCGTGGCTCGTCTCGCGGATGATCGTGTCGACCCCGCCGCTGATGAACGCGAGCGCCTTGCGCAGCTTCGGGTCGAGCGCGGCGATGCGCGCGGCGAAATGCGCCTCGTGCGGCGACTGCCGGATCACCAGCACGGCGCGGGCGTACTCCTGGATGAAGAAGAACGCCGTCTCCACCGCCGCGCCGTACGGGCGCGCGCTCTGGCCATTGGGGCGTGTCGCCGCCTCGAACCGCCCGTCCTCCATCTGGTGCGCGAACGCCACGTCGATGCCACGCCACGCGTTGTCGGCGGCCTTGAGATCGTTCTGCACGACCGCGTAGATGACCGTGCGGCAACTGCCGCGCTGCGGGCCGGCCTCGATCCACTGCCCGTGCACGCGGTTGGTGCCCGAGAACCCTTGCGCGTCGGGCGGCTCGATGACCAGCCGTCCTGCCGGAAATCGACGGAGGACGTCGTACTCGCGCAGCGGCGCGCGTTCGGCACGCGCCAGGGGGGAGCACGCCGCGATGATGGCGGCGGCCAGGAGGATGGCGGGGAAGCAGCGGAAGCGTCGCATCGTCAGCTCAGGGTGAGGGTGGCGTGGAATGGCGTCAGGCCGGTGAGGTACACGCTCTGGCCATCCCACTTCGGGAGCGCGCCCCGCAACTCTGTCCAGGTGTGTGCCGCCTGTCCCGGGCCGAACGCGATGGTGTCGTCCCCGACGCGATAGCGACCTGTCCCCGCGCGCAGCAGGAACGCGTTGGCGACGTCCTTGACCGGCTCCACGCCTTCCAGCGTGCCGCCGTGGCGGAAGCCCAGCTCGAGGGCCACCGGCACGTCGTTGGTGCCGCGGATGTCGACGTCCAGCGTCACGACGCCGTCGCGCTCGGTGACCTCGACACGCGAGTCGAGCACCTGCACTTCGCTCTGTGCGCGCAGCGCACGGCTGTCGGACGCCAGGGTGCCGTTGGGCGTCATGCGGACGTGGTCGCCGTTGGCCACCTGTGCGGCCGTCAGCGGCTGGAAGTAGGGGCCCTCGAGGTGCTGTCGCAGCCGGAAGGTGCGGTCGTCGACCACCTCGAGCGCCTCGCCGGCGAACTGGCCCTTGCCGAAGAACGCCGTGGCGAGCCGGACCGCCTCGAGTGCCGCCTGCCCGTGGCGCAGCGACAGCACCGTGGTGTTGTCGGCCAGCACCGTCGCGCTCACGGCCCCGCGACGGATGCGCGCGAGCTTCGACCACGCGAACACCTTCACGTACTCGGTCGGCAACGCCGCGTCCGGCGGCAGCGGGCGCTGCAGGTCGGGCCACTCGAGGAACGCCGGCAGGTCGCCGGCGAGCTGGGGCAACGCGGTGTCCTCGACGCGCCGGGCGATGGCGGCGAACCGGCCATCGCGATCACGCAGCGCGAGCGCGCGATAGCTCACGTAGTACCGGGCCATGCTGCCGCGCTGGTACCGATCCTGCCGTCGCGAGGCCTCGGTGGCGACCTCGCCATCGGGATGCACGTAGTACAGCGTCATCTCGAGGTTGCGGCGCACTGGATCGAGCAACGCCGGCCTGTCGAGCAGGGTCGCGATCGTCAGCAGGGCGCGGTCGACGATGGGCGAGTAGACGGTGGTGCTGCGCTCGGTGTACTGCCCGTCCGGATCGATGTCGATGGTCTCGGCCAGCCACGCGTCGATCCGCGCGACGTACCGCGGGTCAGGGCGCAGCGCGTGCAGGCGGGCCAGTGCGGCGGCCGCGACCCATCGGTGATTGGGCGTGTGGACGCCGCCGGTCACCAGGGCCTCGCCGGCCCGTCGCATGAAGGTGTCGAGCGAGGCCTGCAGCGGCGCGAGCCTGGGCCACGGGTGGCGCTGCAGGATCGTCATCGCCGCGGTGACGGGCTCGAGCGCAAAGGCCGTGTCGGGCGGCGAGTGAAAGTTGGTCGTGGGAAGGTCGATCGTCCCGTCGTCGTGCTGCGCCCGCAGGAGGCCCGCGCCGGCAGACATGGCCGCCTCGGCGAGCGCGTCGTCATGATGGAAGGCCGACGTGGGCGAGACGAGCGCGGCAACGAAGCCCGCGATCATCTGCGCGGTGCCGCCGGGCGAGGGCAGTCCGTACTCGACCATCAGGCACCCGAGCCAGCGGTGGCCCGGTCGCCGCTCCTGCCGCGCCAGCCAGGCGCGCACGCGGTCGTCGTTGGCGCGGACGAGCGCCGTCAGCAGCGGACCGACGCTGCCTGCCTGCGTCTCGACGGCCCCGGCGTGGCTCCCCTTGAGGGCCAGCGCCCCGAGCGCGCCCGAGACGAGGAACGCTCGTCGCCCCACCGCTGCTGTGTCGGGTGCCTTTCGCATGTGCCCCGCATGATGCCTCAGGCGCGGGTAGACTGGCGACCGATGGTGATGGGTCTCCTTCTCGTCCTGCTGGCCGCGATGGCGCAACCGGCCCCCACGGCGCAAGCGGTCACGCCGGCACCGACGCCGACGTTCCGCGAGACGACGGTCGCGTCGGGCCTCGGGATGGGCTACCAGGTGGTCCTGGCCGACCTCAATCGCGACCGACGCCTCGACGTCATCGTCGTCGACGAGCGATCCACGGAACTGGCGTGGTACGAGAACCCGACGTGGGCCAGGCACGTGCTCGTGAGCGGCGTGCCGCGCGTGATCAACCTCGACACGCATGATCTCGACGGCGACGGCATCCCCGAGATCGCCATGGCGCACCAGTTCGAGACCGACCCCGCGCGCAGCGTCGGGCAGGTGCTGCTGCTCACGCATGGCGACGACCCCACGCAGCCCTGGACCAGCCGCGCCATCGACACGGTGCCCACGGCGCATCGCGTGCGCTGGATGCGCGTCGAAGCCGGGAAGTCGCCGTGGCTGCTGGTGTCGCCGTTCGCGGGCGCGGGCGTGGTGGCGCCGAAGTATCCCGGCCGCACGCCGATCTTCGCCTACGTGCCGGGCACGTGGGCGCGGCAGCGCATCTCGTCGACGCTGACCGGCATCGTGCACAGCATCCACCCGGTCGAGTGGGCCGGGCGTTGGCAGCTGCTCACCGCGAGCTTCGACGGCGTGCAGCGCCTGGTGCCGCGCGACGGCGAGTGGACACACGTGCCGATCACCTCTGGCAACCTCGAGCCGTGCCCGCGTTGCGGCACCAGCGAGATCAAGCTGGGCCGCCTCGGCGCGCGCCGGTTCCTCGCCACCATCGAGCCGTTTCACGGCAATCTCGTCGCGGTCTACCTGGAGCGGCCGTCGGGATGGGAGCGCATCGTGATCGAGGAGGGCATGGCCAACGGCCACGCGCTGGCCGTGGCCGACCTCGACGGCGACGGGCAGGACGAGATCGTCGCCGGGCACCGCGGCAAGGACGCGCGCATCAGCCTGTACCGGATGACCGACGCCACCGGCACGCGCTGGTCGCGCAC
>NZ_JBIINP010000218.1:0-6286 GCF_044337415.1 Luteitalea sp.
CCTGTCCCTCGTCCCTTGACTCCCTTGTGACTTGCGTACTCGTCCCTTGTCACTTGCGCCGTCCGTCTACAATCGCCCCGTGGCCGAACGTCCGATCCTGTTCCTCATCGACGGCAACAACCAGATGTACCGCGCGTACCACGCCATCCGCGGGCTGACGGGGCCGGACGGCAAGTCGACCAACGCGGTCTACGGGTTCGTGACCATGCTGCGCAAGCTCATCGCCGACCACGAACCGGCCTACATCGCCGCCGCATTCGACCTGGCCGGCCCGACCTTCCGCTCCGCCATGCAGGCCGACTACAAGGCCAACCGCGCCCCGATGCCGCCCGACCTGGTCGAGCAGGTGCCGCTGGTCCACGAGGCGTGCGAGGCCATGGGCGTCCGCATCCTCACGCACGCCGACTACGAGGCCGACGACGTGATCGCCACCCTGGCGACGCGCGCCGTCGCCCGCGGCTTCGATGCCGCCATCGTCACCGGCGACAAGGACTTCTTCCAGATGGTGGATGGCCACGTCCGCGTGTACAACCCGCGCGACGAGGGCACCTGGTACGACGCGACAGGCGTGGCCGAGAAGTTCGGCGTGCGCCCCGACCAGGTCGTGGACGTGCTGGCACTGATGGGCGACGCCATCGACAACGTGAAGGGCGTGCCGGGGATCGGCGAGAAGGGCGCGCGCGAGTTGATCCTGCAGTACGGCACGCTCGACGCCCTGCTCGAGGCCGCCCCGACGCTGACCTCGAAGCGGTACCGCGAGGCGCTGGTCAACCACGCCGAGGACGCGCACCTCAGCCGCGACATGGTCCGCCTGCACTGCGACGTGCCGGTCGCCGACGACCTGGCCGCCCTTCGCTACGTGGGCCCGGACCAGAAGCGCTGCTACGAGCTGTTCAGCCGGCTGGGCTTCAAGACACTCGTCACCGCCTTCGCGCCGACGGCGGCCGACGTGGTGCGCACGTTCAACACCTGCGGCGACGCCGAGGACCTCCGGGAGCTCGCCGACCGGATTCGCGCGACGGGCCAGTGCGCGGTGTACCTGGTGACCACCGAGCGGCCGGCCCTGCTGGCCGACCTCGTCGGCCTGGCGATCGGCACCGGCGACGGCCACGCGACGTACGTCCCGCTCGGACACACCTCCCTCGACGCCTGTCCCAACCTCCCCGCCCAGGCCCTCCGCGACATCGTCGGGCCGCTGCTCGCCGACCCCGCCGTCGCCAAGACGGGGCACGACGTGAAGGCCATGCAACTCGTGCTCGAGCGTCACGGCATGGCGCTGGCCGGCGTGCGCGACGACGTGATGCTCGCCAGCTACGTGCTCGACGCCTCGACCGCGGCGCATGCGCTCGAGTCGCTGGCACTGGAGCGCCTCGGCTACAAGGCGCAGGATTCCGAGGGGCTGCGCGGCAAGGGCGTGAAGGCGCTGCCGGTATCGCAGGTGGCCGTCGAGGCGATGACGACCTGGGCCTGCGAGCGGGCCGACCTCGGCGTACAGCTCACCGGCGACCTGCGGGCGGCCCTCGACGCCGAGCAGCTGACCGGCATCTACGAGGACTTCGAGCTGGCGCTGCTGCCGGCACTGTGCGCCATCGAGCAGGCCGGCATCCGCGTCGACACTCAGGTGCTGGCCGGCCTCTCGACCCGCATGGACGCCGAGCTGGAGGCACGATCGGCGCGCATCTTCGAGCTCGCCGGCACCACGTTCAACATCAACTCGCCGAAGCAGCTGGGCGAGATCCTGTTCGAGAAGATGCAGCTGCCGGTGCTCAAGCGCACCGGCAAGGAGCGCACGGCGTCGACCGCCGCCGAGGTGCTCGAGGAGCTGGCGCTCACGCACGACATCGCCCGCGAGATCCTCGACTGGCGCGCGATGATGAAGCTGAAGGGCACCTACGTCGATGCGCTGCCCCAGCTCGTGCACCCGAAGACCGGGCGCGTGCACACGACCTTCAACCAGGCGGTGGCCGCCACCGGACGGTTGAGCAGCAGCGACCCCAACCTGCAGAACATCCCGATCCGCACCGAACTCGGACGCGAGATCCGCGGCGCATTCGTCGCCGAACCCGGACACCTGCTGATCTCGGCCGACTACTCGCAGATCGAGCTGCGCGTGCTCGCACACATGGCGCAGGAGCAGAGCCTGATCGAGGCGTTCCGGCGGGGCGACGACATCCACGACCAGACGTCGGCGCGCGTGTTCGGGGAGGACAGCGGCCTGAGCCCCCACGAACTGCGCCGACGCGCCAAGATCATCAACTACGCGCTGCTGTACGGGAAGACCGCCTTCACGCTGGCCAAGGACATCGGCGTCACCCAGCAGGCGGCGCAGGCCTTCATCGACGCGTACTTCGCCGGTTACCCATCGGTGCGCCAGTTCATCGACGAGACCATCGCCAGGGCGCGCGACACGGGCGTGGTGAGCACGCTGTTCGGGCGACGCCGACGCGTCCCCGAGCTCACGAGCCGCAACGGCCAGATCCGGGCGGCGGCAGAGCGCGTCACGGTGAACCTGCCCATCCAGGGCACGGCGGCCGACATCCTCAAGCGCGCGATGATCGACCTGCACGGGGCGCTGCCCTCGGTGCCGGGCCTGCGGATGATCCTGACGGTGCACGACGAACTGGTGTTCGAGGTGCCCGAGGCCCGCGCTGACGAAGCAGTGGCGCTCGTCAAGCACCACATGGAACATGCCGTGACGCTCGACGTGCCGCTCGACGTCGACGTGGGCGTGGGACGCACATGGAACGACGCGAAGGCCTGACGCACGGTCCGATCGACCGTCACACCGACCTCGGCGCGCTCGCAACGCCGGTGGGCGTCCCCTGTCCGAAGTGCTGAAGAAGCAGGACGTGTCATGAGCACTGGCCGATTCGTTGCACGCGCGTTGTCCGTCTTCACGCTGCTCGCCCTGACGCTGGCCGGCCCCGAGGCCATGGCTCAACCCGGCCGGTTCCGTGCCTCGGCGGTCAAGGTGGACATCACCCCCTCGACCAGCAAGTGGCTGGCAGGCTATCCGCCGCGCCAGTCCACTGGCGTTCACGACCGGCTCTTCCACCGCGTCGTCGCCATGGACGATGGCACGACGCAGTTCTTTCTCGCGTCGACCGACCTCTGCCTGATCGCCCCCTCGGTCTACGACGAATTCGCCGCGCAGTTGAAGAAGGAGACCGGCATCGACCCGGTCCAGGTCTGGTGGAGCGTCACGCACACGCACTCGGCGCCCGAAGTCGGGCCGCACGGAATGGCGAAGCTGATGATGCCGGAGCGCTATGGCCACCCGCCGGATGCCGAGTACACCGCGTTCGTGCAGCGGGCGCTGATCGACGCCATCAAGGAGGCGCGCTCGACGCTCGCACCGGCCCGCCTGGCCTCGGGCACGGGCTACTCCGCGGCCAACATCAACCGGCGCGCCCGCGACCCCAAGGGCGTCATCTCGCTCGGCATGAACCCCGATGGCCCGGTCGACAGACAGATCGGCCTCATCCGTCTCGAAAGCCCCGAGGGCGCGCCGATCGCCCTGATCGCCAACTACTCCATGCATGCCACGGCGCTTGGCGCGCAGAACACATTGATCAGCGGCGATGCGGCGGGCACGGTGAGCGCCTACGTCGAAGAGCGGGTGGGTGCTCCGGTCCTCTTCATCAATGGCGCCGCCGGGGACCTCGCGCCCATCTACTCGGTCCAGCCCGATTTCCGCGCCGCGCACATCACCGAGTTCAACGTGCTGCTGGGCGACAGGATCCTTGCCGCCAACAGTGCGATCCGCGCGTCCGGAGCCGCGGTGCACCTGCGGCCGATCCAGAAGATCGTCGAGACGCCGCGCCGCGCGGGATTCGGGTGGACCCCGGAAATCGGCGACTACCTCGTGGCGGGCGAAGGCCAGGCCGGCCTCATCCGCCTGCCTGTCAGGGTGCTGATCGTCAATGACGACCTCGCCCTCTGGTCAGCCCCGGTGGAGCTCTTCTGCGAGATCTCCATGGGGATTCGCAGCCGTTCGCCGTTCGCCCAGACGTTCTACTTCGGCTACACCAACGGCTGGTTCGGCTACCTGGTCACGAAGAAGGCCTTCGCCGAGGGCGGATACGAGACACGAACCTCGCCCTTCACCGAGAGCGTCGAGGACGATCTCACCCAGGTGGTGAGCGCCTGCTTGCGGAGCCGCGGCAGGTGAGCCCGACAGTCGACGTGGCGCTCGACGTCGACGTGGGAGTGGGACGCACATGGAACGACACAAGGGCCTGACGCCCCACCCGATCGACCGTCGCACCTGCCTCGGCGCGCTCGCCGCGCCGATGATGGCGGCCGGCTGGGCCAGCAGGCCCTACCAGGCCTCATCGTCGACGCCCCGGCTGCTGTTCACGCGGGAGGAACTCGACCGCATGCGGGGGCGCGCCACGCACCCGCAGCTCGCGCGGCTGCGGGCCGCCGTGCTCGGCAAGGCGAATCGGTACACGACGGCGCCGCCGTTGGTGCCCTCGATCACGGGGCGCGGCGAGCCCGACCCGCCCGGCGAGGACAAGGGGCTCTCCTGCGCCCGCGCGCTGCAGGGACGCGTCGTCACGCTCGGCATGGCGTGGGAGCTCACCGGCGAGGCGCGGTACCTCGAGAGCGCGGTGGCCCAGCTCGAGCACGCCGTGCGCGACTGGCGGATCTGGGTCGACACGGCGCACCCGCCGCCGTTCGACCTCATGACCGGTGAGCTGTCGCTCACGTATGCGCTCGCCATCGACTGGCTGCTACTGGCGGTCCCCGCCGAGCGCCGCGCCCCCATCGTCGACGGCGTCGTGCGTCGCGCGCTCGATGCGTACCTGCAGGCGATCGAGTCGCCGAAGCCACCCGGGTGGCACGCGGGCAAGAACAACTGGAACACGGTCTGCAACGGCGGCGCAGTGATGCTGGCGCTCGCGCTGCAGGGGATGGGCCGGGTTGGCGAGTCCCAAGGGAGGGCCGGCTCTCCGAGCCCGGCCACCGGTATCGCAGACAAGGCCGCGCGCGTGCTGGCCAAGGGCGTGCCGGCGATGGACCCCTACTGGAACCACCTCGGGCCCGATGGCGCCTGGGACGAGGGCACAGGCTACTGGCGCTATGGCCACCGCTATGCGTTGATGGCCGCAGAAGCCCTGCGTCGCGCCGGCCACCCGGCCGGCGACGCGATCTTCGCGCGCAGCGGCGTGCGCCAGACCGGCTACTTCCCCATCGTCTTCAACCCGGGCAGGACGCTGTCGGCAAGCTTTGGCGACTCGAACGGCCGGGCGGCAGACGCCATCTTCTACTTCCTCGGCGCGACGTACCGCGACCCGGCGTTCATCTGGTACCAGGACCGCGTCGAGGTGCCTCGGCAACGCGAGGGCTGGCCCGACGAGGCACTCGCGCTCCTGTGGCGTCCGGTCGACGAGCCGTGGCTGCCCGAGCGACAGCGCGACTACGTGCCAGCGATCCCGGCAGCCGCGGTGTTCCCGAGCATCGGCTGGGCGCTCCTCGCCCCACGACAGCCCGATCCCGCGCACTTCCTCGCCTTCAAGAACGGGTCGCTGGCGGCGAGCCACACGCACCTCGACCTGAACCACGTGAGCCTCGCCGTGGGCGACACGTTCCTGCTGCTCGAACTCGGGAGCCGGCCGTACCCGGCCGACTACTTCCGCGCCGACCGCCGCTACGGCTACTACGAGATCGGCACGCGTGGGCACAACACGGTGCTCGTCGGCGGCAAGGGCCAGGTCCATCGCCGCGAGGGGCGCCTGCTGCCACTCGTCGAGAAGGATGGCGTGCAGGTGCTCACGGGCATGGCCGACGATGCGTACGAGGTGGCGACGCCGATCGCACGCCGGCATGTGGTGGCGCTCGACGAGCGGCAGGCTTTCGTGGTGATCGACGAGATCGAGACGGCCGCGGCGCAGTCGATCGAGCTGCGCTGGCACACGGGTGGGGCGTGGGCCGTTGGCGAGCGCGGGGCGGCGGTCGTGACCAACGGCGCGGCGCGGGCGGCGATACGGACGCTGGCACTCGGCACCGGCGCGCGTCTCGAAGTGGAGTCCCCTGACGGCTGGATTCGGCCAGTGCAGGTCCTGCGCGCGGTGGTCGAGCCAGCGCCACGCCACCTGGTGGCCACGGTGATCGTGCCGAACGCCGCCGAGGCGCCCACGCTGTCACTGGCCCGGACCGAGGACGGCAGGGAGATCGTCGTCCGCGTCGGTGAACGGCAGCTGCGCTTCGTGACGACCGCGGCTGGGGGGCTGCAGGTTCGCTAGGCGGAGACCGCTGACCGTCGGACAAGTCCGACGGCTAC
>NZ_JBIINP010000017.1:0-52482 GCF_044337415.1 Luteitalea sp.
GTCCTCGTGAACTTCGCCGACACCCAGTCGGCCAGGCCCGGCACCAGGGCCGAGGCCGCCGCCACGAGGCGCGACGCCCGCATCGGGTAGATGTCGGCTCGCGGTCGCCGGAGTGCGCGCACCATGGTCGCCGCGACGTGGTCGGGCGACTGTCGCGGCCCGGCGCCGGCGACGTCCTGGCCCCACTCGCGCGCCATCGCGCTGCGGAAGCCGGTCTCGGTGCTGATCGGGTACACCAGCGTGACGTGGACGCCGGTGCCGGCCAGTTCGGCGCGCACCGACTCGCCGAGCCCGACCTGCGCGAACTTCGTGGCCGCGTACGCGCCCATGCGCGGCACGCCCTTGCGCCCGACGATCGACGACATGATGAAGAGGTGGCCCGCGCCCGTGGTGCGGAAGTGGCGGACCGCCGCCCGCGCGGCATGGAAGGTGCCGAAGTAGTTCACCTCCATGAGGTGGCGCATGGTGTCGAGGTCGGTCTCGTCGAGGCGGCCGTTGTACCCGAGGCCGGCGTTGGCGACGACCACGTCGAGCCGTCCGGTCACGGCCACGGCCCTGGCCACGAGCGCTTCGACCTGCGCCGCGTCGGTGACGTCGCACGGCACGGCGGTGGCGGCGCCGCCGGCCGCCGCGATGTCGGCCGCCACGCGGGCGAGCTCGGCCTCGCGCCGTGCGGCCAGCACCACGTGGAGGCCCTCGCGGGCGAAGGCGCGTGCGCAGGCCTCCCCGATGCCCGAGGAGGCGCCCGTGATCACCGCGGTCCGGCGGTCGGCCATCCGGGGCATCGTACCAGCCCGTGGATGCTATCCTCGGCCGTATGACTGCTCGCTTGACCCTCGCGGCCGCGACTCTCGCCCTGGTCACGGCCGGGTGGATGCGCCCCGACACGCTCCTGCTCGCCCAGCACCAGGCGCCGGCCATGCCGCCCGTGCCGGCCAATCTCGCCGCACTCGAGGGCCGCCTCTCCGACATCCGGATGCTGACCGATGCCGGCGAGAACGCCGAGGCGTACTTCTCGCCCGACGGCTCGCACCTGATTTTCCAGTCGTCGCCCGATCCGGTCTCCTGCGACCAGATGTTCGTGATGAAGATCGACGGCACCGATCGGCGCCGCGTCAGCAACGGGGAAGGGCGCACCACCTGCGGCTTCTTCACCCGCGACGCCAAGCAGATCGTGTACGCCTCGACGCACGGCAAGGCGGCCGCGTGCCCCGAGCGCCCGTCGATGGCGCGCGGTTACGTGTGGCCGATCTACGACGGCTACGACATCTACAAGGCCAACGCCGACGGCAGCGCGCCGGTCGCCCTCACGAAGACGCCGGGCTACGACGCCGAGGCGACGGTGGGATCCAACGGCCGGATCGTGTTCACGAGCCTGCGCGACGGCGACATGGAGATCTACTCGATGGCCGGCGACGGGTCGGACGTCAAGCGCCTGACCAACCTGCCCGGCCCCGACGGCGGCGCCTTCTACTCGCCCGACGGGACGCAGATCGTCTTCCGCGGTCGCCACCCGCAGGCCGGCAGCCCCGAGATCACCGAGTACTTCACGCTGCTCAAGGAAGGCCTCTGGAAGCCGACGTCGACCGAGCTCTACATCATGAACGCCGACGGCTCGAAGCTGCGCCAGATCACCGACAACGGCGCCGCCAACTTCGCGCCGTTCTGGACGCCCGACGGCAAGCAGCTGATCTTCTCGTCGAACCTCCACAACGTGAAGGGCCGCAACTTCGACCTGTTCCTCATCAACGCCGACGGCACGGGCGTCGAGCAGGTCACGCACCATCCCGACTTCGACGGGTTCCCGATGTTCTCGCCCGACGGGACCAAGCTCGTGTTCGCGTCGAACCGCAACCAGAAGACCCGCGGCGACACCAACATCTTCATGGCGCGCTGGAAGCGCTAGTCATGGAGCGGGCGCGGCAGCTGCTGCGCGACCTCGTCGCGATCAACTCGATCAACCCGTCGCTCGTGCCCGGCGCCCCGGGCGAGGGCGAGGCGGCGGCGTGCCTGGCCGACTGCCTGCGCGAGTCGGGCCTCGACGTCACGATCACCGACGTCGCGCCGGGACGCCCGAACGTGGTGGGCGTCCTCGAGGGCGCGCAGCCCGGCCCGACGCTGCTGTTGTGCGGGCACCTCGACACGGTGGGCGTCGAGGGCATGACCGACCCGTTCGTGCCCGTCGAGCGCGACGGCCGGCTCTACGGGCGCGGCACGCAGGACATGAAGGCCGGCGTGGCGGCGTGCGTCGGGGCGGCACGGCAACTGGCCGCCGAGGGGCTGTCGAGGGGACGCCTGATCGTCGCCGGCGTCGTCGACGAGGAGTACGCGAGCCTCGGCGCCGAGGCGCTCGTGCGCGACTGGCGGGCCGACGGTGCGGTGATCACCGAGCCGACCGATCTCAGCGTTGGCGTCGCCCACAAGGGCTTCGCCTGGCTCGAGATCAACGCCCACGGCCGCGCGGCGCACGGCAGTCGCCCGGAGGAAGGCAAGGACGCCATCCTCGCCATGGGCCGCGTGCTCGGCGTGCTCGAGCGCTTCGATCAGGAACTGCGCGCCAGGCCGACCCATCCGCTGCTGGGCAGTGGGTCGCTGCACGCGTCGACGATCACCGGCGGCACCGAGGCCAGCGTGTACCCGGCGCTGTGCCGGCTGCTGATCGAGCGCCGGACGCTGCCGGGCGAGGATGGCGCGCGCGCGCTGCACGAGGTCGAGCAGATGCTCGCCGTGCTCCGCACCAACGACCCCGAGTTCACCGCCGACGTGCGACTCGTGGTGGAGCGGGCCGGCTACGACCTCGATCCGGCCGCGGAACTCCCGCAACAGTTGATCGTCGCCGGCCGCGCCCGCGGGCTCGAGGCGCGCGTGGCCGGCATGAGTTACTGGACCGACGCCGCGATCCTCGGCGGCGCGGGCATTCCCACCGTGATCTTCGGGCCACGCGGCGCCGGCCTGCACAGCACGGTCGAGTACGTCGAGCTGGCCAGCGTCGACGAGTGTGCTTACACCCTCGCGGCGCTCGCGCGGCAGTTCCTCGGTTAGCGAGAGGAGCCCAGGGCTGCAGGCTCAGTGAGGCTCAGCGTTCGCGGAGGAGGCTCTTGAGCACGAATCCGACGTTCGCGGGCCGTTCACCGAGCCGACGCATGAAGTACGGGAACCACTCGCGGCCGTAGGGGATGTAGACACGCATGCCGAAGCCCTCGGCCCTGAGCGCCGCCTGCAGGTCGCGGCGGACCCCGTAGAGCATCTGGAACTCGAAGGCACCAGCCGGCACGCCGGCGGCCGCGGCGAGGCGCTTCGTCTCGGCGATCATCTCCGGGTCGTGGGTCGCGATGGCCGGGAAGTGCCCGGCGCGCAGCAGGCGGTCGAGCATCCGGACGTACGCGCCGTCCACCTCGGCCTTGGACTGCCAGGCGACGGCGGCCGGCTCCTTGTAGGCGCCCTTCACGAGGCGGACGCGCGCACCGAGGGCCAGCACGCGCTCGAGGTCGGCCTCGCTGCGCTTGAGCGCCGATTGCAGCACCACGCCCACGTTGGTCAGTCCGTCGCGCCAGACAGCCTCGAACAACGCCAGCGTCGCCTCGACGTAGGGCGAGTTCTCCATGTCGATGCGCACGAAGAAGCCCAGCTCGGCGCCGTGCGACAGGATGCGGCGCAGGTGCGTGCCGGCCAGCTCGGGCGAGAGGTCGAGTCCGAGTTGCGTCAGCTTGATGGAGATGTTGCGGCCGATGCCGGCCTCGGCGATGCGCGGCATCATCGCCAGGTACGCCTCGGTGGCGGCGACGGCCTCGGCCTCGCTGGCGACGCTCTCGCCGAGCAGGTCCAGCGTCTGCGAGAGACCCTGCGCCTCTACTGCGCGGGCGGCGCCGATGGCCTCGTCGATGGTCTCGCCGGCGACGAAGCGGCGGGCAAAGCCACCCCGGCCGCGCATGCCGTACCGGCTGGCGACGCCCTTGAGCGCAGCACTGCCGGCCAGCGTGCCGAACACGGCCTTCGAGAGGGCGTCGATCATCTCACTCGATGGGACGCGTCGGCTCGAGCAGGTGTTGCAGTTGTCGCCCGTAGAAGCGGAGCGTGAAGCGGTCGCGCACGCGCACCAGGTCGCCCTCGCGCTGCAGGACGCCGCGTTCCTCGAGCAGGGCCACGCCGTCGTGCACGGCGTCGCGGGCCGAGGTCGTCGACATGTTGGCGCCCGAGGCCGTCAGCTCCCCGATGAGCGCATCGACGCGCGACACCAGCGTCGCGTACGGCGTGGAGGGCGTCATGGCCCGCGCCACGAGCGCGGTCGGCAGCACCTTGTGGAGCCGCCCCACCGCCGCCAGCGACTGCTGCGCGAGGTCGATCACGTCGCGCCGCGACCGTGCCTCGCCGCCGGCGAGCGTGATCGGCTCGCCGAACGTGACGAACGCGCGCGACTGGTACCCGACGGCCGTGCCGACCATCTCGGCGAGCTCGCGCGTGAAGGGCCGCTGCCGGCTCTTGGTCATCTGCGGCGCCAGGATGCGGTCCTCGAGCACGAGGTCGTACGCGATCGCCAGCGGCAGGATGTGCAGCACCGGCACTTCCGCCGTGACGACGGCGTTGAACAGGCCCGTCTTGGCCGACTTGAGCGCGCCGCTGTAGCTGCGGCCGCCCTCCGGGTAGAAGAACAGGTCGTGCCGCTCGAGCAACTCGGCGACGTAGGCCTTGAGGGTCACCAGGTAGGCCGCGTCGCGCGTGCCGCGCCTGATCGGGATGGCGCCGGTCACGTGCTTGTGCAGCAGGCCGAGCGCGCCGCCGAACAGGTTGATGCCGGCCGCGATGATCGGCGGCCGGATGTCGTGCTCCTCGAGGATCAGCAACTCGATCAGGTAGTCGACGTGGCTCTTGTGGTTCGAGACGTAGACCACCCGTCCGGAGCCGATCGCGCTCTGCACCCGGTCGAGGTGCTCGGGGATGCGCTCGACCTTCCGCAGGATCGGATAGAGCGGGTGTTGTAGCGCCCGGTAGATGGACCGGCGCTGCGTCGCGCGCAGCTCCTCGAGGTACTCCTCGACGCGCACCAGGGCGGCGGGATCGCCGTCGGGGGGCTCGAACAGCCGGCGCACGTCCTCGCGCGCCAGCACCTGGTGCCGCAGGTCGTCCGCGTTCACGGCCTCAGCCCCGATGAGCGTGGATTTCCCGCACCACGGCGTCGGTGAACGCGGTGGTCGACGCCGACCCGCCGAGGTCCCGCGTCAGGGTCGTGCCGGCCGCCAGCACGCGGCTCAGCGCGCCGAAGATCACGTCGGCCGCGGAGCGCTCGCCCATGTGGCGCAGCATCATGAGGCCCGAGAGCAGCAGGGCCGTCGGGTTGGCCTTGTCCTGGCCGGCGATGTCGGGCGCGCTGCCGTGCACCGCCTCGAACACGGCCGCCTTCTCGCCGAGGTTCGCACCCGGGACGACGCCGAGCCCGCCCACCAGGCCTGCCGCCAGGTCCGACACGATGTCGCCGTAGAGGTTCGGCAGGAGCAGGACGTCGAACTGGCCGGGCCGCATCACCAACTGCATGCACGCGTTGTCGACGATCTTCTCGTCGTACTCGATGCCCGGGAACTCCGGGGCCACCGCCCGCGCGCTCCGCAGGAACAGGCCGTCGGCCTGCTTCATGATGTTGGCCTTGTGGATGGCCGTCACCTTCTTGCGGCCGTTCTCCACCGCGTGCCGGAAGGCGAAGCGCGCGATGCGCTCGCTGGCCACGGCCGTGATGATCTTCAGGCCCGCCACGACGCCCGGGACGATCTCGTTCTCCATGCCGGAGTAGAGGTCCTCGGTGTTCTCCCGGACGATCACCATGTCGACGTCCTGGTACCGGGAGGGGACGCCGGGCAGGTTGCTGACCGGCCGCAGGTTGGCGTAGAGGTCGAGCGTCTTGCGCAGCCCCACGTTCACGCTGGTGAAGCCCTCGCCGACCGGCGTGGTCACGGGACCCTTCAGCGCCACGCGGTTGGCCAGCACCGAGTCGAGGAGCGTCTGGGGCAGTGTGCTGCCCGATTGCTCGACGGCGGTCACCCCCGCGTGGTGCTCGTCCCACTCGATGGCGACCCCGGCCGCCCCGATGATGCGCACGACGGCAGCGCTGACCTCCGGCCCGATGCCATCTCCTGGAATGAGCGTTACACGGTGAGCCATGGCGTCGTCATTATAGGACCCGTGGCTCCTCAAGACTGGCAACCGTGGCAGACGGCCGCCTTCCTGGACGCGCAGCGTCGCCGACGGCCCGTCCTGCTGCTCCTCGACGCCGAGTGGGCGCCGGCGGCGGCCGAGGCCCACGCGCGCGTGTTCGCCAGGCCCGACGTGGCCGCCGTCATCGGCGATCGCACCGTGCCCGTCAGGGTCGATGTCGACCGCCGGCCCGATATCGCCGATCGGTACGGCCTCGGGCAGTGGCCCTCCCTCCTGCTGCTGACGCCCGAGGGGCACGTCCTCACCGGCGGCACGGCCCTCGACGACACGCTGGCCGAACGCCTGCGGGCGGCGGCCGACGCCTATGCCGCGCAAGGCCGGCCCGACGCGTCCTGGCCGGCGGCCGCCACGACGGCCGTGCCGGGGGACGCGGACGCGGCAGGAGCCGACGACCTGCTGCAGGAGGTCCGGCAGGCCGTCGAGGCCCCGGAGACCCTCGGCCTCGCGGCCCCCGTGGCGGTTGCGGCACTCTGCGCCTTCGCCCAGGCTGCCGTGGCGCGCGACCCCGAGTGGGCGTCGCTGGCGGCCTCGCTGCTCGACGCCGCCGACGAGCCATCCCTCGATCCCGACGCCGTCGCCGACGACGCGCCCGCGCCGGCGCGCCTCGACGACCAGGCCGAGTGGGTGCGCGTGCTCTCGCGTGCCGTGCGGCTCGAGCCCCTGCCGTCCTGGCAGGCACACCTGCATCGCCGCCTCGCCGCCCTGCGCGCCCTGCGACGTCCTGACGGGCACTGGCGGCCCTGGGCCGGCGCGGGACGCGTGGTCCTGGTCGACGCGAGCGCGCGGGCGTGCCGCGCGCTGCTCGCCGCCGCGGAGGCCCTGCAGGATGACGACCTCGCTGCGGAGGCCATCGAGGCGCTCGAGGTGCTGGCGCCGCTGGCGTACGCGCGTGGCGCTGGCGTGTCGCACGTGATCGACAACGGGCAGGCACACGGCCCGGTGCTGCTCGACGACGCGATGGCGTTGGCGCAGGCGGTGCTCGACGCCGACCAGTGGCGCGACGAGTCCGTGTACCGGGACCTCGCCGACGAAGTGCTGCAGACGGCGCTCGGCCGCCTGGCGCATCCCTCGGGCGCGCTCGTCGATCGCGTTGCGACGATGGCGGGCGCCGGACAGGTGGGGCGATTGTCTGCCCCGCACGTGCCCATCGTCGGCAATGCCGAGGCGGCGCGCGTCCTCGTGCGGCTGCACGGCCATGATGCTGCCGCCCGCGAGCGGGCACGGCGCATCGTCGTGGCGGCTGCGGCCGAGGCGGGTGGGGCGGGCGTGTTCGCGGCGCCGCTGGGACTGGCCTGGATCGGCCTGGATCCGGCCGGGACCGCCACCGCCGCGTGGTAGACTACGCGTTCTCCGGAGGTCCTTGTGTCACCGTCAGTTGCACCCGCACACGCCGTCCTGCACAACGTCGCTACCCGCCTGCGCATCGACTCCGTCCGGAGCACCACCAAGGCAGGGAGCGGCCACCCGAGCACCTGCGCATCGGCCGCCGAAATCGTGGCTGTTTTGTACTGCGGCGAGATGCGGTACGACCCCCAGGACCCACACCGGGTCGACAACGACAGGTTCATCCTCTCGAAGGGCCACGCCGCGCCGCTGCTGTACGCCGCCTGGGCCGAGGTGGGCATCGTCTCGCGTGAGGCGACGCTGACGCTTCGCGAGCTGACGAGCGACCTCGAGGGCCACCCGACGCCGCGCCTCCCGTGGGTGGATCTGGCGACCGGCTCGCTCGGGCAGGGACTCGCCGCCGGTGTCGGCTGCGCGCTCAACGCGCGCCGCATCGGCAGCGACTACCGCACCTACGTGCTGATGGGCGATGGCGAGATGGCGGAGGGGTCGGTGTGGGAAGCCGCGCAGAGCGGCCAGTTCCACCAGCTCGACTCGCTCTGCGCCATCGTCGACCTCAACGGCCTCGGCCAGAGCCGCGAGACGCAGTTCGGCCACGACACCGAGACGGTCGCGGCCCGCTGGCGCGCCTTCGGCTGGCACGCCATCGTCGTCGACGGCCACGACATCGGCGCCGTGCAGGCCGCCTTTGCCGAGGCCAGGGCCACCACGGGCAAGCCGACCGTGCTCGTGGCGCGCACCGAGAAGGGCAAGGCCATCTCGTTGATGGAGGGCAAGGCCGGCTGGCACGGCAAGGCGCTGTCGGCCGAGCAGGCCGATGCGGCCGTGGCGGAACTCGAGGGGCAACTGGTGCCCGAGAACGGCGCCGGCCGTCCGACGATCCCGATGCCGTCTGGCGTCGTGACGCGGCCTGACCCCGTCGGTCCGTCGGCGGTGGAGGCCCCGGCGTACAAGAAGGGCGAACTCGTGGCGACGCGTGAGGCGTACGGCACGGGCCTGGCCAAGCTCGGCGTGGCCGACGCGCGCGTCGTCGCGCTCGACGCCGACGTGAAGAACTCGACGTTCACCGACAAGTTCGAGAAGGTGGCGCCGGAGCGCTTCTACCAGTCGTTCATCGCCGAGCAGGTGATGGCGGGCATGGCGATGGGCCTGGCTGCGCGTGGCGCGACCCCGTTCGCGACGACGTTCGCGGCGTTCCTGACGCGCGCCGCCGACTTCATCCGCATGGCCGGCATCAGCGGCGTCAACACGAAGTTCGCCGGCAGTCACTGCGGCGTGTCGATCGGCGAGGACGGCGGGTCGCAGATGGCCCTCGAGGACCTCGCGATGTTCCGCGCCGTGCCCGGCTGCGCCGTGCTCTACCCGTGCGAAGCGGTGAGCGCCGAGAAGCTCGTGGCCGAGGCGGCCGCCCACAAGGGCATGGCCTACATCCGCACCAGCCGGCCCAAGACGCCCGTCATCTACGACGCGTCGGAGTCGTTCCCGATCGGCGGGTCGAAGGTGCTCCGGTCGTCGGCCAGCGACGTGATCACGATCGTGACGGCGGGTGTCACCGTGTTCGAGGCCCTCGCGGCTGCCGACGCCGTGGCGGCCGATGGCATCCACGTGCGCGTGATCGACCTGTATTCGGTCAAGCCTGTCGACGCGGCGACGGTCATCGCTGCCGGTCGCGAGACGGGGCTGCTGGTGACGGTCGAGGACCACTACGCGGCCGGCGGCATCGGCGACGCGGTGTGCGAGGTGGTCTCGCCCCACGGCCTGCGCGTCGAGCGCGTCGCCGTGCCCGGGCTGCCCCGCAGCGGCACGCCAGAGGAACTGATGGACGTCAACGGCCTGTCGGCCGCGAAGCTGGCCGCCACCATCCGGCGTCTCGTCAGCGCACGCTGACGCGTCGAGGCGGCCGAACGGCATGCGCGCAGGTGCCAGGCTCGGTCGCCTCGTCCTCCTCGGCAGTGCGATCGCAGGCGCGTGGCACCTGGCCGCGCGCGCCCAGGACGCGCGGCCGCTGACGGCGGTGCGCGACCCCGCCTGGGCGCCATCCGGCGGCCGCATCGCCGTCTCCCTGCTCGATCAGATCTGGACCATGACGCCCGACGGGCGCGACCCGCGCCCGTTCGTCGCCTGGCCGCGCGGCACCACCCCGGCGGTCGAGCGCGACCCCGCGTGGGCGCCCGACGGCCGACGCCTTGCCTTTGCCGCCGACCTCGGCGACGGATTCGACCTCTACGTGGCCGAGGAGGGCGCCGCCCCGCGCCGCGTGACCATCGCCCCGGGTGACGAGCGCCAGCCTTCGTGGACGCCCGACGGGCGCCTCGTGTTCGCCCAGCGCCTCCGCGATCAGTGGGGCGTGATGCGCGTCAACCTCGATGGGTCTGCCCCCGGCATGCCCCCGCCCATCGACACGGTGATCGACTCGCCGGCCGACGAGTACGACCCGGCCGTGTCGCCAGACGGGTCGCGCATCGCTTACGTCTCGAGCCACGAGGACGATCGCGGGGCCGACGATGTGTGGGTGCGCACGATGCAGCCGGCGGACCCGCCGGAGGGCCGCGGCGAGCCCGCCACCGGTCGCGCGCGCGACGAACGCGGATGGCGCGTCACGGCCACACGCGGCCGCGAGAGCACGCCCGCGTGGTCGCCCGACGGTTCGCGGCTGGCCTACGCCTCGGCCGCCGATGGCGCAGGCGCCGTGTGGGTGGCGCCGGTGCCCGCGGCGGAGGCGCTCGCCGAGCGACGGACGACGCGCCAGTCCGGCGACTCCGCGATCCTCGTGTCGCGCCAGCGGTCCCACCCCGCGTGGTCGCCCGACGGCCGCACCCTCCTGCTGGCGGACCTGCCCGACGACCTGCCGGCCTACAACGGCAACCCCATGCGGGTGCCCGGCGATCCGCCTCCCGTGTTCGAGCGTGGACGTGCCTTCACGCTGCGCACCATCCCGGCGCCGTTGCCGCCCGATGCCGGCGCGCAGCGCGTCACGGGCGCGATCGTCCCCGACCCGTCGCGCTACGCGCTGGCGTTCGATCGCACGTGGGCCCTGCTGCGCGACCTGTACTACCAGGCCGGCGCGTCGGCGGCCGCGTGGGACCTCCTCAAGCTCCAACTGCGTCCGCAGGCGGCTTCGGCACGAACGGCGGCCGACCTCGAGCAGGTGGTCGACGACCTGGTGGCGCGCCAGCCGCTGGTGCGCACGCCGGTCACCTCGTCGGATGCCCTCGTGGTGTCGGGGCACCGCCTCGCGAGCGAGGCCGGCGCTCGCGTCCTCGCGCAGGGCGGCAACATCGTCGATGCGGCGATCGCCGTGTCCTTCGCGCTGGGTGTGGTCGAGCCGGACGCCTCGGGCATCGGGGGCGATGGCATGGCGCTGCTGTTCCTGAACGGCATGCGCGAGCCGGTGGTGATCGACTACAAGGACCAGTCGCCGATCCACGCGACCCTCACCAACGCCGCCATCTTCCGCGACGGCCGCCTCGTGGGCGACGGCCCTGCCGCCGCCAACATCCCCGGCGTCGTCGCCGGCATGGATCACCTGCACCGGCGGTACGGGTCCGGCCGTTTCACCTGGGGACAGCTCATCGCGCCGGCCGTCGCGCTGGCCACCGATGGCTTCGAACTCGACGATGCCTTGCCCACGACGTTGCGCGAGGGGCGGGCGCTGCTCGAGCGCTGGCCCGAAGCGGCGCGAGTCTACCTGCCGGGCGGCCGCGTGCCGCGCGCCGGCGAGCGCTTCGCCAACCCCGACTACGCCGCCACGCTCAGGACGATCGCGTCAGAGGGCGCCGACGCGTTCTATCGCGGCAGCCTGGCGCGCCGCATCGCCACCGACATGGAGGCCAACGGCGGCATCATCGGCCTCGAGGACCTCGCGCAGTACCAGGTGATCGAGCGTGCGCCCGTGTCGGGGCGCTATCGCGGCCTGCAGGTGTTCGGCGCGCCGCCGCCCGTGTCGACCGGCACGGCGCTGATCGAGACGCTCCAGATCCTCGACCATCACGAGCGTGCCGCGACCCCCGGCCAGCCGACGTCGGTCGACGACCTGCACCACGTGATCGAGGCCTGGAAGGTGCGCGACCCGCTGCGGCGCGTCGCCGATCCGGCCCTGTGGCCCGTCGACGTCACCACGCACCTCGAGCCGTCGCACGCCGCGACGCTGTTCGGGCGCATCGACCCGGCGCGGGCGCTGCCGTTCGCCGAGGATGCCGACACCACGGGGCAGGGCCAGGGCGATCGCATCGGCCGCGGTACCACGGCCTTTGCCGTCGGCGACGCGGCGGGCAACGTCATCGTCATCACGCAGACGCTGTCGACCTGGGGCGGCAACTTCTACGTGTCCAAGGGACTCGGCTTCCTCTACAACAACCACCTGCGCGGCTACCGCACGGTGCGCGGCGCCTACGGGCAATTGCTGCCGCTGATGCGTTCGTCGTCCACGAGCGCGCCGACGCTGGTGTGCGAGGACGTCAACGGCACCCTGAAGCCGCGTCTGGCGGTCGGGGCCGCAGGCAACGCGTGGATCACGGCGTCGGTGTACGGGATCATCCTCGCGCACGTCGATGGTGGCCTCGGCGCGCAGGCGGCCGTGGAGGCGCCGCGGCTGCTCGTCGGCCGCGATCCCGCCGATCCCGCGGGCACGCGGCCTCGTGTGCAGATCGAGGATCGCTTCCCGGCGCCGCTGCTCGACGCCCTGACCGCGCGTGGGCATCTCTTCCAGAAGGTCGGGCGCAAGGGCGAGTTGCGCTACGGCTATGCCTCCGCGTTGCAGTTCGACGCCACCACCGGCCGGCTCGAGGCCGGGGCCGATCCGCGGCGGTCGCACTTCGCCGTCGCCGTGTCCAGGTAGGGCGCGGGACGTTCGCCGGCCACGGGTCGAGACCGCGCACCCGTCGCGCCTGGCCGCACGGTGCTACCGTGACCGGATGGGCACTTCCCGCACGGCCTTCCTCATCGATGAGCTGCATCGCGCCTTCGATGGCGACCCCTGGCACGGGCCCTCGTTCATGCTGGCGTTGCAGGGTGTGACGCTGGCGCAGGCGCAAGGGCAGGTCTCGCCCGACGTCCATGGCATCGCCGAGATCGTGGCGCACGCGACGTCGTGGACGGTCGAGGTCACCCGCCGACTCGGCGGCCACCCGGCGGGCGATCCCGAGGATGGCGACTGGCCCATTCCGGCGGCCATCGACGAGGCCGGCTGGGTGGCGATGCACCTGTCGCTGGCCAACGCCGTGGCGCGCGCCATCGAGGCCATCGCCGGGTTTCCGGAGGCCCGGTGGGACGAACTCGTGGGCGACGTGCGCAACCCCGCGCTCGGCACGGGCGTGACGTACGCGCAGACGGTCTCGGGCCTGGTGCAGCACTTCGCCTACCACGGCGGCCAGGTGGCGGTGCTGCGAAAGCTGGTCGGCTGATAGGCTGGACACATGAGCCTTCAAGTCCTCGACGCCACCCTGGGCGATGCGTACCAGACGACGCTGACGGTTCGCCAGCACGTGTTCACGGCGGACGAACCTCTCGCCGTGGGCGGCACCGACACCGCGCCCACGCCCGTCGAGTTGCTGCTGGGCAGCCTGGCCGCCTGCACGGCCATCACGCTGCGCATGTATGCCCAGCGCAAGCAGTTGCCCCTGGAAGGCCTCGACGTGCAGGTGCAATACACCGCCAGGCCGGTGCCGGCGGTGGTCAAGGTGATCACGCCGCATGGACCCCTCGACGACACGCAGAAGGCGCGGCTGCTCGAGATCGCCGAGATGTGCCCCGTGGCCAAGCTGTTGAAGGGTGGCGTTGCCAGCGAGTCGCGGCTCGGCCCCGCCGACGCGGTCGCGCAGGCCTAGCCCACGGCGCCCGACAGCAGGCGCGCCACGGCGACGCGGTCCACCTTGCCGCGATCGGTCAGCGGCAACGCACGCGTCACCACGACGACGCGTGGCAGCTTGTACGGGGCGAGGGATGGCGCCAGCGCTTCCCGTATCGTCCGGGCGTTCCACGCCGCCTCGCTCGCCACGACGACGCCGAGCGCCTGTCCGCGGAGGGGGTCGTCCACGCCGATCGCCACCGCGTCGCGCACGCCCGGCAGGGCGCGCAGCGCCGCCTCCACCTCCTGTGGTTGCACCTTGCGGCCCGCGACGTTGACGACCGTCGCCACGCGGCCCGCGAGCGTGTAGACGCCGCCATCGTCGCGGCGGGCGTAGTCGCCGGTCAGGTACACGCCATCGAACGGCTGGCCCTCGGCCGGACCCGCGTACCTGTCGATCACGTTCGGCCCCGACACCTGCACGCGCCCGGCGTCGTCGGGCGCATCGTCGTCGGGCACGAGGTCCACCTGCGTGGCCCCCATCGGGCGACCCACCGGCACACGGGCGTCCAGCGCGTCGCCATCGTCGAAGCAGATGCCGCCCGTCTCGCTCGATCCGTAGAAGGACCGCACCTTGCGGCCCGTCGCCGCATGGAAGGCCTGGACGGTCTCGAACGGCAGGCGTGCGCCCGCCGAGATCACCAGGCGCAGCGACGGGAGGGGCGGCAGCGCCTGATGTCGCGCCAGGTGCTCGAACATGAACGGCACGCCGGCGAAGGTCGCGAGGGCGCCGGCCGCGATGTCGCCGGCCACCTGCGTCGGCACGAACTGCGCCCGCAGCAGCACCGGCGAGCCCTGCCACAGCAGCGGCATCACCAGGTTGCTGAAGCCGTACGAGTGCGAGAGCGGAATCACGCCGAGCTGGCGGTCGTGCGGGCCGATGGCCATGGCGTCGACGATGTGGCGCACGTCGGCGATCAGGTGGCGTTCTTCCGTGCAGGTGGCCCGCGGCTCGCCCGTGCTCCCGGACGTCAGCTTGAGCAGCGCGGCGGGGGCATGTCGGCCCGGCGTGGGGAGGTGGGCCGGCAACCAGGCGGCCAGATCGCCCGGCAGGGCGCGGGGCAACCTGCCCGACGCGTCGGCGCTGAGGTCGCTGGCCTCCGGCACCAGCACTGCGGCGGCCTCCCAGCGGTCTGCCAGCGCCATCAACTCGGCCGGAGGGGCGCTGCGGTCCACGGGCATGAGCGGCCAGCCTTCACGGAGGCAGGCCAGCACCAGTGCCGGCATCGCCGCGACGTTGCCGAGGCTGCTGATGACCAGGTGTCCGGGTGCGAGTCCGCAGTCGTGCAGGCTCGAGGCGAGCGCTCGTGCGGCGGCGTCGAGATCGTGGCCCGTGAGCGTGCGTCCCTCGCCGGGCGCCATCACGAGGCGATCGTCGCCGCGGTCGCGCAGGACGGCGGCAAAGGCCTCGGCGATGGGGGAGGGGGAGGGCATGGCGCGTCTGGGCGATGATAAGCCGTGGATTACCTCTCGCTGCTGCCTCACACGCCCCCGATGCGCCTCGTCGAGGAGGTCGTGTCGGTCGACCCCGGCCAGCAGGCCGTCGCCAGGCGGGTCACGCGGCCCGACGACTTCTTCTTCCAGGGGCACTTCCCCGGCCAGCCGGTGGTGCCCGCCATCGTGTTGATCGAGCTGCTGGCCCAGACCGGCGGCCTGGCCGCGGGCACCCCCCGCCCGGGCGAGCCGCACCAGCCCCGCGCCCTGCGCGTGGCGGCCGTCGACGGCTTCCGCTTCCCGGCCGGCTGTGGCGCGGGCGTGACGCTGGAGGCCACGGCGAAGGTGGCGGGACGGATGGGCGGGTTGTTCAAGATCGAGGGGACGGTGACGGCCGACGGCACGCTCGTGGCGCGAGGCGCCCTCACCCTGGCCGACGTGCCGGCGTCGCGCGGCTAGAGCTCGGCGACGCCCTCGATCTCGACGAGGAGGTCGGCGCGGCACAACTCCGCCTGCGCGTACTCCACGTCGGCGAGCACGCCGTACCGCGCCTCGATGCGATCACGGACCACGGCGACGTCCTCGGCCCGCACGATGTACACACGCAGGCTCGTGAAGCGGGCCTGTGTGCCGCTCGTGCCGTGCCGTGTCTCGGCGGCCGCGAGCAGCGCGTCGAGGTTGTCGAGCGTCTCGACCGTCTGCGCCGCGACGTCGCCGACATGGACCGTCTGTTCGCCGCAGATGCTTGCGGTGCCTGCCACGAGCAGCCACCAGGCGTCGCCGATGGGCTGGGCCAGCTGCGTCGCGCGCGCGAAACACGGCGGACGCGGGCCATAGCGGCGCGAGTACTTGTAGGCCGGCACCTGCCGCGGGTTCTCGACGGGCGACCCGGGCGCCTCGGCGGCGAGGCAGTGGATGGCCAGGGCCTCGCCCAGCACGCCCACGCCAGAGGCGGCCGCGAGGGTGTGGTCGAAGTCGTTGGGCGACCCGTGCCAGTGCTCGCACGCGGCGAAGCGCCCGCCGTTGAACACCATGTACCGATCCATCCCCTCGCCCGACGGCGTGTGGATGTGCGGCACGAAATTCCAGAACCGCACCGGATGCCGCTGCTGGGCGTTCAGCGTCGTGGCTACCGAGAGATAGGCGTCGCGGACGTCGGCGGACAGCACCTCTGGAGCCAGCGCATGCGCCCGCGGAATCGTGACCGAGACGTGAGTGAACCGCGGCGCGGTACGGACGACGACGGTGCCGTGGGCGGTTTCGGTGCGCGAGATGACCGGCGCGGGCCCGAGGAGCGTGTCGACCCAGGGCGGGGGGAGCGGAGCGAGTGGCGCGACCGTGATGGGGGACGTGACCGTGGACTTTGGCATCACTGCACGGCGACCCCGCACGCGGCTGCGCGGGACGAGCCGCCATAATACCCGAAGATGACCACGGCTCCGTTGGCGGGCAGTGCCCGTGCGCTGTCGCGCGCCTCGCGCCTGCAGCGCGCCATCCACGCGCTCAGGACCGAGGGCGACACGCGCGGGCGCGAGTCCCTCGCGATCGGCCTGGGGCTCATGATCGGCTGCACCCCGTTCTGGGGCGTGCACTTCGGGTTGTGCTGGCTGGTGGGCATGGCGTTCAAGCTCAACCGCCTGAAGATGTACCTGGCGGCCAACGTCATCAATCCGCTGATCGTCCCGCCCCTGTTCTATGCCGAGGTTCAGGCGGGCGCCCTCGTCCGCCGAGGGCACTTCCTGTCCCTCTCCTGGGACATGCTCTCGGCCGATCGCATCTGGGCCTTCGGCGCCGACCTCGTCGTCGGCAGCGTGGTCATCGGAGTGATCGTGGGCGCGATTGGCGGGATCGTGACATGGGCGGCGCGGCGGCCCGCCTCCGACCCGTTCTTCCAGCTCCTGGTGCGGCGCGCCAGCGATCGCTACCTCGATTCGGGCATCACCGCCTGGGAGTTCGCGAGGGGCAAGCTGTCGGGCGACCCCGTGTACGCCGCGGCACTGACTGCCGAGTTTCCGGCAGCGACGGGGACGCTGCTCGACATCGGCTGCGGGCAGGGACTCACGCTCGCGCTGGTGGCCGAGGCGCAGGACACGGCCCGCGAGGGCGCCTGGGACACGGCGCGCCCCGACCCGCCGCAGTTCACGCGCCTGGTGGGGGTCGAACTCCGCCCGAAGATCGCCGGGATCGCGGCGCGCGCGCTCGAGCACGAGGCAGAGATCGTGAGCAGCGACGCGCGGGACACCGGGCTGCCGCACGCCGACGTGGTGCTGCTCTTCGACGTGCTCCACATGCTGCCCGATCAGGACCAGCGCAGCCTGCTGCGGGCGATCCGCGCCGCGCTGCCGCCCACGGGGCGCCTGCTCGTGCGGGAGGCCGATGCGGCCGCCGGGTGGCGCTTCCGCATGGTGCGGCTCGGCAACACCCTCAAGGCGCTGGTCACCGGCCGCTGGCGTCAGCGGTTCGTGTTCCGCTCACAGGCCCAGTGGCGGACCCTGCTGCACGAGGAAGGCTTCATGCCGCACGTGCAGCCGATGGGCACCGGCACGCCGTTCGCCAACGTCCTCATCAGCGCCGGCGTGCGCGACTTGCCGTCCTAGGCTTTCTCCTTCTGCCTTCTGCCTTCGCCCTTCGGCATGAGGCATGAGTCATGAGTCATGAGGCATGAGGCATGAGGCATCACTCGACCCTCCATCGCTGCGGGGCGCGACGCTGCAGGTGCCCCCCGAGCCAGACCAGTGCCTCGTACGGCCGCCCCTCCGTGTCGTAGGAGCCGCCGAACCACAACGCGCATCGCAGCGGGGCCTTCGCGGGCCGCACGTCCTGGTGCGGCACGTCGTCCTGCGCGTCGGCCTGTTCGTCGGGCGTCCAGCAGAAGCGCGCGTCCGACCAGAACACCACGTGCCCCGCCGCATCGTGCCGCAACGACGCGAAGGCGAACGGGTGCACGGGCACGAACGTGTGCGCGGTGGCGAAGTCGTCGAGCGAGGCGCGTGCGAACGGCTGTTCCTGCGTCGGTGATTGCGTGAATCGGAGGCGCGCCTGCCGGCTGACGCCATCGGCCTGCCAGGCGCGGACGGTGCCGTCGGGCAGGCGATCGAAGAACCGCCACTCGCGCCACGAGCCCCACACGGCCTCCATGGCCACCTGAGAAGGAGCAGGCCCGGCTGCCGCGGCCGCGGCCTCGTACGCCGTCGCCGCGCGGGCCCGGGTCGCCAGCTTCACGCCACTCACGAGGGCGAGCAACGCCATCACCAGGGCCGCCGCGGTCCGTGGCACGCGGGGCCACACCCAGAAGGCCACGGCGCCGAGCGCGAGCACGGCGATGGCGATCGGATCCGCCATCGCGACCACGGGCGCGGTGACCACGCGCGAGGAGAACGGCCACAGGACCTGGATGCCCGCGCCCGAGTAGATGTCGAAGAACACGTGGCTGAGCACGCCGAGCCACGCGCCGAACGTCAGCGCACCGAAGGGCGCCTGCGGGGCCCAGGTGCGCACCAGGCCTGCAGTGGCGAGAGCCACGACCGGACTCCCGACCAGCGCGTGGGTTCCGAGTTCATGCCAGCGGAGGTAGACGTCCCAGCCGATGGCCATCAGCGCGGCGTCCACATCGGGCGCGAGGCCGCCCAGCACCGTGGCCGCGACCACACCACGCGGCAGGCTGCGGGCTGGCCGCAAGGCGCTGACCATGCGCGCGAACAGCAGGTGCGAGACCGGATCCACCTAGCGCGGAGCCTCGCCGACGACCGGGTTGGGCGAGTCTGGCCCACTGTCCCGGGACGGGATCATCGGGTTGATCAGGCCATCCGGGTTGTCCGGCGACTCGCCGGGAGAACCGGACCGGCCAAGGTCGTCCGCCGCCGTACCCGGTACCCGGAACCCGGTACCCGGCCCGAGGTCCGCCGACGCCTGCGGCGAAGACTGATCCCAGTACCGATAGAACTGGTACCAGCAATCCGGGCGCTCCTCGATTTCGCGCTCGAGCAGCGTGGCGACCTGCTGCGCGGTGCGCTGTACCTGTTCCTCGCGACGGCCCGTCCGGTCGACGAGGATCGGCTCCTGGGGCCGCGCACGGAAGCGGCCGCGTCCCTCGCGGACGAGGAAGATGGGCACCAGCGGTGCGCCGGTCAGGTACGCGAGCATCGCGGGCGCACCCATGAAGTGGGCGCGCCGCCCGAACATCGTCACCGGCACCTTGTCGCGTTCGACGTGCCGATCCATCAGCATGGCGACGGCGCGTCCCTCGGCCAGGCGCCTGCGGATCTGCAAGGGCGTGTCGAGCGACTGGCGCACCTCGATCGTGTCGGCGTCGAGTTCGCCGCGCACCTTGTGGCGGATCCAGTTGACGTTCGGATCGGCCTCGGGCATGGCCACGACGGTGAGCGGCACCTGCAGCGCCTTCATGAGCACCGCGCCGGCTTCCCAGTTGCCGAAGTGGCCCGTCACCAGGATCGCGCCGCGCCCGAGCGACAGCGCATCCTTCAGGCGCTCGGCGCGCTCGTACGTGAACCGCTCGAGCACCTTCTCGCGCGACCACGACAGCGACCGCATGAAGTCCATCCAGTCGTCGGTGTAGGTGTGGCAGGTGCGGTAGGCGCGCTGCCGCAACTGCGCGTCCGTCTCGTGCGGGAACACGGCGCGCAGGTTGTCGACGAGGGCGTCGCGCACGCTCGGCATGAACCGACTGACCAGCCAGGCGCTGGCATGTGCCACCGGCCACGAGATCGGCAGCGGCGCGTACCGCGACCCGAGGTAGCTGGCCCCGACGACGAACGTGCCGTTGAGGCGGTGGTTGACCCACCGGACCGGCGCCTGTCCCGGCAGCGGCGTACTCATGCGCCCGTCCTCCCGCCCTGGCGCAGGAACCGGTACACGAGCGCCAGCAGGATGTTGCGGACCGTATCGCGCACGGGACGGATCTTGCTCGTCTCGTCGCCGTACACGGCCTTGATGGGCACCCCGGAGATGTGGGCGCCGCGTCGCGCCAGCTTGACCACCAGCTCGGTCTCGAATTCGTAGCCGGTGGCCTCGAGCGGAATCTGTCGCAGCACGTCGGTGCGGACGACGCGGAAGCCCGACTGGGTGTCCTTGAGGGACACGCCCATCAGGGTCGCGAGTGCCCAACTGCCGATGATGTTGGCCCAGTAGCGCGATGCGGGCATCTCGTCGCGCACGAAGACGCGCTCGCCGATCACCATCGCGGCGCCCGATGCCGCGGCCTCGGCCAGCAGGGCCGGGATTTCCTGCGGTTGGTGCTGCAGGTCGCCGTCCATGAACAGCACGTGCGTGGCATCGCTCTGGAACACCCGCGACAGCCCGGCGCGCACGGCGGTGCCCTTGCCGCCGTTGCGCTCGAGGCGCATCACCTCCGCGCCGGCCTCGACCGCCACGTCGGCCGTGCCGTCCGTGGATCCGTCGTCGACCACGAGGACGCGCGCGACATTGGCGGCGGCGCCCTGCACGACGCGCGCGATCGTCCTGGCCTCGTCGAAGGCCGGCACCAGCGCCCACACCTTCATCGCGCAGCCCCTCCGGGACGCACCAGCGCCGGCAGCACCAGCAGCGACGCCACGAGCGCCGCGCCGATCGTCGAGACCGACACCAGCCCGAGTGAGCGCAGGGGGGCGTACGCCGACCAGATCAGCGTGCCGAAGCCGACGATGGTCGTCGCGCCTGCGAGCAGCAGCGCAGGGCCCACGAGCGAGAGCGCGCGCGACACGTCGAGGCCGTCTGGCCCGAGCGTCGGGTGCAGGAGATGGATGCCGTAGTCCACGCCGATGCCGAGGAACATCAGGATCGCGAACACGCTGAACAGGTCGAGCACGACGCCCGCCCAGCCCAGCGCGCCCAGTCCCCAGATGATGCCGCAGATGGTGGGCAACAGCGCCAGCGCCGTCGGCCTGACGGCGCGGAACTCGAGCCAGATGAGGAACACGACCACCAGGGCGCCCACGGTCAGGCCCCACGCGAGCTCGCGCGGCAACCGCGCGGCAAGGGCGGCATTCACGAGGGGAAGTCCCGTGAGCACGAGGCCGGGGTGTGCGGCCACGTGCGTGCGCAGCGCCGCCACGGCTGCCGGATTCCCGGCAGTGGCGTACGTCGCCACCAGGTAGTCGCTGCCATCCCGCCGGACGAAGCGTCCCACGAGATCGCCGAGGCCGTGGGCCTCGAGGTCCTCGAGCGTCAGCGCCTGCGACGGATCGAGCAGCCGCTCCAGCCGCGCGCGGAAGGGCGCGAAGGTGCCCGGGACGAAGCCGAGGTCGTCGGCGGCCGCATCCACGTCCGCCGCGATGGCCGCACGCCGCGGCGCGATGGTGCGCAGTTCCCGGCGTCGCGCCTCCTGGACACCTGCCGACGGTAACAGCACCGACGGGCCCGCATGCGCCAGGCCGTCGGTACCAGACAGGGCGTGCTCGAGCGACTCGTGTGCCTGCAACTGCGCGTCGAGCGTCGACCCGCGGCTGAGCACGAGGTACATGTCGGCCGCGAGCCCGAAGCGCGACGTGATCTCGGACTCGAGCGCGAGCCCCGCGGTGGACGGCCGTAGCCGTTCGATGCGGGGATCCACCCGCAGGCGCGGCAGCCCCCACGCGAGTGGCAGCGTGGCGATGGCGGCGAGCGCCAGGATCGCGCCTCGATGCCGGGTGACCCAGGGACCGAGTCCGGGCAGCGTGAGGTCGCGCGAGTGTGCCACCCATCGTCGGCCCGGCAGGCCCGCCACGAGCACGGTGAGCGTGAACAGCGCCGTCAGCAGGATGCCGAGGCCGACCACGACGCCGAGCTGCTGCAGGCTCGGGAAACTCACGAACCAGAGCCCGAGGAACGTCGCTGCAGTGGTCACGGCGCCCAGGACGACGCTCATGCCGATGCCACCGAGCTGGCCGACGGCCTCGGCCGGCGTGAGGCCTCGCGCCAGGCCGTCGCGGTACGCCACGAACAGGAGCACCAGCCCGTCGTCGCCGAGGCCGAAGAGCATCGCGGAGGCGCCCGTGGCAGCGGCAGACAGCTGCACGCCCGCCACCTGGTGGAGCGCCAGCGTCACCAGGGTGCCGAGCAGGATCGGCAGCGTGCCGAATACCACCAGCCAGGCGTTGCGGAAGGCGAGGTAGAGCAGCGCCAGCACGCCGACCATCGACCACACGGTGTTGCTGATGGCCTCGCCCCGCATCAGCGTCTCGGTTTCGATGGCGGTGCGGTGCCCGCCGGCGACGTCCATCCGGGGCGGCGCGAGCTCCTCGTCCTGCCATTGCGCGGTGAACTGGCCGCGCACGACCCGCTCGGCGGCGGCGACGCGATCGAGCAACGTGCGCGCGAACGCGGTGTCGAACGGGGGGCGGGTGGGGTGCACGACGAGCAACTGCGCGCGTCCGTCGCTGGTGACGTAGCCATCGGCGGTGCCCGGAGAGAGGCGCAGCACGCCCGAGGCGCCGTCGAGGCGCGCCGTGGTCAGCTCGAGCCAGCCGAGGGGGTCGCGTTGGGCCAGCGCCTTCAGGTCTTCCGACGGCATGGCGAGCATGTCGCGCGTGCGGGCCACCTGTGCGGGGATCCGTTCGGGCGCCATCCGTGCCACGGCCTCTGTGTAGTTGGCCGGGTCGAGCAGCAGCAACTGGCGGTCGGTGAGGTAGGCCCAGTCGCGCGAGTTGTCGAGGCGGCCCGCGTCGACGCGACGCACCTCGGGCAGCGCGCGCAGCGCCACGACGAGCGCGTCCACGTACTCGCCGTAGTCGGCGACGGAGGCCTCGGCAGGCGCCTCGACATACACGTAGAGGGCGTCGAGGCTGCCGAACCGCTCGAGATAGGTCTCGAAGGCATCGACCGCGCCGGCCTCGCGGGGCATCAACTGCAGCACGTCGGTGCCGAAGCGGATGCGCAGTGTGGGGACGAGGCTGGCGAGCGCGACGATGGCCGCGAGCCCGAGCACCAGGCCGCGCCGGGCACGCGCCCACGTCATGAGCGCCTGGACGAAACGAGTCACGTACGGTGGACCGTGGGAAGCGCGGCGATCAACGCCGAGGAGCCGGCGTGAACGCCTGCGCGTCCACCGTGGGATTGATGCGGACGTCGCTGAACTCCATCAGTCGCGCGTCGCCGCCGGGGTAGTCCATCTTCAGGGCCTGGAGCTGCAGCGACGCCTGGTCGATCCACAGGTGGACGCGCGATACGCCCTCGCGCATCTGTTTGCGCCGGGGCGTGAACGTCACCTGCCAGGCGCCCGTGCGGCCGGGGGCCTCGATGGTCGTGATGTCGAAGTGCTTGCGCAGTTCCGCGGGAGACGTGAGCACGAAGAAGCGTTCGGCGCGCCGCATCGTGCCGCTGATGTCGCGTGTCTCGCGCAGCGCCCGCGACGGCCAGTCGATCGCCAACGTGTTGCCGTTGACGATCACGGTGCGGGCGTCGGCGCCGGCGTACTCGAGCCGGACCTGGTTCGGGCGTCGGCCGACGAGCGTGCCGCGCGCGACCTGCGGCGCCTTGAGGAGCGTGGACGTGCTCGTCTCGACGAAACTGGCCGACACGGTCTTGAGCGTGCGCTCGACGGGGGCGCCGCGCCGGAAGATGTCGTCGAAGGGATCGGTCGTGGCGGCGGCCCTCGTCGTGGTCGCCGGCGCGGGCGTCTGGCCGGACGTGCCGCTCGCCAGCAGGACCAGCCCGAGTGCCAGTCCGGAGGCGAAGACTCGTCGAAGCGCCCGTTGAAGAGCCATGAATCGAAATGGTAACGTACCGCCCGTGCAGCGACGGGCCGCAATCACGGGCGTTGCCGCCTGCTCCAGTCTCGGCCAGACCGACGCCTTCCTCGACGCGCTGCTCGCGGGCCGGTCGGGAATCCGTCCCATCACGTCCTTCGACGTGTCGGCGCGCCGCGCGAAGCACGCGGCCGAACTCATCGACTTCACGCCGTCGGCGTTCATCGCCCCCATGAAGCTGCGGCGCATGGACGAGGTCGGCGCGTTGTCGGTCGCCTCGGCGCGCCTCGCGCTCGATGCCGCCGGGCTGCCGCGCACCGACGCTGGCTACGACGACGTGGGCGTGGTGTTCGGCACCTGCACCTGCGGCGTGCACTCGACCGGCGAGTTCCTCGACCGCCTGCTCGAACTCGGACCGACCGGCGCGCCAGCGCTGCTGTTCAGCAACACCGTCGGCAACGCGGCCGCCAGCCTCGTCGCGCTCGAGGAGAAGCTGCGCGGTCCCAACACGACGCTGAGCTACAAGGAGGCGTCCGGCCTGGCCGCCGTCGCGCTGGCAACCGACCTCGTGCGTGCCGGGAAGGCCGGGGCGCTGGTCACCGGCGGCGCGGAGGACATCTACGACCTGTATTTCCAGGTGCACGACTGGTTCGGAGTGCTGTCGGTGGCGGGCGCACACCCCGAGGGCGCACGGCCGTTCGATGCGACGCGCAACGGGTTCGTGATGGGCGAGGGCGGTTTCGTGCTGGTGGTCGAGGACCTGGCGCGCGCCGAGGCCCGACACGCGACAGTGCTCGCCGAGGTGCTCGGCGTCGGCGCGAACGCGGGCCTGACGCCGGTGAACGCCTGGCCGACCGATCCGGCCCTGCTGGTGCGATGCATGCGGATGGCGCTCGACGAGGCCGGGGTGTCGCCGGATCAGGTCGGGGCCGTGTATGCGGCCGCCAACGGCGCGGTGGACTTCGACCGCCTGGAGGCCGGCGCCATCGCCGAAGTGTTCTCCGGACGTCCCGTCCCGACGACCTCCGTCAAGGGCGCGGTCGGGGAGGGGGGCATGGCGGCCGCCGCGTCGCTGGTGGCGGCCGTGCTCGCCGGCCGTCGCGGGCTGGTGGCGCCCACCGCAGGGCTGACGTCGCCGGACCCGACCTGTGGCCCGCTCGGCTGGGTGATGGGCGCGCCCGCACCGCTGGCGTCCCCGTACGTCCTCGTGAACAGCTTCGCGAGCGGCGGCACGAACTACAGCGTGGTCATCAAGGTCGGATAGCTTCGGCACCCCGTACCCCGTACCCCGTACCCCGTACCCCGTACCCGGTAACCCGTCTCTCCCTTGGTATAGACTAGTCCTTTCGCGGCCCACCCGGGTGCCGCGTGGGACCTGCGTGTACGAATCGCTTGCCTTGTCTGGCCGGGTCGCGCTGGTCACCGGTGGATCGCGCGGCATCGGTCGCGCCATTGTCGAGGTGCTGGCCCGTCGCGGCGCGGCGGTGGCCTTCTCCTATCGGGAACGCGAGGAACCTGCGCGGGCGCTGGTCACGGCGCTCGAGGCGGAAGGCGCGCGCGTGTGGGCCACGCAGTGCGACGTCGCCGACGAGGCTCAGGTCCAGCGCATGGTCGCAGACGCGACGACGGCCCTAGGGAGCATCGACATCCTGGTGAACAACGCCGGCGTCACCCGGGATGGCTACCTGATGATGATGGACCGCGAGAAGTGGGACGCGGTCCTGCGGCCCAACCTGGACGGGGCGTTCTTCTGTGCCCGGGCCGTGGTGCGGGGCATGCTGGTCCGCAAGTGGGGACGCATCATCAGCCTCACCTCGCCGAGCGCGGTGGCGGGCCTGCCCGGACAGGCCAACTACGCGGCGTCCAAGGGGGGGCTGATCGGCTTCACCCGCACGTTGTCGCGTGAACTGGCGCCCAAGGGCGTGCTCGTGAACGCGGTCATGCCCGGCCTCATCGCGACCGACATGACCGCGGCGATTCCCGAGGCGACGCGCGAGGCGCACCTGCGCAACGTGCCCGTCGGCCGCCTGGGCACGGCGGCCGAGGTCGCCGAGATGGTGGCGTTCCTGAGCTCGGACGCGGCTGCGTACGTCACCGGACAGGTGATCGGCGTGGACGGCGGGCTCGTGTAAGGCACTCATGACTGACTTGCGTTCCGACATCAAGGCCGCCATCGTGCGTGCCCTCAAGCTGCCCATCTCGCCCGACGAGATCGACAGCGCCGCGCCCCTGTTCGGCGCCGGCCTCGGCCTCGACTCGATCGACGCGCTCGAACTCGTGCTCGAAATCGAGCGTTCGTTCGGCGTGGTGATCGGCGACGAGGAGACCGGCGGCAAGGTCCTGCAGTCGGTGGATGCCATTGCCGAGTACATCGAGGCGCAGCGCAAGACCGCGTAGCGCATGGCGTTGAACGCCTTCACCGTCGACGTCGAGGACTGGTTCCACATCTGCGGCGTCGACGACCGCCTGCCCGCGTCCGGTTGGACGCGCCTCGAGAGCCGCGTCGTCCCCACCACGCGGGCGCTGCTCGAGGACCTCGCGCACGCCGGGCATCGCGGCACCTTCCTCATGGTGGGCTGGGTGGCCGAGCACTTTCCGGGCCTGGTGCGGGAGATCCGGGATGCCGGGCACGAGATCGGCCTCCACGGTCACCGGCACCGGCGCGTCTTCGAGCTGACCCCCGACACATTCCGCCAGGACCTGCGCGACAACCTCGCTGCCCTGCGGGCGGCTGGCGCAGGCCCCGTGGTCTCTTTTCGCGCCCCCGAGTGGTCGCTGAACCAGCGGGCGCCGTGGGCGCCCGCGATCCTCGCGGAGGAAGGCCTCAGGATCGATGCGAGCCGGGCGCCCGTCGCGCGCGTCGGATCGCCGGGCTATCCACGCCGGCCGTATCCGCTCGCCACGACCGGCGGGCCGCTGCTCGAGATGCCGCCGCTCGTCGGACGCCTCGCGGGGCAGTCCGTGCCGCTCGGGTGGGGCTGGGGCCTGCGCAAGTCCGCACCGGGGGACGTGGTGGCTGCCATCGCCGCCAACAACCGGGACGGTGACCCGGCCGTCCTTACTGTGCATCCATGGGAGATCGATCCCGACCCCCCGCACGTCCGCCTGCCCCCGCCGCTCGCGTTTGCCCATTACTTCCGGCTGTCGGGGTTTCGCACGCGGCTGCGCGAGGTGCTGGCGGGAGCCGAGTTCGGGCCGCTGTGCGAACTGCCCGACGCGAGGGCATGGCTGGCCGAGTGATCGCGGCGGCCGCGGCGCTCGTCGCCTGCCTGATTGGCGCATCCGCCGGTGCGCAGTCGGACCCGCCGCAGCCGCCCCGCTTCTACTTCGAACTGCCCTCGTCTGACGAGGCGGCCTGGACGACCCAGCCCGCGCCGTCGGACGGCGTGCGCGCCGCGCGGCGTGTCGTCGTGCCTGCGATGGCGCCCGACGCGGTCGTGCGGCTTGGGCCGGCAGGGCCGTGGCCGCTGTGGTTGACCATCAGCGTGCCGCAGGCGGGCGCGATCGACGCAGCGGCGTGGCCAACATGGGTGCGTGACGTCCTCGCGGCCGCGCCCACCGTGTCGGCGGTCGAACTCCGGATCGGTGAACCCGGCGCCGGGCCGCTCTCCGACGCACGGCAGGGCGCGTACCTCGTGAAGCTGGCGGCTGCCGAGATCCGTGCGCGCGATGCGCGGATCCCCGTCGTCCTCTCCGGGGCGGTCATCGACGCTGCTGCCCGGGAGGCGCTGGTTACCCCTGACGTGGCGCCCGCCGTCGACGCCTACGTCATCGCCCCGGACGACGATGCCGCGGCTGCCGAGCGCTGGGTCGCGGACCACGACCCCGGTGCGAGCCTCGTGCGTGATGCCATCGCCCTGGTGGATGCGCCTCCACCGCATGTCCCGGGACCTGCGGCACGCTTCGCCGACGTCGAGGTGACCGGCGCGGGCAGTGCCATCGTCGCTCGCGGCTACAGGCTGTCGGCGGCGGCGTTGCGTGCGGTGCTGCCGGTCGCCGCGCGCCTGCGGGACCTTGCGCCTCGGGATGTCGCACCGGTCACGACCACGCCCGACACCGTGCGCATCAGGGCCAGGGGCGTCGACGTCACCGCCTCGCGCCGCTGGCGCGTCCTCTACAACCTCTCGACGCTCGGCACGTACCTGGTGATCGACGGCCTCGGGCCCGGCGAGGAGCGGCTCGACATCGCGCTGGTGCTGCCGTCGGCCGGCAGCGTCGTGGTGCGCGATCCCGTCAGTGGCCGGGATCGCCCCGCGCTGACGACCACGCGCGACGACGCGGCACAGCGCACGGACGCGACGGTGGTGCTGCCGGGGCCGGGGACGTGGCTGGTCGACTTCAACCGCGGTGCAGAGGCGGGGTTCATCCAGCAGGAGGACGTGACCGGCGCGCGCACGCTCTCGGTGGAGGAGGTGCTGGCGCGACACCAGGCGCGGCAGGCGGTGGAGCGCGACGCGTCGCCCCGCTACGTGATGGACGGCCGCATCCAGCAGTACTTCCGGCCGACGGTCACCGACCCGGGCTTCGACGTCATCACGGTGAACCGGTTCTTCGTCGATCGCGTCGATGGCACCGAGTGGGAGGAGCGCGAGTTCAGCGTCAACGGCGCGAAGTTCGGCGAGCCGCGCCCGCCGTTCCCGCTGCTGCAACCGGAGAAGGTGCTCACGCCACCCCTGCAGATCGAACTCGACGCGCGTTACCGCTACCGGCTGCAGGGATCGGCGCGCATCGGCGAGCACGACACCTGGGTCGTGGTGTTCGAGCCGCAGCGCAAGGACCAGTCGCTCTATCGCGGCACGGTGTGGATCGACAAGGCCTCGTACGCGCGCGTGCGGCAGCAGGCCACGCAGACGGCGCTCTCGGCGCCGGTGATCTCCAACGACGAGGTGCAGGACTTCACGCCTGTCCGCGCGTCCGACGGTCGTGAGGTGTGGCTGCCGTCGACGCTGTACAACCAGCAGCTGATCCTGATTGCGGGCCGCAACCTGCTCGTCGAGCGCCGCATCACCTTCACCGGCCACGCCATCGCGCCGGGCGACTTCGCCGCGCAGCGCCAGGAGGCGCGAGGCGGGGCGCGGACGATGTACCGCGACACGCCGGTGGGCGTGCGGTACTTCGTGAAGGACGGCGATCAGCGCGTCGTGTCCGACGTCGCGACGACACGCGCCAAGGCGCTCGCCCTCGGTGTCACCATCGACCCGGGGTTCGGCTTCCCGCTGCCGATCGGCGGCATCAACTACCTGAACTTCCGCTTCCGCGGGCGGGCAGACACGCAGGTCGCCGTGCTGTTTGCCGGCGTGCTGGCGGCGGGCAACATCCAGCGGCCGAAGGCGCTCTTCGGGACGGTCGACGCCTCGATCGATTTCTTCGCGATCGCCCCGCCATCGACCGATCGCCTGTTCGGCCCCGAGGGCGAGCGCGAGGACCAGAGCCTGCTCACGTGGCCGCTGTCGACGGGCCTGAATCTCGGCTGGCAGGCGACCACCTATCAGCGCGTGTCGGGACAGTACCTGTTCCGCTTCGACGGCTACGTGCGCAACACGACCACGGCGGAAGACTTCGTCACGCCCACCAGCACCGTCAGCAACGGCCTGGGCCTCCTGTACGAGTACCGCCGTGGCGGCTACTCGCTGACCGCCAACGGCACGTGGACGCGGCGGATGTCGTGGCGGCCCTGGGGCGACCCGACGGCGCTCACGGCGACGCCGGCGTCGTATGCGAAGTACCAGGCCGTGGCCACCAAGGTGTTCTACCTCGGCCCCTTCAGCAAGGTCATCGTCAACGGCGCGTACTTCGGCGGCGATTCGCTCGATCGCTTCAGCCAGTACCAGTTCGGCCTGTTCGACGACACGAGAATTCACGGCGTGCCGTCTGCCGGTGTGCGCTACGGCGAGTTGGCGATGGCGCGCGGGCAGTACTCGTTCAACATCCTCGACCAGTACCGGATGGACCTGTTCGTCGACCAGGCGTGGGGCCGCACGAGACCCGGCGGCGTTCCGGGCGTGAGCGCGATTCCGTGGGAGCCGCTGACCGGCGTCGGCGTTGCCTTCAACGTGCGCGTGCCCGGCAAGGTCGCCTTCATCCGCGGCGAGGTCGGCCACAGCTTCCTGCCCGATCGCTACCGCGGCCTCGGCTCGACGACGGTGCAGGTGATGCTGCTGAAGCCGCTGAACTAGGAAGGTCCGAACGAAGGGCTCCTCAGGCCGCCCGAGCGCAGCGAGGGCGTCCGCCGAAGCCGGAGGCGAAGGCGGACCGCTCCTCCTGCGTCCCGTCCTGTGCGATCCTGACCCCTGTCCATGTCCGACCAGAAGCGAATCGCCATCACCGGCATCGGCATGATCTGCGCCCTCGGGACGCAGCGTGAAGCGGTGTGGGAGCACATGCTGGCGGGCCACTGTGGCATCGGCCCGGTCACGCTGTTCGACACGGAGGGCTACCGGAGCCGCATCGCGGCCGAGGTGGACCTGTCCGAGGTGCAGGCGCGCTACACGCCCTACCAGCGCCGCCGCTGGTCCCGCAGCGACATGATGGGCGTTGTCGCAGCCGAGGAAGCTGTCGGCGATGCCGGCCTGCTCGACAGCGGCATCGACCGCGCGCGTGTGGGCGTACTGCTCGGCGCAGGCACTGGCGACCTCGTGCGCAACGAGTCGTACTACTTCACGATGCGGCGCGAGGGCATGGACCACGCCCGCCCCACGTGGATCCACAACCACTTCTCCAGCACACCCGTCGACATCGTCGCCAGTCACTTCGGCTTCGAGGGCGTCCGGTCGTGCCTGATGGCGGCGTGCTCGTCGAGCACGATCGCGATAGGACAGGCGGTCGATGCGATTCGTCGTGGCCGCATCGATGCGGCCCTGGCGGGTGGCACCGATGCGCTGTCGCGGCTCACGTTCGCCGGGTTCAACGCGCTGCGCCTGATGGATCCGCAGCCGTGCCGTCCCTTCGACGCCGGCCGCCAGGGCATGAACATCGGGGAAGGCGCTGCCATCCTGGTGCTCGAGGACTGGGACCGTGCCACGCGTCGTGGCGCGCGGATTTATGCGGAACTCGCCGGTTACAGCTTCACGTGCGAGGCGTACCACCCGACGGCGCCAGAGCCCGAGGGCCAGGCCATCGCCTCGACCGTGCGTGCGGCACTCGACGATGCGCGCGTGAATGCCGACGAGGTGACGCACGTCAACGCCCACGGCACCGCGACACCGCAGAACGACAAGGCCGAGGCGCGCGGCGTGCATGTGGTGTTCGGCGAACGCGCCTCGCGCATGCCCGTGACGTCTCTCAAGGCCATGTTCGGCCACTGCCTGGGCGCCGCCGGCGCCATGGAAGCCGCCACCCTGGCGCTCACCGTCGCGCGCGGCGTCATCCCGCCCACGGTCCATCTCGACACGGTCGATCCCGAGTGCGCCGTCGACGTCGTGGCCAATACGCCCCGCGAGGTGCCGGTCCCCTGCGGCGTGTCGACCTCGCTCGCGTTCGGCGGCAACGACTCGGCCCTGGTGATCCGGGCCGTCTAGCAGGGCCTGAAGACAACTCCGCCCTGTCGTGGGGAATTCAGGGTGTCGCTGCCCCTCAATTCTGAATTCTGAACTCTGCATTCGGTTGCTGGCTTCTTCGCAACCTGCCGGGGTACCCCCAATCCCCCGCCATCCGTCGTTCCACCCTGCCGACTGCCGCCGACTCCGGCTGTCGCCGACTGCCTTTCGATAGCGGGCCGGTGTCGTTGTACCCCGTACAGGCTGCCCCTGAACCGGTCCGTGTCGCGCGGGCCGTGCCGCGCGTCGCGTGGCGAAAGGACTTGATGGAGATGCTTCGTACTGGGTTTCGAGGGGGACTGGCGACCGCGCTGATCGCCGGTGCGTTGAGCGGGACGGCCGCCCCGGCCGAGGGCGCTCAACTGCTGCTCAACGGCGGCTTCGAAGGCGGCCTGTCGGGATGGACAGAGGGGGTGCTGATCGGAAGCGAAGGGGGCTTCCTTCCGCACGCGGGCACCGACAGCCCCGTCAATGGCCTTCCCATTCCGGACCCGCCCGCCGGCAGCTACGCCGCGGTCTCCGACGCGGCGGGTCCCGGAACACGGGTGCTCTATCAGGACTTCCTGGTCCCCACCAGTGCCCCCGCGCCCGTGCTGTCGTTCTCGCTGGCCTTGAACAACACGGCGCCCCAGTACTACGTGCCGACGCCGGCCTCGCTCGACTTCTCCGCCCAGCCGGCCAATCAGCAGTTCCGGGTCGACATCCTGAGCGCGACCTCCGATCCGTTCGCGCTTGGCGGCGACGTGCTTCTGGCGCTCTACCAGACCGCCACGGCCGACCCGCTTGTCTCGGGATACACCGACCTGTCGTACGACCTGTCGGCGCTCTTCGCCGCGCATGCCGGCGAGACGCTGCGCCTCCGCTTCTCGCACGTGGACAATGTGGCCCCCTTCGTCGTCGGCCTCGACGCTGTCAGCCTCACCACGACCCCGGTGCCGGAACCCACGGTGCTGTCCCTGATGGGGCTTGCGCTTGGCGGCCGCCTCTGGCGGGCGCGTCGTCGGATCGGCCGGGCCGGCCGCGCAGCGGTCGTCGCGGCGGCGGCCCTGGCGACCGCGACCGACGCGATGGCCGATACCACGCCGGTCACCCTGCTTGATCCGAACCTCCGCCTGACAACCGTGGTCAGCTCTGGCCTGACGCAGCCCATTGGCATCGTGTTCCTCGGCCAGGGTGACTTCCTCGTGCTCGAGAAGGCGTCGGGACAGATCAAGCGGGTCATCGGCGGCGTGATCCAGCCGACGCCGGTGCTCGACCTCGCGGTGAACTCGGCATCGGAGCGCGGCCTCCTCTCTGCGGTGCTTCATCCGAACTTCCCCACGACGCCGTGGGTGTACGTGCGGCACACCGAGAGCACGACGGGTGCGGATTCGACCGTGCTCAGCGAGGTGCCGCTGCTCGGCAATCGCGTCGATCGGTTCGTCTGGAATGGCAGCACGCTGCTGTTCGATACCGCCATTACTCGGTTCCGCGCCCGGCAGACCGACAACGTCCTGGTGTCGGGCCAGCCTGCTGGCTCGGTCAATCCCGCAGAGAACGGCAACCACAACGGCGGGGTCATGGCGTTCGGGCCCGACCGCAAGCTCTACGTGTTCATGGGGGATCAGGGGCGCCGAGGCTGGATGCAGAACCTCGTCAACGGGCCGTTCCTCCGCCAGCCGTTCGTCGACGACACGTTCGGCGGCCCCTCGCCGGACAACGCCCACCTCAGCGGCGTCGTCGTGCGCCTGAACGACGACGGCAGCGCGCCGGCCGACAACCCCTTCTTCGCGATAGGCGCCTCCCTCGGTGGCGAGGTCGGGGCCAACGTGCAGCGGGTGTTCTCGTACGGACACCGCAACGGCTTCGGCCTGGCGTTCGACCCGTACACGGGCAGTCCCTGGCTGTCGGAGAACGCCGACGACGCCTTCTCCGAGGTCAACCGCCTGGTGCCGGGTATGAACGGCGGCTGGATCCAGGTCCAGGGGCCGCTGGCGCGCTTCCCGCAGTTCAAGTCGATCGAAACGCTCCAGTTCTTCGGCCAGCTGCAGCAGCGTCGCTACCCGCCGACGCGCCTGGCCTACACCGCCGCGCTGGCGACGTCGCGCATGTTCATGCTGCCGGGGGCGGTGTACGTGGACCCGGTGTTGAGCTGGAAGTACGAGGTCGGGCCGTCCGGGATGACCTTCGTGCAGGGCGTCACCCTGGGGGCAGAGTACGACGGCACGATCTGGATGGGCAGCGCCCGTTCGTTCCAGCAGGTGGGCGGCACCGGCGGCAGCCTCTACCGCCTCAAGCTGACCCACATGCGCCTCGACCTCGACCTGTCGGCCGACGTGCGACTCGCCGACAAGGTCGCCGACAACCTGGCCAAGTTCGGGACTCACGAGAGCGAGACGCTGGTGATCGGGCGTGGTTTCGGGGTCGTGCCCGACATCCGTCAGGGGCCTGACGGCGACCTGTACGTGGTGTCCCTCAGCGACGGCATCATCTACAAGATCAGCCGGTCCGTGACGGTCTGAGCATGTCAACGGTGGCGGCGTGTCCCACGCCGCCCCAGCCACGGTGCGGTCGGTTGCCCTGAGCGAGATGGGGCGACCGGCCCCGTCGCCCTGTCACTCCGGGAACCCCGCCTTCCGTCCCGCCGTATCCGTCGTACGACCCTGCCGAGCGCGTCCCCACCCCAATCCGGGGCAATCGTGCGCTGCGGCAGCCTGTGGAATGTCGTGGCGTGCCCGCCGCTCCCGCGCAGCGGCGAAGGCGGGTAGCCTGTGGCCATGAGGTGTCTTCAATGGTGCGAGTGTTCTCGACGATGGTGTGGAGCGGCCTGGCGGTGGCGCTCGTGAGCGGCGCTGCGCTGGCGCAGTCGGCCGGACAACCGCCGATCATCGACCGTGCGTTGTTCTTCGGTGATCCCGAGGTCTCCGGGTCGCAGTTGTCCCCCGACGGGCAGTACCTGTCGTTCATCAAGCCGTTCAACGGCACGCGCAACATCTGGGTGAAGAAGGCGGATGCGCCGTTCGATACCGCGCGCCCGATCACCAACGACCAGAAGCGGCCCATCGGCGGCTACTTCTGGAGCCGCGACAGCAAGTACGTCCTCTACTCGCAGGATCAGGGCGGCGACGAGAACTTCAACGTCTACGCCGTCGATCCCGCGGCGGCCCCGGCGGCGGGGTCGCCCGTGCCTGCGGCCCGCAATCTCACCGACGCCAAGGGCGTCCGCGCGCTGATCTACTCGGTGCCCAAGTCCGAGCCCGACGCCATGTACGTCGGCATCAACGAGCGCGACAAGGCCTGGCACGATCTCTACAAGGTCACGATCTCGACCGGCCAGCGCACGCTGCTGCGCGAGAACCGCGACAAGGTCGCCGCGTGGGTCTTCGACGAGCAGGGCATGCTGCGCCTGGCGTCGCGCACCACCGACAGCGGCAGCACCGAGATCCTGCGCGTCGACAAGGACGCCCTCACCAAGGTGTACGACTGCAGCGTCTTCGAGACCTGCCAGCCCGTGCGGTTCCACAAGGACGGCGCGAAGGTCTACCTGATCACCAACAAGGGCGACGTCGACCTGATCGGCCTGGCGCTCCTCGATCCGGCCACCGGTGCGGTCACTCCGGTCGAGAGTGATCCCAAGAAGCGGGTCGACTTCGGCAACGCGCTGTTCTCCGATCGTACCGGCGAACTCGTCGCCACGCAGTACGAGGACGAGCGCGTCCGCTGGTACCCGAAGGACGCCACCTTCAAGGCCGACCTCGCGTTCCTCGAGAAGCGCTTCCCCGGCAAGGACGTCGCGTTCCAGTCGTCCACGGCCGACGAGCGCCGCTGGATCGTGGTGGCCGCGGGCGACACCGATCCCGGTGAAGTGTTCGTGTACGACCGCACGACGAAGGCGCTGACGCCGCAGTACAAGGTGCGCGAGACGCTGAAGCGCGATCAGCTTGCGCCGATGACGTCCATCAGCTATCCCTCGTCGGACGGCCTGGTCATCCCGGCCTACCTGACGCTGCCGAAGGGCGTGGCCGCCAAGGCCCTGCCGCTGGTCGTGTTCCCGCACGGCGGTCCGTGGGGGCGTGACGCCTGGGGCTACGACACCTACGCGCAGTTCCTCGCCAATCGCGGGTACGCCGTGCTCCAGCCGAACTTCCGCGCCTCGACCGGCTACGGCAAGAAGTTCCTGAACCTCGGCAACGGCACGTGGGGCGAGACGATGCAGGACGACATCACGTGGGGCGTCAAGCACCTCGTGGCCAAGGGCATCGTCGATCCCAAGCGCGTCGGCATCATGGGCGGCTCGTACGGCGGCTACGCCACGCTCGCGGGCCTCGCCTTCACCCCCGACGTGTACGCGGCCGGCGTCGCGATCGTCGCGCCGTCGAACCTGATCACGCTGCTCGACTCGATTCCGCCGTACTGGGAGTCGATCCGCACCGTGTTCAACGTGCGCATGGGCGACCCGTCGAAGCCCGCGGACAAGGCGCGGCTGATGAAGCAGTCGCCGCTCAACTCGGCCGACAAGATCCGCACGCCGCTGATGGTGGTGCAGGGCCAGAACGACCCGCGCGTCAAGCGCGCCGAGTCGGACCAGATCGTCATCGCGCTGCGCGATCGCGGCTTCCCCGTGGAGTACATCGTCGCGCCCGACGAGGGACACGGCTTTGCACGGCCGGTCAACAACATGGCGATGATCGCGAGCACCGAGCGCTTCCTCGCCAAGCACCTCGGCGGTCGCTTCCAGGAGGACGTGCCGGCCGACGTCGCCACGCGGCTGAAGGAGATCACCGTCGACCCGAAGACGGTCACGCTGGCCGCGCCCGTGACGGCCGCCAGCACGGCCCCGAAGCCGGTCGCCGACCTTGCCCCGATGACGGCCACGTATGCCGCGACGATCGCGCTGGGTGGGCAGAGCATCAACATGACCATCGCGCAGGAGGCTCGCGAGGAGAACGGCGCCTGGGTCTTCACTGAGAAGGCCGACACGCCGATGGGCGCCGCCACCGACACGGCGGTGATCGAGAAGGGCACCCTGCTGCTGCGCAAGCGCACCGTCAAGCAGGGGCCGGCCGACATCGCGCTCGACTTCTCGGGCACGGCGATCAGCGGCACGATGGCGATGGGCGGGCAGTCGCGTCCCGTCAACGTCGCGCTCGACGGCCCGGTGTTCGCCGACGGTGCCGGCTCGCACGCCGTGATCGCGCGCCTGCCGCTGGCCGAGGGCTACGCGACGTCGTTCCGCAACCTCGACGTGCGCTCGCAGAAGGTCGACGTCAAGCAGTTGAAGGTGGTGGGCCGTGAGTCGGTCACCGTGCCTGCCGGCACGTTCGACGCGTGGAAGGTCGAGGTGAAGGGCGGCGACGGCGGCGTGACGACGCTGTGGGTCGCCGCCGATTCACGCACGGTCGCGAAGATCGCGGCCACGCTGCCCGCGATGAACGGCGCGGTGATGACGGCCGAACTGCAGAAGTAGCCGGTGGGCAGGGACGCTCGTCCGGGGTGTCCCTGCCTTCACGACAGGAAGGCGTGAATCAGAAGAGCAGGTCGAACAGTTGTTGCACGAGCCACCACAGCGCGAGGGCTGCCAGTGCTGCCACGGCGATGAGCTTCACCAAGGCAAGCGCGGAGGCGAGGTAGGCCTTGGCCTTGTTCTGCGGGGTGAGCGGCGGGACGGCCACGACCTCGCCGTCGACGCCGTGCACGAGTGCGGGCCATGTCTCGCCGAGCGCCGTGCACGTGAGCACGTGCAGCGGTACGAGCACGAGGCGCCCCTTGTGCTGGCTCCACGTGGGCCACGTCTCCCCGGGCAGCGTCGCGCCGTCTCCCGCGGCCTTCAACTTGGCGTCGACTCTGGCGTCGATCTTCCCGCGCGCCATGTCCCAGGCACCCCACAGGCCTCGCGTGTCCTGCTGGACGATGGCACCGGCCAGGTACCGCGGGTCGTACGGCCTCGCGGCTTCGCAGGAGACCGGCTCCAGCTTGCGGAGGAGCGCCGTCGGCAGGTGCGAGAACCCGCGGCCAAACGCGACGAACGACTTGTCGATGGTGCCATCGTATGCCCGCCGCTGCACCTCGCCGTCGCGGTTCCTGTACTCGTATTCTCCGCGGTAGGGGCAGTGGACGTGAGCCGAGAATTCCCAGTAGGGCACGTACTCCCGGCGCACCTCCGAGACGTCGACCCTGTGGTTGCCCAGGCGGCCTCGCGACGCCGCCCATTGGCGCAGTAGTTCCTCGGCGTTGGCCTCGCCGACCGTGAAGGGAATCACTCCGCCCGGCGGCAGCGGTGCGTCGCCGGCGGTCGCCCCGCGGACCAGCGGCGTGCCGCAGCCATCGCACACCATCGTCACGGTGTTGACGGGGAACGTCGCCGGCCCGCCGCACGCGGGGCAGGGCGCCGTGACCTCGGTCGGTGTCCAGGTATCGCGATTGTCTGGCGAATCGCGGAGCCGTTCCACGAGCGGCAACCACGGCACTTGGCCCTGGGGCGACGGCGGCAGGTCCAGCGTCGCGCCGCACGCACCGCACACCATGCCCTGCCGCTCCGGGTGCCACGTCGCCTTGCTGCCGCACTGGCGGCAGGAGTACGCGTGAGTGGAGACCACGTTGGCTTGAACGCCGTCGGATGACGGGACGAACGCGGATCGGTACCCGGTACCCGGTACCCTGTACCCGGGCACTACCTGTTCGCGTATGCGAGCACGATCAGTACTGCCGCGATGATGAGCGCGATCTTCACCCAGCTGAGTGGGTAGGTGCCGCCCATGCGGCCGTTGGATCCGTTCACCACCACCTGGTACGACTGGCGGCGGTACACGTAGGTCATCACGTAGACGGGCACCAGCACGTGCTTGAACGTGCGGCCGCTCCACGTTGGCGACATCCGCAGGTTCTGGTAGGTGTCGCCCGGGATCTGCGCGATGCACATCTCCCGCAGCGCCGCCTCCATCTGCCGCCCGCCGAACTCCGCCGCGGTGGGCAGCGGCACCTGGTACTGCTCGACGACATGTCCGGACAGATAGGCGGTGTCGTACGGCACCAGCTCCTGCGTCGGGAACGGCTCGATCTGCGCGAGCAGGCCGCGATCGACCCCGGCGGTGCCCGGCACCAGCGTGTCGTCGAAGAAGTAATCGACCACGCCGGATGCGGCCTGCCAGCGCACGCGCCGCACCGTGTTGTTGCCCTGCTTGACGTAGTGGTAGTACCCCGCCTCGGCACGCCACGGGCAGTACGCCCGCGCGTCGAACGTCCAGTAGGGGATGTAGAGCCCGTGCAGCGTGTCGACGAGCGCCTTCCGCTTGAAGGCGTTCGGCGCGAGCCACTTGCTCGCGAACCAGTGGCGCACCGTCTCGCGCACCTGCGCCTCGGTGACACGGAACGGCAACAGGCTCGAGGGCGTGATCGGCGGCTTCACGTCGGCGTAGTCGACCAGCGCCGGCGATCCGCAGAACTCGCAGTTCTGGCCGACGCGCGACGGCTCGTAGACCATCACCGCCTTGCAACTGCGGCACTGCACGCTGCGCGTCTCGGCGCGCCAGCCGCGCTGGTCGTCGCCGGCCTCCGCGAGCGCGCGAGCGAGGTCGAGTTCCGCGATCGGCCCGGTGCCCTGCGGGGCGACATAGGCCGACTCGGTGCCGCAGAACGGGCACACGAGCTTCTGCCGCGACGCATTCCATTCCGCCTGCGCGCCGCACGAGACGCACAGGTGCTTCTGGAGGGCGGTGATGTCCTGTGGGGGCGGGAGAGGGGGCGTCGACACGGGCATCGGGGCCACAGGCGACAGGCCGCAGGCAACCCGCAGGTCGCCTGCAGCCCGTGGGCCGTGGCCTGGAACGATCAGTTCGCCAGGTACGAATCCAGCGCGGCGCGCGTGATGCGGTACGTGCTGCCGATCTTCTTGGCCTTGAGTTCCCCGGCCTCGATCACGGCGAGCACGTCCGCGTCGGACACGCCGAGCGCCTTGGCCACGTCAGGCACGCCGAGCAGGTCGATGGCTGGCGCCGCAGCCGCAGCCGGAGCGGCGGCCACCGGCCCGCCCTGGACCGGTGGCGTCGGGGGCGCGCCCCCCGCCATGCCCTGCTGCATCATCTGCTGCGCGATGCCGAAGCCGACGGCCAGCTCCGAGGCCATGCCGGCCGCGCCCGCGCCGCCGGGCGTCTCGAAGCCCTTCGCCATCTGGTACTTGACGAAGTCGTTGAGGTTGCCGATGGCGGCCATGCTCGAGCGCTTGTCGATGGCCTCCTCGACTTCCGGCGGCACCGAGACGTTCTCGACGATGAACGACGCGATCTCGATGCCGTACTTGGTCGAGGTCAGCGGGTTGATCAGCGGCAGCAGGGCCTCGCCGAGTTCGCTGTAGCGCGTGGCGATGTCGAGCACCGGCACGCCAGACGACGCGAGCGCATCGCTGAAGATGCTGACGATGCGAGAACGCATCGTCTCGGCGAACTCGTCGAGGCGGAAGTTGTGATCCGAACCCGCCACTTCCTTCAGGAACAGCTTCGGGTCGGTGACCTTGAAGTCGTAGGTGCCGAAGGCCCGCGCGCGGACGATCCCGAAGTCCTTGTCGCGGAGCATGATGGGGTTGCTGGTGCCCCACTTGTTGCCCGTGAACAAGCGCGTGGTGACGAAGTAGATGTCGACCTTGAAGGGCGACTCGAAGCCGTACTTCCACGACTTCAGCTTCGTGAGGACGGGGATGTTCTCGGTGACCAGCGAGTGCTTGCCGGGTCCGAAGGTGTCGCCGAACTCGCCCAGGTAGACGAACTGCGCCACCTGCGACTCGCGCACGATCAGCTGCGCGCCGTTCTTGATCGCCTTGTCGTCGTCCGGGAACCGGAACGAGATCGTGTCGCGCGAGTCGTCAGTCCACTCGATGACCTCGAGCAGCTGTCCCTTGATGAAGTCGAAAATCCCCATCGTTCAGTTGGCCTCCGTAGCGGCACCATTGTACTGCCGAGACTTGCCGGCCGCCGGGAATCCCGGAAACGGGCCTGACCACGCGGCCGCCGGCCGGAGATGTTCACGGCTCATCGTCGTCCCAGAGGAGCGCGAGGTGCACACCCAGCTGGTCGAACGGCTCGGCACAGGCGACGTCGTGGCCCACATGGGTCGCGACGACCGTCCACCCCGCACCGCTCCGGCGCAGCACCTCCATCGACTGCGCCAGCGGGTCGATCAGCCACACGTGTCCCACGCCCGCCGCGGCGTAGACGCCCAGCTTCTTGTCGCGATCGAGCCGCTCGGTGGACGGCGACAGGACCTCGCAGACCCAATCGGGCGGCGCCTCGAAGTACGCGGCGTCAGGCAGCCGGGGCAGATGCGCCCGCTTCCAGCCCGCGAGGTCCGGAACGACGACCTGGCGACCGAGGTGCAACTCGGGCTCCGGCAGGATCCGCCAGCCGTCGCGGCCGTCGTTTCCGTGGCCCCGGAGTCCGGTGCCCAGTTCCACCATCAACTGGCCCGCGGCCCAGGCATGCCGGGGCGCCGGTCGTGGGGCGGTCCAGAGGTCGTCGTCGACGATCTCGCCGACCAGGTGGTCGGGCAGGGCGAGGATGTCGGCGTAGGTGGCCGTGCGGCCGAGGGCGGTTCGTGGCATGTGACTCAGCATGCGCAGGCCTGGTGCAGGCGGCGTGCCCGACCCACTTTGCGCGAAATATCGAGCCTTTCATGACGATCGTCGCGTCGACCACTGCTGAAATGCGACAACGCTGGTTGACGCCGCGAAACGCGGGTTGCCTCCGAGCCGCTCGATTGGCGTCGGTGCCCCTGCCGTCCGACGACGATGCCATCGTCGGCGGGCGGTTTCAAGGTCATGCCGACCGGGACCGCCGTCTGTCAGTTCAACAGCAGCTGGAAGACCCGCAACGCCGTGCCGGTGGCTCGCGCATCGTGTCCCTCGGCGATGCGCACCGTCACTTCATGTCGCCCCGGCGCGAGGCCGTCGTCCAGGATCACCGCCCACGGCAGGTGCAGGCCGGGACTCCACTGCGTGAACGTGTCGACGACGCGGAAGGCGCTGCCGTCGATGCTGAACTCCACGCGGCCCGTGTCGGGGCCCGCGGTGATGAGCAGGCCGGCCGCCGTGCCCTCGCACGTGAACGTGAACGTCGCGCCGGGCTCGGTGCCGACGAGCGCGGGCACGTCGACGAAGCCTGCGCGCGTCCCCTTGCCATCTGATGGGTGCCACGACCGCACCTGCGTGAAGCCGCTCACGATCCGCACATCGTCGATGCTGCCGAAGCGTCCACGCGCGTAGCTGCGCGGGTCGAGCGGTGCGGGCATCGTGTGGGGAGCCGCCGCCGACGCCTGCGGCCTGGAGAATGCCGCATCGAGCATGCGCGCGATGCTGTGGGCGTACAGTTGGTGGCCGAACGGGGACGGATGCAGATCCTTGAAGTCGCCGGCCCACGTGAATTGCCCGGCAGCGATGCGATCGGTGACCTCACGCGCCAGGTTCAGCGACGGGTTCCCGTACGCCGCAGCCACGGCCTCGTGCTGCGCAATCGAGGCGGGCACGCGCCCGGCCTCGTAGTCGGCCATGTGCTCCGGCATCACGAAGTGCAGGTGGACGATGTCGGTGAGGGGATTGGCGGCGCGCGCATGCCGCACCACGCCTTCCATGCCACGCCGCATGTGCGCCGGATCGGCAGTGTTGGTCGAGTCGTTCACCGCTGCCTCGACGAAGAGCAGGTCCACCGGCCCGTTCGCGAGCACGTCGCGCTCGAGGCGGAACGCATGCGGCACCGAGCCCATCGACGGGATACCCGCACTGATGAACTCGAATGCCGTGTCGGGGAACTTCTGCTGGAAGTAGCGGATGGTGTGCTCGCGCCACCCGCCGCCGGCCGTGATCGAGCCGCCGAGGAACGCGACGCGTCCCGTCTTCTCGCGCGTGAACTTCAGGTGGGCGTTGGCGAGCCCGTCACGCAGCGCGAAGTAGTCGCGCCCCTTCGGCAGCACGCCGGGGTCGTACCGGCCCTGGGCCAGCAGCGCGACCGAGCAGAGGAGGCAGGCGAGAAGTCGTGTCAAAGGAGGGAGAGCGTCGACCTGAAGGTCGACGCCCACGAACAATCCGGTGTTGCCGGCATTCGGCATCGCGGAATCGCGGCATTGTCAGGGAGCCGCGCAGCGGCGACGCCGTCAAGCGGCGACGTGCGCTTTCGGCAGCTGGAACACCGCGGCGTTCTCGAAGCCGCCGTGGTCGCGGGCGATCGTCTTGCCCGCGGCCATCTGCAGGATCACGTCCGCGTAGCGCTCGAGCTCCGCGAAGTTCTCAGTGAGCCGCATTGTCAGCGTCGCGTCGTCGATGTCATCCCAGAGCTGGCCCTGGATGCGGTGCAGGTACGGCATGTCGAGCAGCGACATCTGCTGGTAGCCGTAGCTCACCTGGTCGCTGTCGCTCCAGGCCTTCAGCCTGGCCTGCATGCGTGCGTGCAGGAAGAAGAACCGCGTGAGCAGGCCTTCGAGCTGCTGCATGTAGGCCATGTCGCGGTACTTGCGGCGGAAGTAGAGCAGCGCCGAGATCGCCCAGTAGCAGGCGTTGTCCCAGGCCACCTTCACCGTCATCACCTGGGCGTTGCCCATGATCGGGTACTGGCCGTCGTACAGCTTGAGGAACGCCTGGAACAGCAGCAGGTACATGCGGCTGAAGAAGGCCGCGTGCTGCGTGATGTCCTCGCCTCGGCGGTCACGCCCGATGAGCTCGGCGGTGATGTCGTTGCCGATCGAGATGAAGTCCGAGCCCGGTGAGTAGAACGGGTCGGTGAACACGCCGGCCTCGCCGATGAGCGCCCAGCGATCAGCCGAGTACATCTGCGTGCAGTTGTGCGAGAAGTGCTGCAGGCCCAGGAAGTCGTCGAGCTCGTTGCGATGATCCTCGAGGAACTCGGCGCACTGCGGCTCGAACTTGTGCAGCCACGACATCGCCCGGTCGAAGCGGTTCAGCGTCTGGTACGGATGAATCGCATCGTCGGCCACGATGCCGATGCTGTGGCTGTTGGAGGCGAGCGGGATCAGCCACGTCCAGTAGCCCTTGCCCATCAGGTGGACGGTGCTCATCCACCGTTCCTCGGAGGGCATCCAGTCCTTCCACGAGGCCTTGGGCGACCACTCGTCGATCTTGATGCGGCTGCCCATCCGGAACCACACCGCGTTGGCGTTGTGCGAGGCCGGCCGCGTGAGTCCCAGCTTGCGACGGATCATCCCGGTGCGGCCCGTGCCGTCGACCACCCAGCGGCCCTTGAAGCTGTGCACCTGCCCCGCGATGTCGATGTCGACGCGGTGATGCGGGTCGCCGAACTCGATGGCGGTCACCTTCACGCCGTCGAGCACCTCGATACCGCACTTGCGGTCCTCCTCGAGCAGGAAGTTCTCGAGGCGCCCGCGGTCGAGCTGGAACGATGGCACCTTCGGGAACGTCTTCGGCCCGAGCTCGATCCGCTGCGTCACGTCGCGGTTGTCGCCCTCGGTGAAGAAGTAGCGCAGCCCGAGCTTGTAGAGCTGCTTCTCGACGAGGTGCTCCTCGAGGCCGAGGATCTTGGAGAAGTAGTGCGCCCCGATCTCGACGCTCGATTCGCCGACCTTGTGGGCGGCCTCGGGCACCGGGTGCTTCTTCTTCTCGGCCACCAGGATGGTGAGGTCCGGGTGTTCCTGGCGGAGCTGGCGGGCGAGGCAGAGGCCTGCAAGGCCGCCGCCGGCGATGATCACGTCGTAGGTCGTCAGGGACATGCGGTCAGTCGGGTAGCGGGTAGCGGGTAACGGGGAGCGGACATTGCCGCCCTCCGGAATCACGAAACCTTATCTTGCACCACAGTTGACGTCGCGCAAGCCTCGCGCGGTTCAGGGGCCGGGGGGCGCCCAACCGTCACGGCCGGAAGGCCCCGGGGCCGGCGCGGCCGGCCAGGCCCTTCGCGGAGGCTACTTGCCCTCGCGGCGGCCCTGGGGCCGCTGGGTCCGGGCGGCGGGATGAGCCTGGGCGCGGGCCACGTGCGCCGGCTTCTGCGTCGCATCGGCGTCCGTCCCCGCGTGCGCGTCGGGCGCCGCGGTGCCGTCCTGCTTGGCGATCCGCTGCTTCAGCAGGGCCACTTTCTCCTGCGCGCGCTTCTTCGCGTCGCTCATCGATGTCGACTTTGTCATCCGTCATCGTACCGCGGTCTCCGGCGGCTGGTCCGAAGGCGTTCGACGCCCGAGACCGGACCGTTCCTCGCCGGCCGGTCCCGTCGACGCCGACCCACGACGCCGTCCGTCAGCATCAGTGCTGCTAATCGCAACTTCACGGCAGCTAATCACGCGGGCGTTACAGGGCCGCGGGTGGCGCATTTCGTCCATGAGCCAAACGCATGCTCATGGGGCCTGACATACACTCCTCGCACGCTTTACCAACCGGCGGGACGTGTCCCCGCTGGTCTCCCGGTGAGCGCGGTGCCCCAATGGACAACACGCAGTTGCCCCAGCGGCCGCAAAACGGCCTGTACGATCCGTCTTTCGAACACGATGCCTGCGGCGTCGGGTTCCTCGCGCACCTCAAGGCGCAGGCCTCGCACGACCTCGTGGATCGCGCCCTGAAGGCGCTCGAGCGGATGGAGCACCGCGGCGCCACCGGCGCCGAGCCCAACACCGGCGATGGCGCCGGCATCCTGATCCAGATCCCGCACAAGCTCTTCGAGCGGGAGTGCGCCCTCGGCCGCATCACCGGCGCCGACGACGGCAAGGCGCTGGCGGTGCTGCCGGCCCCGGGCAAGTACGCCGTGGGGCTGGTGTTCTCGTCGCCCGACCCGCAGGCTGCCGCGCTCGCCAAGCTGATCTTCGCGATGGTGGTCCGCCAGGAGGGGCAGGTGCTCCTCGGGTGGCGTCGCGTGCCCACCGACAACCGCACGCTCGGCCAGACGGCACGGTCGGTCGAGCCGGTCATGGATCACGTGTTCCTCGCGCCCGGTCCCGACGTCGCCGACCAGGCCGCGTTCGAGCGCAAGCTCTACGTGATCCGCAAGCGGTACCAGACGACCATCCGCACGAGCGGCATCGACGACACGAAGTACTTCCATGTGCCGTCGCTGTCCTCGCGCACGCTCACCTACAAGGGCATGCTCACGCCGCCCCAGGTGCGCGACTACTTCTCCGACCTCGACGACCCCCGCACCGAGAGCGCGCTGGCGCTGTTCCACTCGCGCTTCAGCACCAACACGTTCCCCAGCTGGGAGCTCGCGCACCCGTACCACCTGATCGCCCACAACGGCGAGATCAACACGCTGCGCGGCAACATCAACTGGATGCGCGCCCGCGAGGCGATGCTCGCCTCGACCCTCTTCGGCGACGACCTGAAGAAGGTGTTGCCGATCGTCCGCGAGGGCCTGAGCGACACGGCCTGCCTCGACAGCGTCCTCGAACTGCTCGTGCAGGGCGGCCGCTCGCTGCCGCACGCCGTGATGATGCTGGTGCCCGAGGCGTGGGAGCACCACGACACGATGAGCGAGGAGAAGAAGGCGTTCTATGCCTATCACTCCTGCCTGGTGGAGCCGTGGGACGGCCCGGCGTGCGTCACCTTCACCGATGGCACCCAGATCGGCGCCGTGCTCGACCGCAACGGCCTCCGCCCCGCGCGCTACTGGGTGACCGACGACGACTTCGTCATCCTCGCGTCGGAGGTCGGCGTGCTCGACGTCGAGCCCTCGCGCGTCGTCGAGAAGGGGCGCCTGCAGCCGGGCAAGATGTTCCTGGTCGACCTCGCCGAGCAGCGCATCATCGCCGACGAGGAGATCAAGCACCGCATCGCCGCCGAGAAGCCGTACCAGGAGTGGGTCAGCCAGCACCTGATCCCGCTCGAGGCGCTGCAGCAGGCCGAGACGCCGGCCCCGGTGGAGGGCGATGCGCTGCGCATCATGCAGCAGGCCTTCGGCTACACGCAGGAAGACCTCAAGGTGCTGATGGCGCCGATGGCGCTCAAGGGCGAGGAGCCGATCGGCTCGATGGGCAACGATGCCGCCCTCGCCGTGCTGAGCCGCAAGTCGCGGCCGCTGCCCGACTACTTCCAGCAGCTGTTCGCGCAGGTCACCAACCCGCCGCTCGACGCCATCCGCGAGAAGCTGGTCACGTCGGTCGGCACCGCCATCGGCCCCGAGCGTAACCTGCTCGATCCGCAGCCCGAGAGCTGCCGGATGGTGCTCTGCGAGAGCCCGTTCCTCGACAACGCGCAGATGGCCCGCTTCAAGGCCCTGCAGCGCTACGACCGCGCCGGCAAGCTGCTGGCGGCCGCGCGCGACGACCAGCCGTTCTACGTGACCGTGCTCGACATGGTCTTCCCGGTGGCCGACGGCCCCGACGGCCTCGAGCCGGCCCTGCGCGCGATGTTTGCCAAGGCCGACACGGCGATCGCCAACGGCGCGAAGGTGCTCGTGCTGTCGGACCGCGCCGTCACCGCGAAGAAGTGCCCGATCCCGGCGCTGCTGGCCGTCGCGGGCCTGCAGAACCACCTGGTGCGCGCCAGCACCCGCACCCGCGTCACGCTCATCGTCGAGACGGGCGAGGCGCGCGAGGTGCACCACTTCGCAACGCTGATCGGCTACGGCGCAAGCGCCGTGAACCCGTGGCTGGCTCTCGACTCGCTCGCGGAGCTCCGGGCGCTCGGCCTGGCCGACGCCGGCACTCCCGACGCCTACCTGCGCGAGAAGTACCTGAAGGCCGTGGAGAAGGGCGTGGTCAAGGTGATGTCCAAGATGGGCATCAGCACCGTGGCCAGCTATCGTGGCGCGCAGATCTTCGAGGCCATCGGCCTCGCGAAGGAACTCGTCGACCGGTACTTCACCAACACGCCCTCGCGGATCGGTGGCGCGGGGATGCGCGAGATCGCGCAGGAAGCTCTCCTCAGCCATGAGCGGGCCTACCGGCCGCAGGTGGCGGTGGAGCGCGAGCTGGTGTCGGGCGGCCAGTACCAGTGGCGGCGCGACGGCGAGCTGCACCTCTTCAACCCGGACACGATCTTCAAGCTGCAGCACGCCACGCGCTCGAAGCGGTACGACATCTTCAAGCAGTACACGGTGGCCGTGGACGATCAGAGCCGCGACCAGGCAACGCTCCGTGGCCTGTTCAGGCTGCGCACGGGCGTGCGCCCGCCGGTGTCGCTCGACGAGGTCGAGCCAGTCGAGTCGATCGTCAGGCGCTTTGCCAGCGGCGCGATGAGCTTCGGCTCGATCAGCGCCGAGGCGCACGAGACGCTGGCCATCGCCATGAACCGCCTCGGTGGCCGCAGCAACAGCGGCGAGGGCGGCGAGGACCCGCACCGCTTCACGCCAGACGCCAACGGCGACAGCCGCCGCAGCGCCATCAAGCAGGTGGCCTCGGGCCGGTTCGGCGTCACCAGCCACTACCTGGTCAACGCCGACGAGCTGCAGATCAAGATGGCGCAGGGCGCCAAGCCTGGTGAGGGCGGCCAGTTGCCCGGCAACAAGGTCTACCCGTGGATCGCCAAGGTGCGGCACTCGACGCCCGGCGTCGGCCTCATCAGCCCGCCGCCGCACCACGACATCTACTCGATCGAGGATCTCGCGCAGCTGATCTTCGACCTGCGCAACTCCAACCCCCGCGCGCGCATCAGCGTGAAGCTCGTGTCGGAGGTCGGCGTCGGCACCGTGGCGGCCGGCGTCGCCAAGGCCAAGAGCGACCTCGTGCTGATCAGCGGCCACGACGGCGGCACCGGCGCCAGCCCGCTGACGTCGCTCAAGCACGCGGGCGTGCCGTGGGAGCTCGGCCTGGCCGAGACGCAGCAGACGCTCGTCGCCAACCGCCTCCGTGACCGGGTCACCGTGCAGGTGGACGGCCAGATGAAGACCGGCCGCGACGTCGTCATCGGCGCGCTGCTCGGCGCCGAGGAGTTCGGCTTCGCCACCGCGCCGCTCGTGGTGATGGGCTGCGTGATGATGCGCGTGTGCCACCTCGACACGTGCCCGGTCGGCATCGCGACGCAGAACCCGACGCTGCGCGCCAAGTTCACGGGGCAGGCCGAGCATGTCGTCAACTTCTTCCACTTCATCGCCGAGGAAGTGCGCGAGCTGATGGCGCAGCTCGGGTTCCGCACCATCGAGGAGATGGTCGGCCGCGCCGACATGCTCGACATCACGCCGGCCGTCGACCACTGGAAGGCCAAGGGCCTCGACCTGGCCCGTATCCTCGACACGACGCACGTGTTCGGGGCCGAGGGCGCAACGCCCCCGGTGCTGCATCGCACCGTGAAGCAGCAGGTGGACCTGTCGTCGGTGCTCGACGCCGAGCTGATCCGGCTCGCGGCGCCGGCGCTCGAGCGGCGCGAGAAGGTGACGCTCGACCTGCCCATCTCCAACGTCAACCGATCGGTCGGCACGATGCTCGGGAGCGAGGTGAGTCGACGGTACGGTGCGCAGGGCCTCGCGCACGACACGATCGATCTCTCCTTCCACGGCTCGGCGGGCCAGAGCTTCGGCGCCTTCCTGCCGGCCGGCATCACGCTGCGGCTCGAGGGCGACGCCAACGACGGCGTCGGCAAGGGCCTGTCCGGCGGCCGGGTGATCGTGCGCCCGGCGCACGACGCACCCTTCGCGGCCGAGCAGAACGTCATCGCCGGCAACGTGGTGCTCTACGGCGCCACGAGCGGCGAGGCTTTCCTGCGCGGCGTGGTCGGCGAGCGCTTCGCGGTGCGCAACAGCGGCGCGACGGCGGTGGTCGAGGGCGTGGGCGACCACGGCTGCGAGTACATGACCGGCGGCCGCGTCCTGGTGCTCGGCCGCACGGGCCGCAACTTCGCGGCCGGGATGAGCGGCGGCGTCGCGTACGTGCTCGACGAGGACGGCGACTTCGCGCAGCGCTGCAACCGCGAGATGGTGCTGCTCGAGGGCATCGACGACGAGGACGAGCACTTCCTCCGTGAACTGCTCGAGCGCCACATGGCGACCACCGGGTCCGCGGTGGCCGCGCGGCTGCTCGCGCACTGGTCCGACACGGTGGCGCGCCTGGTGCGCGTCATGCCGACCGAGTACAAGAAGGCACTCGAGGCGCAGCGCGCCGAGTTGCAAGGGGTGGCGGTGTAATGGGCAAGCCGACGGGGTTCCTCGAACTCACGCGCGAGACGCCGACGCGGCGTCCCGTGGATCAGCGCATCACCGACTGGGAGGAGGTCTACGAGCCGTTCCCGGTCGAGTCCCTGCGCGCCCAGGCGAGCCGCTGCATGGACTGCGGCATCCCGTTCTGTCACCAGGGCTGCCCGTTGGGCAACCTGATTCCCGACTGGAACGACCTGATCTACCGCGACCGCTGGAAGGAAGCGACCGCGCGCCTGCACGCCACCAACAACTTCCCCGAGTTCACCGGGCGGCTGTGCCCGGCCCCGTGCGAGGCCGCCTGCGTGCTCGGCATCAACGATCTGCCCGTCACGATCAAGCAGGTCGAGGTGTCGATCATCGATCACGCCTTCGAGCAGGGCTGGGTCGTGCCGGAGCCGGCGGCCGTGAAGACGGGCAAGAAGGTCGCCGTCGTCGGGTCGGGCCCTGCCGGCCTGGCTGCCGCGCAACAGCTCGCACGACAGGGCCACGCCGTGGTGTTGTTCGAGCGCACCGATCGGATCGGCGGCCTGCTGCGCTACGGCATCCCGGACTTCAAGATGCACCGCCGGCTGCTGGACCGTCGCCTCGAGCAGATGGCGGCTGAAGGCGTCGAGTTCCGCACGAGCGTCGACGTGGGCGGCGCGCTGTCCGGTGAGCAGCTCCGCAAGGACTTCGACGCCGTGTGCCTGGCCGTCGGCGCGACGCAGCCCCGCGCCCTCACCGTGCCCGGCGCGGACCTGCGCGGCGTGGCGCTCGCCATGACCTATCTCGAGCGCCAGAACCGGATCATCGCCGGCGACGATGTGGCGGCCGACCCGTTCCTGGATGCGAAGGGCAAGCGGGTCATCATCCTCGGCGGCGGCGACACCGGCGCCGACTGCCTCGGCACGGCCCACCGCCAGGGCGCGGCGAGCGTGAAGCAGTTCGAGATCGCGCCACGGCCGCCCGACAGCCGGGCGGCCTCGGACCCGTGGCCGCTGTGGCCGAACGTGTACCGCGTGTCTGCCGCGCACGAAGAGGGCGGGGAGCGCGACTACGCCATCATGACCACGAAGCTCGAGGGCGAGGATGGCGTGCTGAAGCGCCTGCACGCCGTGCGCGTGGAGATGGTGAAGAAGGACAACGGCCAGATCGCGTTCGAGCCCGTCCCCGGCACCGAGTTCACCGAGGACGTCGACCTGATCTTCCTCGCGATGGGCTTCACCGGCCCGGAGCCGCTGCCGCTCTTCCAGCAGCTCGGCGTCGAGTGCGATGCCGCCGGCCGTGTGAAGGCCGATTCGGTCACGCGACAGACGAGCACGCCCGGCGTGTTCGTGGCCGGCGACGCCAGGCGTGGCGCCTCGCTCATCGTGTGGGCGATTGCCGAGGGCCGGCAGGCGGCAGAGCAGGTCGGCAAGTACCTGGCAATTTGAAATTGGACATTTGAAATTCGGGGGGGGGCGCGGCTGCGCCGCCGCCCCTCGAGATCGTTCGAGCGGCAAGGCCGGCAGGCCGGCCGCCGGGCAATTTCGAATGTCAAATTTCGAATTGCCACCTCACTCGACTGTGACCTCGCCACACGCCATGATTCGCATGAGGGCGTCCACCACGGCGGGGTCGAACTGCCGGCCCTTCTGGCGGTTCAGTTCGTCGAGCACTTCCGACAGCGGCCACGACTTCTTGTAGGTGCGCCGGTGGGTGAGCGCGTCGAAGACGTCGGCCACGGCCACGATCCGGCTGACCAGCGGGATGGCATCACCCTGCAGCCCCTGCAGGTAGCCCGACCCGTCCCACTGCTCGTGGTGCGTGCGGGCGATCTCCTCGGCCATCTGCAGCAGAGGGTGCGTGCTGCCCGACAGCAGGCGCGCGCCGATCGTCGTGTGCGTCTTCACCACGCCGAACTCGTCGTCGTTCAGCCCGCCGCCCTTCAGCAGGATGCTGTCGGGCACCGCGATCTTGCCGAGGTCGTGCAGCGGCGCCGCCAGCCGCAGCAGCGCGACGTCCTCGTCGTGCATCCCGAGCTCGCGTGCCAGCGCGGCCGACAGCCGCCCGACCCGCTCGGTGTGCTGCATCGTGTCGTCGTCGCGGAAGTCGGCGGCGCGTGACAGGCGGTTCAGGATCTCGAGCTGCGCCTGCTCGAGTTCCCCGGTGCGCTCCTGCACGCGTGCCTCGAGCACGTCGTTCTGCGCCTGCAGCGCCAGGTAGAGGTACCGGGCCTCGAGCAGGTTGCGGATGCGCAGCACGATCTCGGTGGCGTCGAACGGCTTGTTGACGAAGTCCTTGGCGCCCATCGAGAGCGCGCGCTTCTTCAGGTGCGTGTCGGCGTCGGCCGTGATGAAGACGATGGGGAGGTAGCCGTCGGGAGGGAGCAGCGGCGAGAGTTCGTCGAGCACCCCGAACCCATCGAGCCCGGGCATGTGCAGGTCGAGCAGCACGAGGTCGGGCTTGTGCTCCTCGAAGAGCGGGCGCGCGTTGTGAGGCTGGGTCGTCGTCACGACCCGATCGAACCCGGCGCGGCGGAGCAGCCGGTCGATGATGTTGACGTTCTGGACCTGATCGTCGACCGCGAGGATGCAGGCCTCCGGCCACGAGAACTCTGCCATGCGCGCCTCCGATCCTGACCGCTCGTGGCTGCAGTGTCAAAGGACCGCACGAAGGGACGGCCGGCGCCCCTGCACGGGCCTCAGCCTCCGTGACCCTCCCGACGTGCCGCCGCCACGCGCTGGTACAGGTAGGAGGCCGCCACCAGGAGTGCACCCACCGCGAGCACGCTGAGCATCTGGTAGACACGATCGAGCTCGGCGATGTCCTTGGTCATGACCTTGACCAGCGTGAGCCCGAACAGCGCGATGGCCAGGTAGCGCGCCGGCGCATAGGCGCGCCGGAACCCCGCGGCCACGAGGCCCACCGCGTACAGCGCCCAGGTCACCGAGAGCGCGACCTGCTGCGCCAGCTCCGCGCTGGCCACGCCGGCAGGGACATCGTTGGCGCTGGCCGCCAGCGCCCGCTGGCCGAAGAACAGCACGATCTCGGCCGAGATCCAGCCGAGCGCCAGCACATTGGCGCCGAGGATCAGGGCGTCGCGTGCCGGCGGCCCGCCGACCGTGCCGTCCTCCGCCTCGCGCACGCGCGCGGCAAGCCACGCCATCGCCCCGACGACGATGACTGCCGCGAGTGCGCGGGTGTTGACGATGGGCCAGGTCCCGACGGGCATCGGCCTCACCAGCGTGTCCACCAGGCGCATGGCGGCCAGCGCGAAGAGCGAGAGGCTCCCGCGCTCGAGCCACCGGTTGCCCGACCGGAGGGCGGCCACGCCCACGACGGCCCCCTCGATGGCCCAGCCGATGGCCTCCACCGGTCCCTCGAACCACTCGGCGATGGCCACCGCGGCCAGGGTGCCTGCCAGGGCGAGGAACTGCCAG
>NZ_JBIINP010000146.1:0-10493 GCF_044337415.1 Luteitalea sp.
AGCAGCAGCGTTTGCAGGCCGGCCGAGGGGCGGTAGTGCTGCACGGCCCAGGCCACGCTCATCGCCGCGGCCAGCGCCGGGCCGATCAACGCGACACCTGCCCAGGCATGCCGCCACACCATCAGCAGCACGCCCGCCAGCAACAGGGCGTTGTAGAGGAACAGGACGACCTGTCGGTCCTGACCGCCACCCACGAGTGCAGGTGTGAGGAAGCCGCCCACCACGGCGAGGGCGCCGAGCACCTCCACGCGATGCCGATCCGCGAGGACGAGCCCGAGGGCCGTCACGAGCACCATGCCGCCGAAGGCCGTGCCCGGCGACACCAGGTCGTACACGTGGAGCGCGGCGTACAGGGCGATATACAGCACGACGAGGCCGCCGCCGCTGAGCGCATGCCCGAAGAACGCCAGGCCGTTGCGGACGAAGCGCTGGCCTGCCGCCACGAGGCCGGCACCCGCCGACAGGCCGATCAGCACCCGTAACGGTTCGCTCACCCACCCGTTGTCGAAGGCGAACTTGATGAAGTAGCTGACGCCGAGGATCAGCGCGCCGATGCCCGCGTACAGCAGCCAGCGTGCGCCGATGCGCTCCTCGAGGCCTTCCGGGCTCGCCGTCGTCGTCGCCGCTGCGGGGAGCGGGAAGGCTGGAAGGTCCGGGGCCGCCGACGGCCCGTCACCCGTGCTCGTCGAGGTCTCGTGCAGGGGCGGCGGGGCCACGTCCGCCAGCGCGGCCGTGGCGACCTCGCCCGCGGGCACGGCGTCGGCGGAGTCGGGCGCGACGACGTCGGCAGCGGACGCGTCTGCGACAGTCCCGCTGACGTCCGTCGCCTGGACTGGTGCGGCGACCTCCTGGGCCGGCATCGACCGCGCCGCGGCCATCTCGCGCACCCGCGCTGTCCACGCAGCCTGCGCCTCGACGTCGCCGGGCGGCGCGGCGCCGCTGGCGCGCAGCGCGGCGACCTCGGCACGCAAGGCTGCGAGGTCACGGGCCAGCGCCTCGGCGCGCTGCGTCGCCTGCGAGGCGCGCAGGAAGGACAGGACCGGCAGCACGAAGGCGACGGCGAGCGACGCACCGAGGAAGACGAGTCCGATGAGGATGTCCACGATGTGCTCGCGAGTATAATCCTCAGGTTACGCGCCCTTCGACTTGCCTCGCGCGCGCGGCTCCCGGGTCCGACTCGGGAGCCTGGCCGAGGGAGGCCCGGGGCGTCTTCCAGGAGACTTCCCGGTTATGGCCATCCGTGTCCTCCACGTGGGACTTGGTCCCATTGGTGTCGGTGTCGTCCGCCAGTGCGCCTCGCGCAAGGGCTTCAAGATCGTCGGCGCGGTCGACCTCGACCCCGCCAAGATCGGCAAGGACCTCGGCGAGGTCGCCGACCTCGGGCGGAGCCTGAAGGTGAAGGTCGAGGGCCGGCTCGGAGCCGCCATCAAGGCCGGAAAGCCCGACGTCGTGGTGCTGTGCACCAGCTCGTCGCTGGCCAAGGTCGCCGAGCAGGTCGCCGACGTCCTCGCGTACAAGCTGCCCATCGTGTCGACCACCGAGGAACTGGCGTACCCCTGGTTCTCGAACAAGCGGCTCGCCAAGAAGATCGACGCCCTGGCCCGCAAGGCCAAGGTGGCCGTGCTCGGCACGGGTGTCAACCCCGGGTTCACGATGGACGCGCTGCCCATCACGCTCACCGGCGTGTGCGAGCGCGTGGACAGCATCCGTGTGGAACGCATCCAGGATGCCTCCATCCGCCGACTGCCGTTCCAGCAGAAGATCGGCGCCGGCCTGACCCCCGAGCAGTTCGCCGAGAAGGTGCAGGGCGGATCGGTGCGTCACGTCGGGCTCACCGAGTCGGTGGCGATGATTGCCGATGCGATGGGCTGGAAGCTCGACAGCATCACCGACGTCATCGGGCCGAAGATCGCGCAGAAGCCCACCCGCAGCCAGTTCCTCGAGGTCAAGAAGGGGCAGGTGGCCGGCATCGTCCAGACCGGCACCGGGTACAACAAGGACGGCCAGGCGCTCATCACGCTGCACATGGAGGCCTACCTCGGCGCGCCCGAATCCTACGATGCGGTCGTCGTGAAGGGTGTCCCCGACCTCCACATGAAGATCGCGGGCGGCGTGCACGGCGACATCGCCACCGCCTCGATCACCGTGAACTCCATCCCGAAGGTCCTCACGGCGCCGGCTGGCCTGCAGACGATGCGCAGCATGGTCATCCCGTCGTGGTTCGGCGGGAAGGAACGCTGAGGCACGTCTCCCGAGGGGCGCCGGCCAACGCCGCGCCCCTCGCGAGTGGGCCAAGGTCCGATTTCGAACTACACCGCGCCAGCGATGACCACGCTGTCATCCACGGCCAGCCGCACCAGGAACGCCCCCAGCAGGAGCAGGGGGGTCGGATCCGCGATCGACGCCGCTGACGGGCTCACGTCGACGAGCACGTCCCCATCGAGCGGGGCGTCCGCGGTGAAGGTCAGCAGCCGGGCATGATCGCGACGGCGCTCGAAGCCCCAGCGCGCGCCGGTCGCGCCGAGGGAGCGCCACCCGAGTCCCTCGCCTCCCGGCAGGTCGATGTCCCCATCAATCCCCCACAGTTGGCGTAACACGATGGGCGGGTGCCGTCCGTCGGCGGGCGTCAGGTGTACACCCTGCTGCAGCACGCCGCGACGATGCAGGTGCCACACGCCGGCGCTCGTCAGGCCGCTGGCACGGCCGTAGCCGCCGAATCCGAGCGAGCCCACGCAGGTCGAACCATCGAAGAGCCATGCCGTGCGCCGGTGCGCGCGCGTCCAGCGCAGCCGTGACGGCAGTGGCGTGGTCAGGGCCTGCAGTTCCGGCGTCATCACTCGGTGAGGACGAGATCTCGCGGCCGGCAGTTCACGGCCTGCGACGAACGGGCCGTCACCGGGTGCCAGCCCGCACGACCACATCTGGCGTCGACCTTGCTAGAGTCGAAGCAGGAGACCTCGATGACTCGACGAGCTGCAGCCCTGCGTCGCCTGGCCCTCGCGTCAGGCATCGCCGCGATCGCCGTGGCGTGTGCCACCAACCCCGCGACCGGCAAGCGAGAGTTCAGCCTCATGAGCGAGTCCCAGGAGGTCGCGCTCGGCAAGGAATCAGACCCGCAGATCCGTCAGGAGATGGGCGTGGTCGACGATCCGCAGCTGCAGGGGTACGTCGATGGCATCGCACGCCGCCTCGCCAGCGCCACCGAGCGTCCACAGCTGCCCTGGACCTTCGCCATCGTCGATGCCCCGGCCGTCAACGCCTTCGCGGTCCCTGGCGGGTTCGTGTACCTGACGCGCGGCATCCTCGCGCACCTCAACAGCGAAGCCGAGCTGGCAGGCGTGCTCGGCCACGAGATTGCGCATGTCACGGCCCGACACTCCGCCGCGCAGTACAGCAAACAGACGGCCGGATCGCTCGGCTTGCTGCTGGGCCAGATCTTCGTCCCCGAGTTGCGACCCTTCGGGCAGGCCGCTGAAGCGAGCCTGGGACTGCTCTTCCTCAAGTTCGGTCGCGATGACGAGCTGCAGGCCGACGACCTCGGCGCCGCCTACGCCACCACCGAGGGCTGGGACCCGCGTGGCGTCGCCAGCATGCTGGAGACGCTCGGCCGGCTCGACGATGGCCCCGATCGGAAGGGGGTCCCCAACTGGCTGTCCACGCACCCGATGCCTGCCGACCGTGTGGCGCGGCTGGAGGAACGAGTGACGGCGTTGCGTACCCAGTCGGGTGGACGCGAACTGGCCGTCAACCGCGCCGCCTACCTGGACCGCATCGCCGGCCTCATGTTCGGCGACAACCCCCGCGAGGGCGTCCTGCGGGGCAACGCCTTCCTGCACCCCGACCTGCGCTTCCGGATGGAGTTCCCACAGGGATGGCAGGTGCAGAACACCCCGCAGCAGGTGGTCGCGCAGCCGCAGGGCGGAGGCGGCTACGTGTTCCTCCAACTCGTGCAGCAAGCCCGCGGGCGATCGCTCGAGGAGGTCGCGGCGGCCGATCTCGGGCAGACGGGCCTGCAGTTCATCGACGGCGGAGACACGCGCGTGAACGGACTGCCGGCCTTCATCGGCACGTTCCGCGGCCAGTTGCCGGATCAGGGCGACGTGGTCTTGCGGGCGGCCTGGATCGCGCACGAGCAGAAGGTCTTCCGCGTCGCCGGCCTGGCCTCGCCCCGCAGTGCCCAGGGCGTCGTCCGTGCCGTCGACGCGACCGTGCAGTCGTTCCAGCCGCTGTCGCGTGGCGAGGCCGACCGCATCCGGCCCAACGTGATTCGGTTGCACACGGCGCAGGCGGGCGACACCTGGGAGCGGCTCGCGACGGGGCCCGGCGCCGGCGTGGTGCCCGCGCGGACGCTCGCCGTGCTCAACGGCTACGCGCCCCAGGAGCCGCCGCGGGCAGGCGACCGGATGAAGATTGTCGTCGAGGCCAGGTAGGACGCCCCCGGGAGTGCGGCCCATGGGTCATGGCTCGATGAGCCTCCCAGTCTGAATGCTCTCTGAGCCCTGAGCCCTGAGCCCTGAGCCCTGAGCCCTGAGCCCTGAGCCCCAAGCCCCAAGCCCCAAGCCCTGAGCCCTGAGCCGTAAGCCCCCGGCCTTACTTGACGGCGCTGACCTTGGTGGCGACGCTGCCGTAGACGGTGTTCAGGCTGGTGCCGACCGAGGTGACGGCGGTGGTCGTGGCGAGCGCGACGAAGCCGGCGAGCAGCGCGTACTCGATGAGGTCCTGGCCCTGGTCGTCGCGGATGAGGGTGAGCAGCATGTTGATCATGGTCGTGAGCTCCGTGTGAGGTCGTGTGCGTGTCTGGTGCGTTACTTGACCGCGGCGACCTTGGTCGCGACGCTGCCGTAGACGGTGTTCAGGCTGGTGCCGACCGAGGTGACGGCGGCGGTCGTCGCGAGCGCGACGAAGCCGGCGAGCAGCGCGTACTCGATGAGGTCCTGGCCCTGGTCGTCGCGGATGAGGGTGAGCAGCATGTTGATCATGGTCGTGAGCTCCGTGTGAGGTCGTGTGCGTGTCTGGTGCGTTACTTGACCGCGGCGACCTTGGTCGCGACGCTGCCGTAGACGGTGTTGAGGCTGGTGCCGACCGAGGTGACGGCGGCGGTCGTGGCGAGCGCGACGAAGCCGGCGAGCAGCGCGTACTCGATGAGGTCCTGGCCCTGGTCGTCGCGGATGAGCGTGAGCAGCATGTTGATCATGGTCGTGTGTCCCTGTGTCCTTGGGCCCATCATCGGGCCGGCGTTCGAGCTCGTGTCCTCGAGCTGAAGCGACTGTACGGGAGGCGGCCAGGGCCTTCCCAACGCAAGCCAACAGCAGGCGGTCGGCGTCGCGCGGGCCACGGATCGCGTGCATCCACGCGGCCGCCGGCCAGGCCTCCCGCCTCTCGCCGCAGGCGTCACGCGTCGACCGCCACGGGCCTCGCTGAAAAGCGTCAGTAATCAGTTGCCAATTTTCGGCGGCGTCGCGCGATGACTGGCGGCGCCGTGAGGTGGCCTGGCCGGAGGCCTCGCGCGCGGCGTCCCGCGCGAGGCTTTGTATACTGGCGGCGACGCATGCCGCCCCCACGCCGTCGTCCCGCCCGTGCGAGTGCCTCGGCGCCGTGGCTGCGCACCGCCGGGCGCGTCCTGGCGGGCCTGGCCGCCGCCGGCGTGCTCGCGGTGGGCTACCTCGCGGTGACGGTGCCCGACGTGCGTCCGCTGCTCGACGCGCCGCCCATCGAGACCGCGTTCATGCGCGTCCGGCAGCGGCAGGCGCACGCCGAGGGCAGGCCCCTCCGGCAGGACTACCGCTTCGTGCCCTACGCGCGCATCGCGCAGACCCTCAAGCGCGCCGTGCTCGTCACCGAGGACAGCGGATTCTGGGAGCACGAGGGCATCGAGCTCGAGGCCATGAAGGAGTCGCTCGAGGCCAGCCTCGCCAAGGGCACCATCGTGCGCGGCGGGTCCACCATCACGCAGCAGCTGGCCAAGAACCTCTACCTCTCCGAGTCCCGCGATCCGCTCCGCAAGCTGCGTGAGCTGATGATTGCGCATCGACTCGAGCGCGTGCTGAGCAAGACGCGAATCCTCGAGCTGTACCTCAACGTCGTCGAGTGGGGAGACGACACGTGGGGCGCGGAGGCGGCCAGCCGCCACTATTTCAGGAAGTCGGCCGCGAGCCTCGGCGCCAGCGAGGCGGCCCTGCTCGCGGGCGCCCTGATCAACCCCAACGTCTACAATCCCGGGCATCCGCCCCGCCGCTTGCTCCGCCGGCAGGCGATGATCCTGCGGCGCATGCAGATGCGCGATGCGCCGGTGCCGCCACCCGCGCAGCCGACGGCGACGGCGGGTGAGCCGTCCGCAACGACCTCCGGTGAGTCCGAGGCCACCGCTCCGGCGTCAGACACGGTGATCCCGGTGCCCGCGGAGCCGGGTCCGACGCCCGAACCGGCGTCCCCACCTTCGTCAGAAGAGCTGCCCGCCCCGCCGCCGACGCCCGTCCCTCGAGCTTGACCGCGTGGCCGCCGCGGGTGTCTCATGTTGCGGCCCGAACGACCGATTCGCTCCCACAGCGATGTTCCACTTCACCGACGCGCTCTCACGGCTCATCGCCGACATCGGCCAGCGCGTCCCGGGGCTCGCCCACGTGCGCCCGGAGCGCACCCTGGTGTTCGCACGGCGCGGACGCACCGGCGCCGACGGGCCCAACGCCACCTGCCACTGCCTCACGCTGCCGACCAGCGAGCCCGGCTACTACTTCTGGGCCGACGCCGACACCGGCGCGATCACCCGCCGCTCGCCCTGGTTCGTCACGCGGTCGCCGGAGGTGGTCGTGCATGGCACGCCGGTCGAGTACATGATCTCGGTCGGCCTGCCGCGCTTCGCCGACCAGGTGGGCAGGCGCAAGCTGGAGCGCTACGCCGGGCTGCCGCCATGGGTGGTGCGCCTGGATACCGTGGTGCACGAGCTCTACCACATCGCGCCCGATGCCACCGGCCTGCGCCAACTCGCGCGCGCCGATGGCACGCTCGACCAGCGCACCCACCCGCCGCGCTTCTTCGACGATGTGCGCGACCTCGTGCTCGCGTATCTCGAGACCGCGCCGTCGGCCGACGTGCTCGAGGTGGTGCGGCACGACTTCGCGACGCTCCAGGCGCGACACGGCCACGTCGTCGGCACCACGTTCCGCGACGGCACCTACCCGCAGCGCTATGTGCACGTGCTCGACACGCAGCCCTCGGATCCCGATGTGCGTGTGGATCCGTTCAAGGACACGCCCGGACGAGCCGCCTTCACCGAAGCCGACCTGGTGATGCGCGACTTCAGCCGCGCACAGCGACGCCTCGTGCCCGTCTGCGCCGCCTGACCAGGTAGGCCGGGATGTCACGGAGGAAGGTAGGGCGGGATGTCCTCATCCCGCCGTTGGCCGCTGGCGGCGCGGTGGGACACCGCGCCCTACCGGTCCCTCAGGTTTCGTCCAGCGTCACGTTCCAGTACAGGTAGTCGCGCCAGCTGTCCGGCGTGTGGCGCAGGCCGATCGTCAGCCGCACCGCCGGTGCCTTCGACGGGCGCTTCGGCGTGCGGATCAGCGCCATCCCGGCCTGCTCGGGCGTGCGTCCGCCCTTCCGCCTGTTGCACTGCACACAGGCGGCGACGATGTTGTCCCAGGTCTTGCGTCCCCCCTGGGCGACCGGGATGACGTGATCGAAGGTGAGGTCGGCGGCAGGGAAGCGCACGCCGCAGTACTGGCAGGTGCAGGCGTCGCGGGCATAGATGTTCGCGCGCGAGAAGGGCACATCATCGATGGCCCGCCTGATGCGAATCCGCCTCAGCAGGCGGATGACCGAGGGAAGACGGAAGCTCAGCGAGACGGAGCGCACTTCCCGGTCGTAACTGGCGACGACCTCCACCTTGCCCTGGCACCACAGGGTCAGGGCTTTCTGCCAGTCGACGACCTTGAGGGGCTCCCACGTCGCGTTGAGAAGCAGTGTCTGCTCCATAGCGCCGTAACCGACCCCGGGTGGCCTCCTCCAGCCACCCCTTCCACGTGTAGACGAACTCCGGGTAGTCTGTGCGAGCCCGATCGGGCTGTCAAGCCGCCCGAACGGAGGTAACGTGCACGTGACTAAAGAGTTAAGCGTGACCCGCCGATGCGTATGGCGGATGAGGTTGTTCGCGCGCGTCGACGCGCTCCCGCGTGTGCTGCTGCTCCTGGCGCTGGCGTCCCTCGGCTGGATGGCGGGCTGCGCCTCCCATGGCATGGCGGGGATCCCCGTCGTGACCAAACCCGAGGCGACCCTCAACGGCGACCAGCTGGTGGTGCAGGCGCGTGGCTACACGGGCGTGGCGTACCGACCGGGCGGCGCGACCCCCGACGGATTCGACTGCAGCGGCTTCGTGCAGTACCTCTACGGCCAGGCTGGCGTCGAGTTGCCGCGGACGGCAGACGAGCAATTCGCCATCGGGCGCGAAGTCGACGGCGATGCCCTCCGCCCTGGCGATCTCGTCTTCTTCCGCACCAGCGGTCGCCGTGTCTCGCACGTCGGCATCGCCCAGGGCGATGGCACCTTCATCCATGCGCCCAACACGCGCAGCCGGGTGCGCATCGACAGGCTCGACCAGAAGTACTGGGCCACACGCTTCGCCGGCGCCCGCCGCATCGTCGACTGAGCCGCGAGCGGAGAGCCGGTCCTGGCGACGGCCGGGCTCGGAGAGCCGGCCCTACCCACTGCCGACTCCCGACTGCCGACTGTCGACTGATACGATCCCCCCATGCCCCGCGCCGACATCCATCGCATCCTTCCCCGCGCGGTCACGCCGGGCGGACGCCTCGAGGTGGCCGGCAGCGGCTTCGACGTGCAACCCGGTCGTGTCCCGGCTGTCACCCTCGGCGGGCGCGCGGCTCGCGTGTGTCGAGCGTCGTCTCGGGCCCTGGTGATCGAGGTGCCGGCGGATGTGCCCGGCGGGGAGCAACCGCTCGCCATCGAGGGCCTCGAGGGCAGCACGCCCCTGGTCACGGTCGGCCACCCGGTCACGACGGGCGTGCACCAGGTCGACAGCCCCGCCTTCGACGCCGAAGGACGGCTCTACGCGACGCTCAGCGGGCAGCGCGGGCAGGACACGCCCGTGTCGGTCTTCCGCATCGGGGCCGACGGTGTGCGCGAGCCGTTCGTCAGCGGGCTCGGCAACGCCACCTCGCTGGCGTTCGGGCCCGACGGGCATCTCTACGTGTCGAGCCGCTTCGAGGGCACGGTGTCGCGTGTCGGCCCCGACGGCGTGGCGACCAGGTTTGCCGAGAACCTCGGCGTGGCGTTCGGCCTGGCCTTCACGGCCGCCGGCGACCTGCTCGTCGGCGACAGGTCCGGCACCGTGCACCGCGTGCAGCCGGACGGCCAGCATGCGCCGCTGGCGAGCATCCCGCCGAGTGTCGCGGCGTTCCACCTGGCCGTGGCGCCCGAGGGCGACGTGATCGTGGCCGCGCCCACGCTGAACTCCTCGGATGCGCTGTACCGGATCGCGCCGGACGGCACGGTGTCGCGTTGGCTCGACGGCTTCGGGCGGCCCCAGGGGCTGGCCTTCGATGCGGCGGGCGTGCTGCACGTGGTCGACGCGTTGTCGGGCGACAGCGGCGTCTACCGGATTGCGGCCGACGGCAGTCGCATGCTCGAGGTGAGCGGCGTCGGGCTCATCGGCGTGGCGTTCGATCCCACCGATGGCGCGATGGTCGTCTGCTCGGACGACACCATCTACAGGATCGGGTAAGGATCGGTCGACGTGAACGTCGACCGCCACGAACCCGATACTCGGCAGTCGGCAGTCGGCAGCGGCGCTCGATCGCCACGAGCCCCACCATGTGGTTCGTAGCCGTCGACCTTCAGGTCGACGGTCAGTGATCCTGCCGAGCCTACCCTACAGGCCGGCCTTGCGCTGTTGCGTGCGCGCGACGTTCGAGGCGTAGGTGATCGGTGACGCCTGGCCGGCGGGCGGGAACCCGGGCTGCTGGTACACCGGATAGGCGGATGTGCGCAGGTGGGCCAGCATGTGGTGGCCGACGCGGGTCTCGCGCTCGTGCCGCAGGGCAGCGATGTCGACGGGCGCCACCACGATGCGTTCTCCAGGCCCCGGCGAGGCCTCGGCCAGCAACCGCCCGTCGAAATCGACCACCTGGCTGCCGCCCGGCCACGAGTACGGTGGGTAGTGCCGCAGGCTCGCCCCCTGGTTGGCCGCGACCACGTAGGCCATGTTCTCCAGCGCGCGCGTCCGGTTCACCAGCGTCCACCAGTTCATCGGCTCGGTGGCGCCCCACGGGTCCATGTACGCCGACACGCGGATCAGCACCTCCGCGCCGTTGGCCGCCAGTTGTCGAATCGCTTCCGGGAACAGCCAGTCGTAGCAGATGGCGCACCCGAGCTTGCCGATGGGGGTGTCGACGACCGGGAACAGCGGCTCGTCGTAGCCCTCGAGGTCGTGCGGACTGGCGTGCACCTCGAACGGAATCCAGGGGTTCACCTTGCGGTAC
>NZ_JBIINP010000187.1:0-7599 GCF_044337415.1 Luteitalea sp.
ACACTTACGCTTCATGCATGAGCTTCGGCGCGTCTGACGGCTGACGGAACGGATCAGCTGGCCGCGCGTCGCCACCTCAGCCGTCAGCGCGACGGCGGCGCGGCAGGCGCTCTCGCGCTCGTCGGCCTCGCGGCATCGAGCATGCCCGTCAGCGGCACGCCCATCGGCCCCACCGGGATGTACACCGTCGTGTGGTTCGGCGAGTTCACCATCAGCTTCTGCGCCTCGATCGCCTCGTGCTGTACGTACAGCGAGGTGAGTTGGCCGCGGATGATCTGCATCGACGCCGCGATGCCCGTCGCCTGGATCTCCCGCTTGGTGCGCTCCTTGCGCTCGATGGCGATCTCGGTGTCCTTCCGCTCGAGTTCCTGCGTGGCCGCCAGCTTGCGCGCCACCGCGTCGGCCACTTCCGCCGGGTACTGCACGTTCCCGACCACGACGCTGCTGATGATGAAGGGGCTGGTCGCGGCATAGGCCTGGATGCGCTTCAGCACCGCCTCGCCGATCGGGATCAGGTCGTCCTTCACGCGGAGACCATCACGTCGCTGCACCTCGTCGCGCGCAAACGTCCGCAGCGGCTCGCGCACGAAATGCCCGTACGCGACCTTCACGATCGCGTCGGGCGACCGCTCCGTGGCGCCCTCGGCCACGGTGGTGCTGAATCGCTCCATGAAGAGCGGGACGCGCGCCTGGTCGACGCGCCACACGGTGTGCACCGCGAACGAGATCTTGAGGTTGTCTCGGCTGAGCACCGAGTCGTCAGCCGCGAACGTCTCGGTGTACGTGTACGGCGTGACGCTGACGTTGGTGACGTCGAGCAGCCACTGCCGCCCTGGCGACGTTGGTCCACGCTGCACGCCGTAGAACCGCGACTGCCCGAACAACGCGCCCTTGGTCAGGTAACCGACGTAGCCGGCGGGCGTGTAGGGATTGTGTGAACCGGCGAGCCACACGCCCATCAGGAGGGCGACGGCGATGCCGACAAGGGGAATGGTCGATGACGCGAGGGTGCGGAGAGACGCGACGACGCGCTCCCCGTGCAGACGAGGCAACACGGTGACTCCACTCGCCGACGAGGTTAGCTGACGGGCTCGAGCCTGGAGTTGCTCTATCTGCGTCGCTCGGAACAGCTCCGCAGAATTCGCCCCGGTGCGCGGGAATTCGCGCCTTGGGTCCCCCGTGACGTCCGCTGGACGTCTTTGGCGTTTTCCCGAACATACGCCTCGGCGGAACGGCCGTCAAATGCCGGGCCACGAGTCGCGCCCGCACGAACCGTCGAGGGCCGGTCACGCGTGCAGGCCCCTGCGGCGATAGAATCCCGCCTCGACAGGAGCCTCCATGAGCCAGGTCTCGAGACGCACGTTCCTCACCTCCACCGCCGCCGGCGCCGGCCTCACCATCGTGCCGCGGCGCGTGCTGGGCCGCGGCTTCCAGGCCCCGAGCGACACCGTCAACATCGCCACCGTCGGCTTCGGCGGCATGGGCGGCGGCAACACCCGCCGCCTCATGAGCCAGCACATCGTCGCCATCTGCGACGTCGATGACGTGCTCGTCGATGCGCAGCTGAAGCGGATGGTCGAGGACGCGGCCGCGGCGCCCGGACCGGCGCCGCGAGTCCCTGCCCTGTCGAAGGCGCAAGCGGCGGCCAACGCGCGACGAGCGCCCCTCGACAACACGGCGACGCTGCGGCGCTTCACGAGCGAACAGCTGCCGCGCCTGAAGCGTTACCGCGACTACCGCGAGTTGCTCGACAAGCAGAAGGACCTCGACGCCATCGTCGTCGCGACGCCCGACCACATGCACGCACTCATCGCGCTCGCGGCGATGGACCTCGGCAAGCACGTGTACGTGCAGAAGCCGCTGTGCTGGTCGGTCGAGGAGGCGCGCGCCCTGGCGAAGAAGGCCACGGCCATGCCTCGCGTCGTCACGCAGATGGGCAACCAGGGTCACTCGAGCGACGGGTCGCGCACCGGCTACGAGTACATCCGCGGCGGCGCGATCGGCGACGTGCGCGAGGTGCACGTGTGGACGAACCGCCCGTACGGGTACTGGCCGCAGGGCATTCCGCGTCCTGCGCCGATCCAGCCGGAGACGGGCCCGCGCCCGCTGCGCTACCCCTCGGCACGCGCGACGGCGTTGATGGCTGATGCGCTGTCGCGCGAGGCAGGGCCCGTGCCATCGACGCTCTCGTGGGACCTGTTCCTCGGCGGCGCGCCGGCCGTCGAGTACAACCCGCTGTATCACCCGCGCAACTGGCGCGGCTGGGTGGACTGGGGCCAGGGCGCGATCGGCGACATGGGCGCGCACCTGATCGATCACCCGTTCCGCTCGCTGGACCTCGGCATGCCGACCGTGATCGAAACGGTGTCGACGCCCTTCAACGGCGCCTGCTACCCCACGGCCACGATGACGCACTACCAGTTCGCGGCGCGCGGGTCGATGCCAGCCGTGAAGCTGACGTGGTACGACGGCGGCCTCACGCCGCCGCGCCCCGAGGAGCTCGGCGACGAGATGCTGAACGGCGAGGGCGGCATCATCTACGTGGGCACGAAGGGCAAGATGATCCAGCTGACGTACGGCCACGAGCCAAGGCTCCTGCCGAAGTCGCTGCACGAGCAGGCCGGCGAGCCGAAGGCCCTGCTGCCGCGCATCGCGCACGGGCAGGACGAGCACGAGATGAACTGGGTCGAGGCGATCAGGGGCAAGGCCACGATCTCGTGCCCCTTCGAGTACGCCGCGCGGCTCACCGAGGTGATGCTGCTCGGCGTCGTGTCGCTGCGCGCCGGACAGAAGACACCGGGCGACAGCAAGATCCACTACGACGCGGCGAACATGCGCGTCACCAACACCATCAAGGGACCGAACGGGATCGTGACCGATCCCAACGAGTTCCTGCGGCGCGACTACCGCGCGCCCTGGACGCTCACGTAGCAGCTCAACAGGGCCGGGCTCGGCCTTCGACTGGCGCTCAGGCCGCCCTGAGCAACGTCGAAGGGCGGAGAGCCGGCCCTCCCCTCCCTGTGCAGGCGCCCCTGGCGGCTCGAGGAGCCTGCCCTCGCCTCTCCCTCCATCCCCTCGAACAGGGCGCCTGGTACACACACGCCCCGCCGATGACCCCTGCCGGCGGCGTTTCCCGCTTTGTGGATCGAGGCGACCGCATGGAGGGGCCGCCACCCGAGACCGGCGCGGCGAGGGCTCCCTACGCTTCCGCCTGGAGCCGCTGCGTCAGCCAGGCACGGGCGAACCGGAGGTCACGCTTGGCCGTCGTCGGCGAGATGTCGAGCAATTCGGCGGCCTCGACGCGACCACAGCCGAGAAAGGCGCAGAGCTGCACGATCTCCGCCTTGCGGGGATCGAGTTGGGCCAGTTCGTCGAGGGCCCGGTGCAGGTCGAGCAGTTCGGCGTCGCTCGGGTCCACCAGTTGCAGGTCCTCGGTGAGCGGGACGCGGGCGCGCCGCGCGCCGCGCTTGTCGGCGTGCCTGGCGCGGATCTGGTCGATGAGGATGTGGCGCATCGCCCCGGAGGCGAAGGCAAAGAAGGCACGGCGGTTGGGAAAGCTCGTGGGCTGCTGCTTGAGCAGGCGCAGATACAAATCGTGCACGAGCGAGGTGGCCTGCACCGTGCCGCTGCATCCCCCGGCCACGTAACGCCGGGCCATGGAGCGCAGTTCCGGGTAGACCTCGGTCATCAGCCGGTCGAGCGCCTCGGCGTCTCCGTCGCTCCAGGCGCGCAGGACGTGCGTGATTTCCGGAGAAGTGGGCGGCTGCACGGCAGGGTCAGTATGCCGCAACTTCAGGGCACCGGCTCGCCGCGGATACCGCCGAACCACGAGGCGATCGTGTGCCCGGCCTTGTCGTCACAGGCAAGACCGTGGAGTACGATTCCGCCTCCACGCGAGCGAAGGAGACTGCATCTGCCATGGACCAGAGCCGATGGTCACGCGTCGAGGCCGTGTTTCACGAAGTGGCCGACGCGCCGGACGGCGAGGATCTGGATCGTCGCGTCCAGGAGGCCTGCGAGGGAGACGACGCGCTGGTCGCCGAGGTCCGCAGCCTGCTCGACGCCGACCGCCGGGTTCGTCGAGGCGATGACGAGGTCGATCCGCACCTCGGGCTCCGCCTCGCCCCCTACTGCATCGAGGGGCGCATTGCGCGCGGCGGCATGGCCTCCGTGTACGACGCCAGGCGGGACGACGGGACCTTCACCCAGCGCGTCGCGATCAAGATCATGGACCTGCGCCTGTCCGATCCCCAGCTCGTGGGGCGGTTCGAGGCCGAGCGCCAGATCCTCGCGCGGCTGGAGCACCCGGCACTGACGCGGCTCCTCGACGGAGGCGTGACCCAACTCGGCGAGCCGTACCTGGTGATGGAGTACGTCGAAGGCGGGCCGATCGACGCCTACTGCGACGACCGATGCCTCGGCATCGCCGATCGTGTCGCGCTGTTCATCCAGGTGTGCCACGCGGTGGCCTACGCCCACAACAACCTGGTCCTCCACCGGGACCTCAAGCCGTCGAACATCCTCGTGTCGCGCGACGGGCGGCCGAAGGTCGTGGACTTCGGCACGGCGGCCGTCCTGCAGCCTGATCGGCTGGCCACCACCTCCAGCGCGCCCCTCACCCCGGCCTACGCCAGTCCCGAGCAGTTGACCGGTGGCGCCGTCGGCACCGCGAGCGACCAGTACAGCCTCGGCCTCGTGCTGTACCAGTTGCTGACGGGGGTGTCGCCGTTCGGCGACCGGCCTTCGCTGATGTCGGCGATCGAGCGCGCGCTCTCGGGCACGACGACCACCGCGCCGCACACGGTCGTGACGGAGGCGACGGCGCAGCTCCGCAGCACCTCGACGCAGCGCCTGCGACGCCTGCTGTCGTCCGATCTCGGCACGATCCTCGGCAAGGCGCTGGCGCCCGAGGCCGCGGCCCGCTACGTGAGCGTGCAGCACCTGGCCGACGACCTCGAGCGCTGGCAGCGCGGAGAGCCGGTGGTCGCGCGGCCTGCGAGCGTCGGCTATCGCCTGCAGCGGTTCGTGGCGCGGCACCTGCTGGAGACGGCGGCGGTGGCCCTGGCGATCGTGGGGCTGGTCGGCGGGCTCATCGCCGCGACGGTCCAGGCCAGGCGCGCCGAGGCGCAGAGCCGACGCGCCACGGAGGTGACGCGCTTCCTGACGTCGATGCTGACGTCGGCCGACCCCGATGCGATGGGCAAGGACGTCACGGTACGCGCGGTGATCGATCAGGCCGTGATGGATGCGAGGGCCCTCGAGTCGACTCCTGAAGTGGCCTCGGAGATCCGCGCCGCGATCGGGCGGACCCTGACGAGCCTCGGCGACTACGAAGCCGCCGAGCAGCAGCTGCGACTGGCACTCGCGGCAGAGAAGCGCGCCAAGCCGGGTGGGAGCGTCGAGGAAGCGCGCCTGCTGGTCTGGGTCAGCTTCGCCCAGGAGAGCGACGGCCGACTCGACGAGGCCAGGGACACGCTCGCGCAGGCCGAGACGGTGCTCGCCAGGCATCCGGATGACGATCCCGAAGGACAGTCCGCGTACCTGGATCAGCATGGTCGCGTGCTGGCGGGCAGCGGCGAACACGCCGCGGCCGCGGAGGTGTTCGAGCGCCAACGATCGCTCATCAGGGCGCATGCGCTCGGGCCTCGCCAGCTCGCCTCCAGCCTGGGCAACCTCGCCCAGGTCCGTGCGATGCTCGGCCAGATCGATCAGTCCGTTGCCCTCTACGAGGAAGCGTTGAGCCTCACACGGGACGCGTACGGTCGCGAATCAGGCAAGGTCGCGGAGATGCTGTCGCCGTACGCCAGTGCGCTGTGGTTCGTGGGCGAGCGCGAGCGTTCACTGGGCGTCTACGAGGAGTCGCTGCGGATTCGTCGCACGCTTCACGGCCCGACGCATCCGGGATACGCGCAGACCCTCGCCAACTACGCCGACTCGCTCGTCACCCTCGGCAGGCACGCGCAGGCCGAGCCGCTGGTGCGAGAGGTCCTCGCCCTGCGCGGCACCACGCTTGACGACTCGCATCCCATGGTCGCCTTCAGCATGCAGCTGCTCGGGCGCATCCTCGGCCCGCTGGGACGCCTGGAGGAAGGCGAGCGGTGGCTGCGTGAAAGCCTCGCCCTCCGTACACGCGTGATGCCACCGGGACACTGGACGTTGGCCTCGAGCCGCAGTGCGCTGGGTGAACACATGGTGCTCGCCAGGCGCTTCGCCGAAGCCGAGTCGCTCCTGCTCGGCGCCGAGGCGGAACTCGTGGCGGCGCTGGGCGACGCGTCCCCCATCGTGGAGCCGACGCGCCGCCGGCTCGTCGCCCTGTACACGGCGTGGGAGCGACCCGAGGACGCGCAGAAGTGGCAGGCGCGCCTGCCGGCCGAGCCATCGACGCCGTAGCGGGTCAGGCAGGCCTAGCTGTCGAAGCCGCGCAGGTAGGGCGTGTTGGGCGGCCGCGCGCCCGTGCTGAACTGCGCGCCGTGCGTGGGGCAATAGGTCATGTCGAGGAACGGCGTGTCGATGCGTCGCCCCACGGCCAGGTACTTCCCGTTCTCCCAGTGCGACTCGAGGGCGACGTTCACGATGCCCGTCGACAGCAGGAGGCGCTGCGCGTCGAACGGCTCCTTGCCCGTCACCATCGTCTCGACGATCCAATGCGGCTGCCCGTTGGAGGCGTGATACTGATCGAACGGGCCCGGGAAGCCCAGCATCGACACCACCGTGGGATCTGGCTGCCCCGCGATCTCGCCCGCCCACGTCCAGCCCACCTCACGCGCGTTGTAGATGGCGGCCCTGGTGCCGTCGCGGTACTCGATCACACAGACGTTGGGCGCGTTGATGCCCTGGAAGTGGCCGGGCTTCAGTGACAGCCGCGTGCGGACCGCCTCGAGCAGTCGGCCTGCCCACGGGGTGCGCTCGGTCCACGCCCACGTCTCCGGGCCGCGGATGTACTGCACCGAGGCGACACCCGTCTCGCCACCCTTGCGGCGTTCCACGAATGACTGCAGCACGTCGACGCAGTGGAAGAAGCCACCTTCGTCGGGAGCGCCCCCCAACGAGATCGAGGCCGTGATCGGCGTGTCGTTGGCCAGTTCGAGTTCCGGCGTGCGGTAGTAGGTCGGGATCGACGAACCGCCGGTCAACGCGAACTTCAGCTCGCGGGACTTGTCGAACATCCACTTCGCCTCGTCCCAGTCGTAGGAGAGGTGCTTGTCGTTGAAGACCGGCACCGACCGTCCGCTCTGCTCGAACACCTTCACCATCTGCTGGTACATCCACCAGCGCGGCAGCAGCCAGTGTCCCTTGAGGTCCACCGGATACTGGCCGTGCTCGCCGACGATGACCACGCCGTCGACGTCGAGGGCCGTGCCGCCGAGGGTCAAGGCACCGGCGACGGTGTCGAAGACAGGGATGCCCTTTGCCTTGCATACCTTCTCGCCGAGGACGCTGGTCGGGCGCTGGTGCAGGTAGACCGACGCCACGTCGACGCGCGACGCCATGTGCGCGCCCTGCCACCAGTAGCCGTCGATCAGCTTGGTGATGATCCAGTCGGCATGCGAGCGCGTGGCGCCCCAGAAGGTGACGAGACAGGCGATGCGAGGGCGGCGA
>NZ_JBIINP010000129.1:0-12086 GCF_044337415.1 Luteitalea sp.
TCATGTCGCCGGCCTGGGAACAACAGAAGCGCGACACGTTCGAGAAGCAGAACGGCGAGTTGCGCACGACGCGGCCGTCCAACTATGCAGCGCGCCTCCGCTCACTGGAGCACGAGATCACGGTGCTGCGCGCGGATGCGAAGTCCAACGCCACGCCTGGGAAGGACGCGAAGGGACAGTGGTACTGGGGCCCGGTCGGGGCGCACGAGGACGCCGTGCGCACGCTGGCCGCCCTCTCACCAGCCGCCGCGACGCGCTCGGCCGCCGCGTCGACGTCGGCGGGAGCCGCGACGTTGATCTGCAGGTAGAAGCCCTGTCCCTTGATCCGATCCCACCCCAGCTTGCCGTCGTCCTGGTTCAGGACGATGGCGCAATTGCCCGATGTGACAACGGCGGCGACGACCTTGCCGTCGCGCTCGTAGGTCTGCCCGACAGCGAAGCCGATGCCATCGCGATAGAAGCGCAGGGACGCGTCGAGATCTTTGCAGGTGATGGAACAGCCCAGGGTGGTCGCGTTGAGCGCGGCAGTCGTCTCGGTCATCGAAGTCTCCACAGGCGCGGGACGTCCGGGAGCGGAAGCTCGGGCGCGAACCGGAAGTCTACGGTGGAGCGGGCAGCGTAGCAACGACGGCGGTGTACCATCCGGGCGACTGCCATGACCAACGCCTCACTGACGCGCCGCCAGGCCATCGCCACGCTCGCGAGCGCGGCCACAGCTCCGATGCTTTCCGCCTGCCGGCGCGATCCCGCTGCGCCCGTCACGGGCGCCACCTCTGCCACTGCGCCCGCCGACGCCGAGGCCGCGGCACGCGCGCTGCTCGACGACATCGGCAACGGACTCCTGCAGCTGCTCCCCGAGAGCGCCACGTCGCTCGGCCTCGACACGGGCGCACGCGCCGGGCTGCGCGCGCAGTTGATGGACCGCTCCGCCGAGGGCCAGCAGCGCATCGCGGCCCTGCTGACGCGTGACCTCGCACGGGCGAAGGCCGTCGACACGGCCCCGCTGACCCACGCGACACGCACCAGCATCGATGTCGTGCGCAGCGCCTACGCGACGGCGCTCGAAGGTTTCGCCATGCCCTATGGGGATGTGCCGGTCGGCGGCTGGCGCATCACGCCCTATGTCGTGGTGCAGAACGTGGGCGCCTACCTGGACATCCCCCGGATGCTCGACGCCGAGCACCGCATCGAGAACGCCGCCGACGCCGAGGCGTACCTCTCTCGGCTGCAGTCCTACGCGAAGCAGCTCGCCGGCGAGCGCGAGCGCGCGCAGGCCGCACGCGCGAAGGGCCTCGTGCCCCCCGCCTTCCTGCTCGACAAGGCGATCGCGCAGCTGCGACTCGCGATCACCGGCACGCGCGAGGGCGGCGGGCTGGTCGAGTCGATCGCGAGGCGCACCAAGACCATTCCCGGCGCATGGGCCGATCGCGCCCGCGCCATCGCCACGAAGGACATCGCCCCGGCGCTCGAGCAGCAGCTCGCCGAGCTGGAGGCGCAGCGTGCCGTCGCGACGGGCGACGCCGGCATGTGGGCGCGACCCGGCGGAGAGGCGTACTACCGGTGGGCGCTCAAGGCCTCGACGACGACCACGATGTCGCCAGACGAGGTCCACGCGATGGGCCGTCGCGAGCTGGAGCAACTGCACGCGCGGATGGACGCCATCCTGAGGACCGTGGGGTACACACAGGGCACCGTCGGCGCGCGCATGCAGGCCCTCGCGAAGGATCCGCGCTACGCGTTCCCCGAAGGCGACCGCGGCCGCGCCGAGATCCTCGCGTTCATCGACGAGCGCCTCGCCTGGATTCGCGCGCAGATGCCGCGCGCGTTCGGCACGGTCGTGAATCCCAACATGGAAGTGAAGCGGCTGCCGCCCGAAGAGGAGCCGGGCGCGCCTGCCGCGTACGGCGGCGCCGGCGCGGTGGACGGCTCGATCCCGGGGCGCTTCTGGATCAACCTGCGCACCACCGACCTGCACAGCCGCTACAGCCTCGGCGACCTCACGTTCCATGAGGCCATCCCCGGCCACATCTGGCAGGGCGAGTACACACACGGCATGCCGCTCATCAGGCAGATGCTGGCCTTCAACGCCTACTCGGAAGGCTGGGCGCTGTATGCCGAGCAGCTCGCCGATGAACTCGGCGCCTTCGAGAACGACCCGGTCGGCCGCCTCGGCTACCTCCAGTCGATTGCCTTCCGCGCCTGCCGCCTCGTGGTCGACACCGGCCTGCACGCCAAGCGCTGGACGCGCGAGCAGGGCGTCCAGTTCTTCGTCGACGTGAACGGCTCCAACCCACTGGAAGTGGCGTCAGAAGTCGACCGCTATTGCTCGTGGCCCGGCCAGGCGTGCGGCTACAAGGTCGGGCACACCGAGATCAACCGGCAGCGCGACGCAGCGAAGACCACGCTGGGCGACCGGTTCACCGACAAGGGCTTCAACGACACGCTGCTCCTCGGCGGCAACGTGCCGCTCGACGTGCTGGGCCGCAACGTCGACGCCTGGGTAGGCGCGACACGGGCCTGAGCCCGATTCGCAGGCGCCTCAGGCGCGCGACGTGCCCCGCGGAAGCAGGTGACCGCCGACGATCACCTGCCGCACCTGCAACCGCGGGCTCAGCACGACGACGTCGGCGCGCGTGCCCGGCGTGAGGCTGCCGAGTTCGTCGGCCAGGCCGGTGCGCTCCGCCGGCGTGAGGCTGGCCATGCGCACCACCTCCCACAGCGGCGCCTTCGTCGCCCGCACCATCGTCCGCACCATGTGGTCCATGCCGACCGATGAGCTCGCGAGCCCGCCGCCGGGCGCACGGCCCACGTGGCCGTCGTGGTCGAAGTCGGTGCCGGTGGCGACGGGTCCGAAGCGGTAGCGGCCGGGCGGCATGTCGACCGCACGACTGGCGTCGGTCACCAGCAGGAGTCGGCGCGGACCGAGCATGCGAAGCGCGAAGCGAAGCAGCTCGGGCGCGAGGTGGAAGCCGTCGGCAATCACCTCGGTGCTCATCCCCTCCTGCATCAGGACGTACTGCTCCATGCTCCCCTGCATGGGCGTGCCGAGCCGAACACGGACCGACGCCACGCTGCTCATGGCGCACCAGAAGTGGTCCACGTGCCGCATGCCGGCAGCGAAGGCGCGGTCCATCTCGGTCCACGACGCATTGGAGTGCCCGCACGTGACGAGGCACCCTTCACGCGCCGCCCGGCGGAAGAACCGATCAGCGCCGGGCAATTCCGCAGCGCATGTCGCGATGCGCACGATCCCGGTGGCAAAGTAGCGCGCATACTCGGCCGTCGTCGGGTCGCGTCGTCCCGCCTCCGAGTGGCAGCCGACCTTGTCGGCGGCGAAGAACGGCCCGTACAGGTGCACGCCGGCGATGCGCGCGCCCGTCGTTGTGCCGCCCTCGTCGCGCACGACGCCGCACGCGGCGATCATGCGCGCGACCTCATCCGCATCGCCGGTGGTGGTCGTCGGGAAGATCGTCGTGGTGCCGTGCCGCGCGTGGACGGCGCAGGCGGTGCGCACCGCCTCCGGCGTGCCGTCCATGAAGTCGGCGCCGCCCCCGCCGTGCACGTGGACGTCCACGAAGCCGGGCGACACGTACCCGCCGCGCGCATCGAGCACGCGCGCCCCGCGAGGCACGCGCGTGGACGCGCCTCCGACGCGCGTGATGCGTCCGTCCTGCAGGACCACGCGAGCGTGGGGCAGGAGGCGGTCGGGCAGGATGGCGGTGGCGTTCTCGATGACGAGGGCGTCTGCAGCAGGCATGCGCCGGGCATCGTACCAATTCACGCGCCGCGAGCGCCCCCTGGTCGCGCCCCGGCTATCATTCGGTCGTGCCTACACCCCACCGGTTCGTGTCGCTCGCGCTCGGCGCGGCGCTGCTCGCGGGCACCGCCGGACGCCCCGGCGCGCAGGGTTCCTCGCGCTTCGACGTGCATGAGGCGACCATCGCACAGGTGCACGCGGCATTCCGCGACGGGCGCATCACCTGCCGCGGCCTGGTCGAGCAGTACCTCCGACGCATCGAGACCTTCGACAAGAACGGCCCCGCACTCAACGCCATCGTCGTCACGAATACACAGGCGCTCGCCGCTGCCGACGATCTCGATCGGCGATTCTCGCGCGGGGGCCTGACCGGCCCGCTTCACTGCGTCCCGGTGATCGTGAAGGACAACTTCGAGACGATGGGGCTGCAGAGCGCCAACGGATCGCTGTCGCTCCAGGGCTTCATCTCGCACAAGGACGCGTTCCAGGTGGCGCGCGTGAAGGCTGCCGGCGCCATCGTGCTGGCCAAGTCGAACATGGCCGAGTGGGCGTTCACGCCGTACGAGACCGTGAGCTCGATCCTGCCCGGCTACACGAAGAACCCGTACGCACTGGATCGCGTCACGGCCGGGTCGAGCGGCGGGACGGCAGCGGCCGTGGCGGCCAGCTTCGGCACCGTCGGCCTCGGCACCGACACGGGCAACTCGATCCGCGGCCCCTCCTCGCACCAGGCGCTCGTGGGCATCCGATCGACGATGGGCCTGACGAGCCGGGGCGGGGTGATGCCGCTGAGCCTGCTGGCCGACATCGCCGGGCCGATGACGCGGACGGTGGAGGACGCGGCACGCGTGTTCCAGGTGATCGTCGGCGCCGATCCCGGCGACCCGGTCACGGCCGACGCCGGTGCGCACCTGCCGCAGGACTACCTGCGCGCCCTCGACCGCAACGGGTTGAAGGGCGCTCGCATCGGCGTGCTGCGCGCCGCCTTCGACACCGCCACCACCGCCCCTGAGGTGCTGGAGGTGTTCGAACGGGCGCTGGCGGACCTGCGCGCGGCTGGCGCGACCATCGTCGATCCGGCGCCAGTGCCTGCGCTCACAACCCAGCAGGCGCCGTCGGCGGCCGACACGTGCCGCACCTTCAAGTACGAGATCAACCGCTACCTGGCGTCGCACGGCGACCGGGTCCCCGTGAAGTCGCTCGCGGAGGTGCTCACCTCCAGGCGCTTCCACCCGAGCGTGCGCCGGCAGCTCGAGCGCGCCGATGAGATACCCGACCACGGCCCCGACTCGGAGGCCTGTCGCGCCGACACCGCGTGGCGGCAGCAGGTGGGCGCGGCCGTGACCGCCGCGATGGACGCGCAGCGGCTCGATGCGTTCGTCTACCCGACGTGGAGCCATCCGCCGCGCCTCATCGGCGACCTCAACACGCCGCACGGCGACAACAGCCAGTTCTTCTCGCCAGAGACGGGCTTTCCGGCCATCCAGGTGCCCATGGGCTACACGCGGGGCGGCGTGTTGCCGGCCGGGCTCACGCTGTTCGGTCGGGCGTGGTCGGAGCCGACGCTGATCCGCCTGGCCTACGCGTACGAGCAGGCGACTGGCCACCGGCGTCCACCGACGAGCACGCCGCCGCTGCGCTGATCTGATCACCGACTGACGGTTCCGGTGCGCAATGGCCCCGCCTTCGCCTGGCGGGCCGTTGGCGGATATCATCCGGGCCCGGGGGCGTTCCGTCGGGGACGTCGACACACACACGAGGAGCCGTGCCTTGAAGAAGATCACCGTTCTCGTCGCCTGCCTGCTGGCCGGCGCCGCCATCAGCGCACAACAGACCCAGACCCCGCCCGCTACCCCGCCACCCGCGCCGACGGGGTACCAGGACACGCCGATGCAGCCCAACGGCAAGTGGCACGTGCACGACGGCATGCGGCCGCAGCCGCGTGTGGTGACGCCGGGCCCGTTCGTGTCGCTGGCGCCGCCGTCAGACGCGATCGTGCTGCTCGGCTCGGGCACCGACCTGAGCAAGTGGCAGATGACGCAGGGCGGCGGTCCTGTGGGCTGGCCGGTGGCCGACGGCGTGATGTCGAGCGGCAAGGGCATGATCCGCACGACGCAGGACGACTTCACCGACTACCAGTTGCACGTGGAGTTCGCGACGCCGTCGGAGGTGAAGGGCAACAGCCAGGGGCGCGGCAACAGCGGCGTGTTCCTGAACGGCGTGTTCGAGATCCAGGTGCTCGACAGCTACCAGAACGTCACCTACCCCGACGGCCAGGCGTCGGCGATGTACGGCCAGTTCCCGCCGATGGTCAACGCCTCGCGCAAGCCCGGCGAGTGGCAGTCGTACGACATCATCTTCAAGGGCCCGAGGTTCGAGGGCGACACGCTGAAGCAGCCGGCGACCGTCACCGTGCTCCACAACGGTGTGACGGTGCACGCGGCCCAGACCTACCTCGGGCCGACGATGCACAAGCAGATCGGCAAGTACGCGCCGTCCAACGCCAAGGGCTACATCGGCCTGCAGGACCACGGCAACCCGGTGCGGTTCCGCAATATCTGGATCCGCCCGCTCGCCGAGGCGCAGTAGTCCGGTACTGATGCGGAGAGGGACCGCTCGGCCATCGACTGCGCTCAACCCGCTCTGGGCGTCGTCGAAGGGCGGAGAGCGGTCCCTACCACAGCGGTTCCTCAGAACCGGAACGTGTAGGTCCACTTGACCAGCAGGAGCCGGTTGCGTGGGGCGAGGACCGGCGACGCGAAACGGTCACGGACCTCGTCGTACACGAGGAAGAGCTGGCTGCCCGGCCGGTACTCCCAGCCCACGAGCAGGTTGCCCGACAGCTTGTCGTCGAGGTCGTTCCACTGCACGAACGTCTTCACGAACAGGTCGGTGGTGAAGGCGTACAACACGCGGTTGCTGAACGTGTTGGTCCTGAAGTCGCCGGCCGGGTGGTCGACGTTGTTGTGCGTGTAGATCAGGTCGACCGACAGGTTCGCCGACGGGTGGATGTTGCTCGAGAGCGTCAGCTGCCGACGGTCGCCACCCCAGTAGTCCATCAGGCTGTAGGCGGCCGTGGCCGACAGCCGACGACTCGCGTTGCTCGTGAAGGTGAGGTCGTGCGAGCTGTTCGAGTAGTCGCCGGGCCTGATCGTGATGGGGCCGACGGAGAACGGCCTGAGGATGCGCTCACGCGAGGGCACCCAGGCATACCCCATCCTGTCGTTGGACTCGAGCATGAGGTCGGCGCCGACCTTGCTGCGGCGTCCGAGGAACTCGTGATCGAAGTAGGCGTCGTAGGCGTAGGAGCCCGAGTAGATCACGTTGCGCACGCGCCCCCGGTTCACCCACTGCGTGTACGACACGTCGGCCGACGACCGGCGGAGGTCGTTCTGCAGCACGAAGCCCATCTCGGGGACGAAGGTGCGCCCGATGGCGTAGTAGCGCACGTCGGCGACGACGTTGCGATTCGAGAAGAGGAGCCGGCCGATGCCGGCGCCGTCGTTGCGCACGCCGTCGGTGTTGAAGGTGCGCGCCAGCAGCATCTCGCCCTTGAGCGCCGGGCTGAACCAGAAGTTGCCGTCGATGCCGGCCAGGCGGCTGTAGGAACTGCTGGACTGCCGGTTGGTGACGATCGCGCCGATCGAGCTGTTGGTGAGGAGGTTGCGCTTCAGGCGCAGCACGGTGTGGTTGGCGGCCGGGGCGGTGACGGGGGCTCCACCGGGGATGGACACGTCGGCCTCCTCGGTCTGCACGTTCATCACGCCCACCGTGTACTCGCCGACACGCCCCGAGAGCTTCCCCGCCGCGAGGATCGGCACCTGCCGGCCGTTCACCAGGCCGATGCGGCGGCTGTAGAACGGCATCACTTCCTGCTCGATTCCGGCGTTGAACAGCCCGGCGTCCTCGAGGAAGAAGTCGCGGCGCTCAGGAAAGAAGATCGGGAACCGCGTGAAGTTGATCACCTCCTGGTCGGCCTCGACCTGTGCGAAGTCGGTGCGGATCGAGACCGTGCCCCTCAGGTTCGGCGTGAAGTCGTAGAGCACGTCGCCGCCGACGTTGAAGCGCGGGTCAGAGGAGGACGGCCGCCAGCCATGCTGCGCGCCGGCGAGCGCGTACGGCTTGGCCTCCCACTTCGCATAGGCCGCGTCGGTGCGGATGCCGACCAACTGCCCGAACCGCTCGGCGCGCCACGTGGCGCGCCCGCCGAGCCAGCGCGGGATCGGCGCCCAGTAGACCGACTCCTGCTTGCGCCTGATCGCACGACTGAGCTGCAGGCCCCACGTCATCGGCTGGTCGCCACCGAAGCGCAGGGTGGAGAACGGGATGCGGAACTCCGCCGTCCATCCCGTCGCCGTCACCTGCGTCTTCACCTCCCAGATGCCGTTCCACGCCGTGTTGTACGACTTGGCGTCGGTGACGATGCCGTCGCGGCGCGTGCCGAGGGTGTTGGTCGAGAAATAGTAGAAGTTGCGGTGGTCGTGGTACGTGTCGAGGTAGATGCCCACGTAGTCGTCGTTGGACAGCGGCGCGTCGCGCCGCATGTCGAGCGTGATCAGGCCCTTCGGGTTCGTGTCGTGGCAGGTGATGCCGAAGTAGAGCGCGCGTTCGTCCTGCACGACGCGCACTTCGGTGTTCTCGGTCGCGGCCGCGCGATCCAGCGGCGCGTACTGCCAGAAACCCGTGGCAGGCGTCGCGCGGGCCCACACGGCCTCGTCGAGCACGCCGTCGAGCTTGACGGTCTCGCCGCCTGGGATGATCTGGACGTTGAGCTGGTCGGGCGTCGGCAGGTCGGGGCGGTCCTCCTGCTGCGCGCGTGCCGGGGCCGCCCCGGCGACGAGCAGTGCCAGGGCGAACAGCGCCGCGCGGGCGATGCCCGACGTGCGCGGGATCCCGCGGCGCCGGATCAGCACGGAGCCGAGAGGGAACGGGGGGCGAAGGCGAGGACGATCACGGTCGGGAGGGGGCCGGTGAGGCGGCGTGGCACCGGAACGATATCGGCAATCGGCCGCGCTGCAAAGAGCCCGACGCATCTCGGGTGGCGCGGGGGCATGCTACGGTGGCCCATGGCCAAGCCACGCCCGATGGACGACTCGCGTCGCAGGCTGCTCTGCGCCGGCCTGGCCGCCGGCGCGCTCGCGGCACTCCCCCGCTCTGCGTGGGCCCTGGCGCAGGGCGCAGCGCTGCCGCTGATCACCAAGCCCATTCCGTCGACCGGCGAGCGCCTGCCCGTGATCGGCCTCGGCACGATCTGGTATCGCGACGCGCAGTACGACCAGCTGCGCCCCGTGCTGCAGCGCCTCGGCGAACTCGGGGGCACGCTCATCGACACGGCGGCCGGCTACGGCGAGAGCGAGGGTGTGGTCGGTCGCGCCCTGGCCGAACTCGGCACGCGCGACCGCATGTTCGTCGCCACCAAGTTCGACCGCGGCGGCCCGGCCGCCAGCGCCCCGGCCGCCACGCCTGGCACGACACCCGCGCCATCGACGACGCCGCTCCCGGGCCCGCCGCCGGGCGTGACACGCCCGGCTCGCGACGGCGTCGGGGGGCGCGAGAGCGTCGAGCGCTCGCTCCAGCGCCTGCGCACCGACCGCATCGACCTGCTGCAGATCCACAACATGCACGGCACCGAGGAACTGATGCCGCTGCTCCAGGAGTGGAAGCGCGCCGGTCGCATCCGCTACATCGGCGTCACGACGTTCAACCCGCAGCAGCACGGCATGGTGGCCGAGGCCCTGCGAAAGTACCCGATCGACTTCGTGCAGGTGGATTACTCGATCGGCAACCGCGCCGCCGAGCGCGAGGTCTTCACGGCGGCCATCGAGCGGAAGGTGGCCGTGATGGCCAATGTGCCGCTCGGCCGCGCCACGCTGCTGCAGCGCCTCGCCGAGCGGCCGCTGCCGCCGTGGGCCGCCGACATCGATGTCGCGACGTGGAGCCAGTTCCTGCTGAAGTACGTCGTCTCGCACCCGGCGGTGACCTGCGCGATCCCGGGCACCACGCGCGTCGCGCACCTCGAGGAGAACATGGGCGCATGCCGCGGCCGTCTTCCCGATGCGGCCATGCGGGCGCGCATGGAGGCCCTCTGGGCCGACGTCATCAGGTGATGGTGCGGCGCCGCGCGTGGCGTCGACGGGGCTGGCTGTCCGAGTCGGCCGTGACCTCGGCTAGCACTGATAGGTGATGTCGGTGATGGTGCCGCGCCAGTACGGGAGGCGGCCCTGCGGCGTGAGCCAGGCCACCTCTCCGTCGAGCGGCACGAGGTAACCGTCGCGCCGCTGGTAGTTCGACATGCGCCCCTCCCACGGGGTGGGGACGACGGTCCCGTCCACCGTGCGCCCACGATCCTCGACGCGCATCGACGCGAGCAGGCCGTCGGCGCCGAACCCGAAGGTCATCGGCAGCGTCAGCGGGCCGTCCACGAGCGTGCCGCGCGCGTGCGTGTCGTCGATCGGCTCCCAGCGCACGCCCTGGCTCGGCAGCAGCGCGGTGGGATACCACGCGGCTTCCGCGAAGAAGCGCATCAGCTCGCCGCGGGCCACCTCGCCGCCGCGGTCTCGCAACTGCATCAGGGAGTACAGGCCGAGGATGGCCGGCTCGAGGATGCCCTCGCCGTCGACGTAGGCGTCGTGCACATGAACGGCGACGCCTGGCCCCATCGAGATGCGCGCATCCCACACGAACCCGGGCCGTCGCGTCACGACACGCTGATGCGACGTGAAGGGCCGCCACTGCTCGCCGGCCTGGCTCATGTTGAAGGTGCCGCGATGGACGACGTCCACGGCGCGGATGAGGGTGGCGCCTTCCGGCAGCGCCTGCCTGAGGTGGCGCGCCACCGGCGGCGGCAACCCGTCGAGTTCCCGGAGATCGACGGTCGCCTGTGGCGCCCGCTCGCGCGACGACTCGAGCCGATCGAGCAGCGCCTGGCTCTTGCCCGACCAGCGCCACTGACCCGCTCCCCAGGCTGCGAGTGCGACGCCGACGACACCGAGCAGGCCGACGGAGAGGCGTTTCATCGCGGGGTCAGCATACAGCGTGGCATAGCGCCGCGCTGGTGCCGTCGAGCTGGCGTGGCCACGTCGGGAGACGCGTCACCGGACTCCCGCGGCCAGGTGCCGGTCGAAGAACTGCACGAGCTTGCGATAGAAGTAGCGCGCGTAGTGTTCGCGGGCCGTCCACGCGTGCGTGGCACCAGGTGCGGTGGCCACGTCGAAGTCCTTGCCAAGCAGCATCAGCCGCTCGGCCAGCGCCATGGTCGTGCGGAATGGCACCACGTCGTCCATGAGCCCGTGGATGATCAGCAACGGATCGCGCAGGTCGTCGCCCAGATTCAGCGCCGACCCGCGCACGAAGGCCTCGGGATGTGACTCGGGCGTCCGGGTGATCGCCACGTCGTCCGGACCGAACGCGTGCGGGTCCACAGCCGGGGCGCCAGCCACGCCCGCGGCGAAGACTCCGGGCCGCTTCAACAGCGCATGAACGGTGAGCAGGCCGCCATAGCTGCTGCCCCAGAGGCCGATCCGCCGGCCATCGACATACGGCAGAGCCTTGAGGCCATCGACCACGGCCTGCAGGTCGTCGAGATCCTTGCCGCCGTAGTCCATCAGGAATGCCTCGCGAAACGCGCGGCCATGACCAACGCTGCCCCGCACGTCCACCTGCACGACGATATAGCCCTGCTGGACAAGGAACTGCTGCAGCGTCCCTGCCAGGCCATTCCATCGGTTCCGCACGGTATTCGAGTAGACGGGCCCGAAGATGACGGGATACCGGCGGGCAGGGTCTCGCGCGGGTGGCTCGAGAATGCGCGCGTGCACCACGAACCCGTCGACGGCATTGGTGAAGGTCGCATACCGCGCGCGTACCCAGGAGTGGCGCGGGAACTCGGGGAGCGGTGAGGTGGTGACCCTGCGCTCGGCGGTGCCTTGTCCATGCGACGTCACCATGAGTTCCGGCGGCGTCACGTCGTCGGTCCAGATGGTGGCGAGGTGGCGGCCATCAGGTGACAGCACCGGCGCGTGGGTGCCGGCGAGCGTGGTCAGGGCCGTCGGCGCGGTGGCCCCAGGCGTCAGGCGATAGACCTGGCGTTCGTACGGGTTCTTCAGCGTGCTGGTGAAGATCAGCGTGCCGTCGCTCGCGATGTCGACGAGCGAGGTCACGTCCCACGTGCCGGAGGTCAGGGCGACCGGGGCCGACGTGGGCGTGGTCGCGTCGAGGGCGTACAGATGATCGCGCTCCGCGAGATCGGCGAGTACGACAATGCGACGGCCATCCGGATGCCAGCGCGCCGCATACGAGGGATAGATGCGGGTGGCACGGTGGTCGTGCC
>NZ_JBIINP010000220.1:0-6230 GCF_044337415.1 Luteitalea sp.
GCGTGCCGTCGTCACCAACTGGCGACGGGGCACGGAGCGCTACGCGCAGATCGTCCATCACCTCGGCGAACGCGGCAGCTGGTGAGGGGGCGCGCCGGGGGCGCGCCGCGCGGGGACCCGAGCACGAACCCGAGATGCTCCGTCACCGAGAGATGCGGCCAGAGCGCCAGGTCCCGGAACACGAAGCCGAGGCCACGCTCGTGTGGGGCGACGAGGAGATGCGCGCCGTCCGACGCCAGGCCTCCCGAGTCGAGGCCAGCTACCTGGCCCCGGTGATCTCGTCGCGCGCCCGCTCCGCCGCCACGCGAATCACGTTGCGTGGCGAGGCCATCGCGGCGGCCTGCGCGAGCCAGGGCAGGCTCGCCAGGTCACGCACCATGCCGACCGCACGCAGCGCTTCGGCCTGCGCCAGATAGCTGTCGTCCTTCTCGAAGCGCTCCCGATAGAACGGCAGCAGCGCGGCTTCCCTTCGCGCGCCTAGCGCTCGAAGCGCCGCCACGCGCATGCGCGAGCTGGGGTCGATGGCCAGTTCGCGCAGTCGGTCGGTGCCGATCCCCTGGCCCCCAGTGGTCAGCACGGTGACCGCGCGCTCCCTGACGGCCCAGAAGGCATCGGTCGTTGCCACCTGCAATGCGTCGCGCACGCCAGGCTCGCCGATCCGCCCACCCAGCTCCGAGGCGGCCCACATCTTCCCCATCACGTCGTCGTGGCGCAGCTGGTAGAGCAGCTCGGTGGTGTCCTTGGCAAACGTCAGTTCGGCCAGCAGGTGATTGCCCTTGTCGAACCGCACCAGGAGCGGCCTGTCCGGCGCATCGAACTCGAACTGCTGGACTGCCGACTCGACGATGATCGGATGGACGGTGGCGCCGCGCGAGGTGACCACCTCGACCTCCACCGGCAGGCGGAAGATCGGGACGCCCCTGGCCGTGTCCTGCGTCTGGCGGACGCGCAGCACCACCTTGCGTGACGCCGGATCCCAGGCCTGCGTCACCGCCAGCACCGGGTGCCCCGGCTTGCGGACCCACTGGTCGATGAACCACGCCACGTTCTTCCCGGTGGTCTCGTGAATGGCGACGACGAGGTCGTTGGTGTCGGCCGATCCGAACGCGTGCGCGTGCAGGAAGCGCGACACCGATCGCCAGAACGCCGCCTCGCCGAGGTGGTGGCGAAGCATGTCGATGACGACGGCGCCCTTCTGGTACGTGTGGCGATCGAAGTTGTCGTTCGGGTGGTCGTAGCGCTCGTAGACGATCGGCCGCATGTACCGCGTGCGCACCTCGTCGAGGTAGTTCGTCCGCTTCTGCTGCAGGTCGACGGCGCATTCGTCGGGCCCGCGCACATGGCAGGTGTAGACGTGCTGGCCGAACGTCGCGAAGCCCTCGTTGATCCAGGTCTCGCTCCAGGTCCGCATCGTCACGAGATCGCCCCACCAGTGATGGGCGGCCTCGTGTGCCACCAGCCAGTCGGCCGAGAAGTCCTGCATGGCTCGGTCGTCGGGCACGATGGCGCTTTCACCGATGACCGTCGCGGAGGTGCTCTCCGCGCCGCCGCCGATGCCCGGGATGATGACCTGGTCGTACTTGGCCCACGGGTAGGGGTAGCCGAATCGCTCGCCGAAGAAACGGATCACGTCTGGCGTGCGCCCGAAGGTGCGTCTCGCGTGCGGCTCGTCCTGCGGGTAGACCCAATAGCTGATCGGCAGCGTTCCCAGAGTGTCGCGCACCACGGCGTAGGGGCCGGCGGCGACCATGAAGAGGTACGTCGAATGTGGCTGTTCCTGCGACCAATGGAACGTGCGTGTGCCAGCCTTCTCGTCGGAGGTGATGCGGACCAGGCGCCCGTTGGACACCGCGGTGTGGTCCTGGCGCGTGGTCACGATGATGTCGGCCGTGGCCTTGTCGTCGGGGTCATCGTAGGCAGGAAACCAGTGCCGCGCGCCCTGGGGAAAGGAGAGCGTCGACACCATCTGCGGGTTGCGTGCCTCTGCCGCCTTGAAGTCGAAGCCGAGCCGGTAGTTGGCCGGCATGCCGAACCGGGGTGAGTCCACCTGGGGGTTGGAGAAGCGATAGGCGACCGTGACGGTGACGATCTCGTCGTGACGGTAGGCTCTGGCCAACTCCACGCGCAGAGTGCCGGGCCGCTGACTGAACGTGAGCAGGGCGCCCCACTCGTCGCGCACGGCCGACACGGTGAACGTCTCGGAGTCGAGCTCGACGATGCGGAAGTCGTCGCCGAGCGGCCGCAGCGTCACCGTCGTCTCACCCTGGACGGTCCGGGTGGCATCGTCGATCGCCAACTGGATGCGGTAGTGCTGGACGTCGTAGTCGTGGCTGCGCAACGACCTGACGGGCCGGCGCGACAGGTCCACCTGCTGCGCCGTCGCCACGCAGGGAGGACACGTGGCGAGCGCGAGCACGAAGAGCGACAGGCGTGAGAGGAGGCGCATCGGGGTCATCGCTTCAAGGGGAGCGACGTGGCGCCACGCCACTGCACCATGCCCGGCTCGGCAACGATCGCCTCGATCGCCGCGGGGGCGACCGCGAGGAAGTCGGTGAAGTTCTCGACGCCGGTCTCGGTAACCACGACCACGTCCTCGACGCGGACGTAGAGGCGCTCCTCGGGCACCCAGAGCATCGGGTCGATCGAGAACACCTGCCCGGGCTTCAGCGGACCCGTGCGATACGTGCCGACGTCGTGCACCGTCATGCCCACGGGATGCGACAGGTGACCGCGGAACTTCAGGGCCTCTCGCGCCGCACGCTCGTGATTGGGGTTGGCGAACCTGGTGGTGTCGATGACCTTCGCCATGTCGGCGGCGGTGCGATCCTGGATCTCGTCGGCGGTGAGGCCCGGCTTGATGTGACGCACCAGGGCGTCGCGATAGGCGGCGATGAACTCGTACAGCGGGCGCTGTGCGGCGCTGAACCGCCCGTTCACCGGCCACATGCGCGCGATGTCGCTGGTGTAGTAGCGGAGGTCCGGGGCGTAGTCCATCAGGACCAGGTCGCCGTCCTTCAGTGCGCTGTTGTTGTGGAAGTAGTGGCCCCACCAGGCATTGGTACCGCCGGCAGTGATCGACGCGTACCCCTCGTCGCGTGCCCCGTTGAGCTGGTACACGTAGCGCGCGGCAGCATCGAGCTGGTACTCCATGACGCCCGCCTGCGTGCTGCGCATCGCCTCGGTGATCGCCAGCGCTGCCAGTTGCGACGCCTGCCGGATCAGGTCGATCTCGCGCGGGCTCTTCACGAGGCGGAGGTCGTCGAGGATCGGGGTCAGGTCGTGGAGCGAGAACTGCGGGAACCGGGCCCGCAGGTGGCCGATGAACGTGCCCTCGCGCGTCGCACGTCCATCCCACGGGTCGGAGGCATTGCCCGCGATGCCGGTCAGGATTTCGTCGCGGCTCGCGACGCGTCCTTCGGCGGGACTGAAGAGCGTGTAGAGCTGTGGTGTCGGCGGCTTGATGAGGGCGCGCGACAGGTGCTGCGCCAGCAGCTCGACGCCATGCACTTCGTCGACGCCGCTCTTCTCGACGATCAACGCCGCGTCTTCAGCCGACAGCACCTTGCCCTCGTTGCGCTCCCGCGCCTCGTTGCGGTGCGGCACGTACAGCACCGTGCGGCGGCTGCGGCCGTCGAGCAGCACGTAGGCGTGCGGGATCTCGACGCCGGTCAGGTAGTAGAACTCGTTGGTCTGCCGGAAGCGCGCGAAGGCGCCGACGTTGGCCGCGCCCTGCACGACCGCGACGGCCGTGCGGCCGATGCGTTCGAAGACCGCGGCGCGCCGGGCCGCGAACTCCTCGCGCGGGAAGTCGGTCTGGTAGCTCGCCGTGTCCTGCGCCCTCGCGCTCGTGGCGAAGGTGCTCGCGAGCAGCAATGTGGCGAGCGTGCGGGTCGATGCCTTCATCTGATCTCCCTGGTGGCACAGCCGACGGCCTGGCACCGGCGTGCCTCATGCACACGGGGCGAGGGGATCACCTCGCGAAGCAGGCCTCGAGGCGACATCCTGGTTGCGTTCCTCGACCGCCGGCGGTCCCGGACGAGACCGAGATCGACGCGTGGGCGGTCGGCGTAGACGGCCACGTGCACCACGGTGCCGCCCGTGCGCACGCTGGTGATGGCGGTGTGGATGGGCCGCAGGCGCCGATGCGTCGCACGCGCAGCAGCACCTCTCCGGATCCTGGCACCGGTGGCGACGCCACTTCGCCGAACTCGATCAGGTCGGGCGCTGTCATCGTCGCGCGTCTCATCGCCCGAGCCACTCCTCCCACACCGGGGCATCCGCCTGAATGCCAGCCCACAGTTCGATCAGTTGCCGGCGGAGGCGGTCGTGCCGCTCCGGATCCTGACGCGCAAGGTCGTGCCGCTGACCGATGTCGTTGCGCAGGTCGTACAACTCGCTGCGTTCCAGCGTCGTCGTCTTGATCCAGCCCATCCAGCGCTGGTCCGGTCGCTTGGCGACCATCCATCCCACCAGGGAGTGGTCGCCTTCTCGCATGGCGATGTGCGGCAGGTGGTGGTAGCGCGCCGGGAACGTCCAGCAGGCCGGGATGGGGCGCGTCACCGAGCCGCCCGCCAGCACCGGCGACACGTCCACGCCGTCGATCGTGCGCTCACCAGGGAGCGGCGCGGCGGCGAGGGCGGCAAGGGTCGGGAGCAGGTCGGTTCCGTTGACCAGGTGGTGACTGACGGCGCCGGCGCGCACGCGGCCCGGCCACCTGACGATCAACGGGATGCGGTGCCCCCCCTCGTAGACATAGCGCTTGACGCCTCGTAGCGGGCCCGGCGTCCCGAACGACCGATCGCGCAGGGGATCGCCGACGCCGGCTTCTTCCTGGGGCGTGATCGGCGTCTCCGGGCCGTTGTCGCTGGTGAACAGGGCGAGCGTCCGCTCTCGCAGTCCGAGGTCGTCGAGTCCCTGCATCAGGGTCCCGAACGCGGCGTCGAGCTGCGTGATGGTGCCGTAGTAGTGCTTCTTGAGGTGGGCGGTGCCGCTGGCAGCCGGGCGCGCTTCGCCACCGTAGGCCACCGATCGCTCGAGTCCGTCGACCTGCTCCGTGTCGTACGCCGCCGAGTACCGGTCGGGCGGACGCACCGGCGTGTGCGGCTCGTGGCTGTTCACGAACAAGAGGAACGGGCGAGAGGGATTGGGGCGCCGTCGCAGCCAGGCGAGCGCTTCCTCCACGATCACGTCGCAGTACCACCCCGTCACCGGCCCGACCGGCGCACCGTTCCTGAAGAAGCGACCAGGGTTCTCCGGCCCGTCGAACGCGTTGTGCTCGGTGGCGAACCAGTGGTCGAATCCGTGATCCTGTGGGGTGGGTTGTCCACCCGACGACTCCCCCAACCGCGACACGTGCCACTTCCCCACGAAGCACGTGTCGTAGCCCTGCCGCCGAACGAGCGACGCGATCGTCACCTCCTGCCTGCGGAGGTGGACGCCGTTCTCCAGCAGGTAGTAGATGCCGAGTCGATACGGGTGTCGACCCGTAAGGAGTGCTGCACGGGACGGCGAGCAGACGGTCGAGGCTGCGTGACCGTCGGTGAAGCGCATGCCCTCGGTCGCGAACCGGTCGAGGTGCGGTGTCCTGTTGATGGGATGCCCGTAGCATCCGAGGTCACCGTAACCGAGATCGTCGGAGAGGAAGACGACGAAACTCGGGCGGTCTGCGGGTTGGCCGTGAACGCCGCGCGGCCGCGCGCCCATCGCGGCGCCGGCACACAACGCCAGTGTAAAGTCACGGCGGGACGTTCTCATGGCTGGGCGTCTGCCGAGGCCGCACTGGCTGTACTTGCCATAGAATACTGTGCTGTATACCATATCGCCCACAGCAAGGGCATGACGCATCAGCCGCCGCCATTCCGGAGAGTCCCGTCCGCCCGCCGACCGACCATGAGGCCGCTCGTCCCGCTGTTGCTCGTGCTGGCGAGCATGGCGTGCGGCCCACGCAGGGTGCCGCCGGCCACCTACCTGCTCGACACGCCGGCGCTGCCCGCCTACGAGCGCTCCATCGATCACGCCGGCCTGATCGGCGACCTCGACAAGGACGCCGTCGCTCGTGGCATGGTGACGTACCGCAACACCTGCTACAGCTGCCACGGCGACCCCGAGCAGCCCGGTTCGCTGCCGACCGCGCGCCGCTTCTGGCAGGAGCCCTTCCGCAACGGCGCCGACCCGCACGCCATCTACCAGACGCTGACCCGCGGCTACGGCCTGATGCCGCCGCAGGTGCG
>NZ_JBIINP010000123.1:0-12436 GCF_044337415.1 Luteitalea sp.
CGGTCGGGAGGCAGCTTCGGCTCGAACCCGAAGATCTCGAGGGTGGCGCCCCCGGGCACGCGAATCCAGCCGATCTTGCAGCGCGGGGCCTCGTGATCGAGGCCGACGCCGAAGAAGGCGCGCACGCGCTCGGGCGGCGCGTCCGACACGCCCACCAGCGGGCAGCCGAACACCTCCCAGTAGAACTGCACGAAGCGGTTGAAGTCGGACACGGTGATGCCGACGTGGCTGAACGACTGGACCTTCATGGCGTGTGCGCCGCGGCCGGGCCGGTCGCGGCGTCCTCCGGACGGCGCAGTTCCGTGCGCCGCAGGTGATCGGCCACGCGCAGTGCCTGCGCGATGATCGTGAGCCCGGGATTGACCGCAGCCGACGAGGGGAAGAACGACCCGTCGACCACGAAGAGGTTCGGCACGTCGTGCGTGCGGCAGAAGGTGTCGAGCACCGATCGCGCGGGATCGTGCCCGAACACCAGCGTCCCGCACTGGTGCGTGGTGTTCTTGGCGCGATGCGAGGCGGTCATCACCTTCCAGTACCCGAGCCGCTTGAGCATCGCGATGGCCTCGCGCACCAGTTGCGCATGGGCGCCCTCGTTGTTGGGCGTGTACGTGAGCCGGATCCGCCCGTCCTCGGTCAACGTGACGCGATTGTCCTCGTTGGGCAGGTCCTCCGACATCGCCAGCCAGTCGACGCCCCGCGCCACCCAGGCGTCGTAGGCCCACACCGGCACCCAGGTGACGGTGCCGCGGAACCAGGTGTCGCCGACGACCTTGGCCATGATGCCGTGCGTGCGCCCCTGCGACTGGATCTGGCCCAGCGGGTAGGGGACGCCCGGGCCACGCAGGTAGAAGTCGTTGATGGCGACCGTCTTCTGGAAGACCGTGTCGTTCCGGCGGAACGGGTGGAACCCCTGCATCATCGTCGCCAGGTGGGCCATGTAGCGGCGACCGATCAGGCCCGACGAGTTGGCCAGCCCGCGCGGGTGCTGCGCGGTGGCCGATCGCAGCAGCAGGGCGGCGGAGTTGACGGCGCCACAGGACAGCACGAGCCGCGGCGCCTCGACGCGCACGAGGGCGCCCTGACGCTCCACCTCGACGCCGGTGACGCGTGTGCCGTCGGCGCTCGTGAGCACGCGAGTGGCGCGTGCGTGCGTCCAGAGCGTGACCCCCGCCTGCACGGCCGGCCGCACGCAGCACACGTCGGCGTCGCCCTTGCGGTGGATGCGGCACGGGAACGAGTTGCAGGTGTTGCACAACTGGCAGCCGCCCGGCAGGCCGGGGTCGACCAGGCCCAGGGGCAGCGACGAGGGATGAAGCCCCTGTGCGCGCAGGCCCTCGATCACCTGCTGCATGGCCGGCGCGTGCGGCACCGGGGGATGCGGGAATGGCCCGCGCGGGGGCTCGGTGGAATCGCCCGTCGCATCGCCGTGGACGTGATACAGGCGCTCGGCTCGTTCGTACCAGGGCGCGAGATCCTCGTAGCTGATCGGCCAGGCGGGCGACACGCCGTCGCGGTGTGCGATCTCGCCGAAGTCCTCGCGACGCAGCCGATACAACACGCTGCCCCAGTACTTCGTGTTCCCGCCGACGTTGTAGTGCGTGTACGGCTGGAACTCCTGCCCGCTGCCGTCGAGCCAGCGCTCGGTGGCGCGATACCGCAGCGACTTCCACACGGCCGCCGGGTCCCAGTTCTCGGGCTCCGACGGCACCTCGCCGCCGCGCTCGAGCACGAGGATGCGCAGCCCCGTCGAGGCGAGCGCATGCGCCACGGTGCCCCCACCTGCGCCCGAGCCCACGATCACGAGGTCGTAGCCCTGCACCTCGGACGCGCTCACGCGCCCTCCACGGCCGACGCCATGATCTGGTCCATGAGCCGCTGGTCGTCCATGGCGCGCTCGAGGCACATCTCGGGCGGGCGGCCGGTGCGAATGCCGGTGACGAAGTCCCGGTACATGGCCTGATAGCCGCGGATGTCCCGCACGCCCGGCAGGATCAGCCGAGGCAGTCGCCCGCGGCGGCGCGCGACGACGAAGCCGCCGTTGCTCTCGAAGGTGATCACCCCCTCGCGCCCGAACAGCTTGGACAGCCGGAGACCGCGCAGCAGCGACGGAATCTCGCGCGAGTAGTACAGCGACCCCACCGCGCCCGAGTCGTAGGTGAAGGACACCAGCAGGCTCTTGGCCCGCCGATCGGGCCCGTCGCGCGACACCGTCGGGCGGTAGCCGTGGGCGCGGACGATGCGAGGCCCGAGACTGCCCGCCACGTGCAGCCAGTGGATGCCCTCCTCGAAGAACGCGTCGCCTCCGGCCATGGCCTCGTCGTTGCGCCAGTCGTCGGCGGCCTTGAGTCGGTGCGCAATCGTCGTGAAGTGCCCGAAGACCAGGTCGCCTACCAGGCCCTCTGCCAGGAGGCGGCGCAAGGTGACGGCCAGCGGCTTGTAGTGGTCGTTCTCGCCGACGATCACGATGCGCCCGGCGCGGTCGCGCGCCTGCTGCACCGTGACGTAGTCGGCCATGGTCGGGAACGCCGGCTTCTCGACCAGCACGTGGCGCCCCGCGGCCAGGGCACGCAGGGTGAGATCGAGGTGGTAGCGCGGCGGCACCGCGACCACCACGGCGTCGACGCGCGCATCGGCGATGGCGGCCTCGTAGCCGTCCCAGGCGGCGAACCCGCCGAACTCGCGACGGTAGGCCTCGGCCCGGGCCAGATCGCGGCTGGCGAAGCCGACGGTGACGTCGGTCCCGAGGCGACGGAGGTGCGCGCAGTGGACCCGGGTGATGAAGCCGCACCCGAGGAAGGCGATGTGGACCGGACCAGGCATCAGGCGGGACGCCCCGCGCGGGGGCAACCGAACGAGTGTACGCTGGATCGCGGACGCCATGCCCCGTTCCCGACGCGCCTTCCTGGCCGGCCTTGCTGCTGCGGCGGCCGGTGCCCTCTTGCCCGGGTCCACCAGACCGGGACTCGCGGCGCCAGGCCGCGGTCGCTGGCCCCGCACGCCGGACGAACGCGCCTGGCTCGGGCTCCCGGAACCGGCGCGCCACTGGCGAGGCGCGTCGTCCATCGCCGCACCAGGCGTCCCGGCGCCGCAGGCTGCACGCGCGACGACGTCGGCGGCCACCGGCGCACCGCTCTCGAGCCTCGCGGCGCGATTTCCCGACCTCCGTCGCCGGTTCGTCTTCGAGTACTACCCGTGGTACGACACCGACCCCTGGTACCACTGGAACGAGGCCGATCGGAACCCGCCCATCGACATCACGGCCTCCTCGATGCCACGCCTCGGGCCGTACGACACGTACGACCTGCGCGTGCTGGAACAACATGCCCGCTGGATCGCCGAGGCCGGCGCGGGCGCGATCAACATGAGCTGGTGGGGCCGTGGCGACTACACGGACCTCGCCGTGCCGCGGGTGATGGACGTGATGCGCGACCACGACATCAAGGTCACGTTCCACCTGGAGCCCTACCGCGACGACCGCGCGCGCAGCTACGCCGACGACGTGCTGTACCTGCTGCGGGAGTACGGCGACAAGCGCGGGTGGGACGCGTTCCTGCTGCTCGACGAGGGCGAGGGCCGGGTGGCGCCGGTCTTCAAGTCGTTCCGCACCATCCTGCCCAGCCAGGTCCAGGACTGCCTGGGACGCGTTTTCCAGGTGCCCGACTACACGCCCGACGAGGAGTGGCGCCGGCAGACCGATGCCGTGCGCGAAGGCACGCGGCGCGACTTCTCGCGGGTCTGGCTGCTGGCCGACTCGCTCGACGTGGGGCGCACGACTACGGGCGGCTTCGACGGACTGGCCGTGTACGACAACTTCGTCACGCCGCCACAGTGGACCAGGATTGCGCAGGACGCCACCGACGTGGGGCTGGTGTACTCCTTCAACGTCAACCCCGGCTTCGACCGGTATCCCGACCGCCAACCGCCGCCGCCCCCCGAGGTCGATCCCTGCTACGGCGGCCCGCTCGGCTTCGAGCCCGGTGGCACGCACCCGGACTGGGCCGACACGGCCGCCCGCCGGGCCGCGCAGGCGCTGGCGCTGGCGCGTGTCGAGGAGTCCTTCGAGGCGACCACGACGCTGCAGACACTGGCCTCGTCACCGAACGCGGCGCGGCGCTTCTTCCTCACCTACGTCAACTCGTTCAACGAGTGGCACGAGGGCTCGCAGTTCGAACCCGCCCGGGACTACGCCGACCTGTCGGCCGAGGAACGCCGCATCGGCTACCACAACCCGCCGGACGGTACCGCGCGCCTGCGGCACCTCCGCACCCTGCTCGACACGGCCATGGCGCCACCCGCACGCGCCCGCTGAGGTACGCCAGAGACATGCCCGAGGATCCCCACCTGCGGCGCGCCCGCGTCCTGCTCGACGAAGCGACCCATGGCCTGTCGGACGCCGCCTGGAGTGATGCCCGGGAGGGCCACTGGTCACCGGCCGGGGTGGTCGAGCACCTGGGCAAGGCCTACCACGGCACCGCCGCCATGCTGGAGCAGTCCGTCACCGACGGCGCACCAAAGGGCCGCGCGCCCCACTGGCGACAGCGCCTGTTCACGTGGCTCATCGTCGACGTCGGCTACTTCCCCACCGGCGCCAAGGCCCCGGCCGTGACGCTGCCGCAGGGACTGTCGGGGGCCGAGGCGCTCGTGTTGGCGCGCAGCGGACTCGAGGCGTTCGACGCCGCAGCGGCGCGCTGCCTCGCGACCTTCGGGCCAGATGTGCGCGTCGCCTCGCACCCGAGGCTTGGCGGCTTCACCGTCGGCCAGTGGTGCCGCTTCCACTGGAGCCACACGCGCCATCACATGCGGCAGGTGGCCCGCCTCCGTGCCGGTCGTGCGGGCAGCCATCGGCTATGATGCGCGCCGTGCCTACTCTCGATCTGTTCCGCCTCGACGGACGTCGCGCGCTCGTGACGGGCGCCAGCCGCGGCCTCGGCCGCGAGATGGCCCTCGCCCTCGCCGACGCCGGCGCCGACGTCATCATCACCGGCCGTACGCCCGAGACCCTCGACCGCACGGCCGGCGACATCAGGTCGCGGGGCCGGCAGGCGTGGACACGCGTGATCGACATGGGCAACGCCGAGGCCTGTGAGGCCGGGTGCCTCGAGATCCGCGATGCCCTCGGGCCCGTGGACATCCTCGTCAACAACGTGGGGAACCGCGTCACGGCCGGCGCCATCCAGGACGAGCCCCTGGCGACCTGGCGCACCTCGATGGACCTGAACCTGACGAGCGTCGTGCTGCCGACCCGCATCTTCGGTGGCGCGATGCTCGCCGCGGGACGCCCCGGCCGGATCATCAACATCGCCTCCATCAGTGGCCTCATCGCCAACCGCGGCATCGGCGGCCGCGACTACGAGACGATGAAGGCTGCGGTCGTGCACTTCACGCGCTGCGCGGCGGTCGACTGGGCGCCGCACGGCATCACCGTGAACGCCATTTGCCCCGGCCTGTTCATGACCGACGTGAACCGTGAGTGGAACGAGAAGCGCCCCGACGTGATCGAGGCCTTCGTCAGGAACGTGCCGATGGGCCGCGCCGGCGACCCGCCGGAGATCGGCCCGCTCGCGGTGTTCCTGGCGAGCGACGCCTCCTCCTACGTCACGGGCGCCGCCATCGTCATGGACGGGGGCTACACGGCCTGGTAGACCAGTGACACGGGGGCCGGCCTCGGCCCCCGAGAACGCCCTCAGCTGGCCTTCTGCTGCTGCTCCATGGTGGCGAGGTAGGCATCGGCCTCGCCGATCGCCTTGGTGATGTCGGCCACCAGGGCGTCGACGTCCTTGGAGACGGTGACGAGTTCCTTCGACAGGGCGCCGAGCGCGCGCGCGTTCAGGTTGTGCTTGAGGAACAGCACCCGGTCGCGCAGGGGCTTGAGCACGGGGTCGATCTTCGTCTCGACACGCTCGAGCGAGGCCACGAGGGCTTCCGTCTTGCGCCGCGTCTCGCGGAGTTCGCGTTCGCTCTCGGCCCGCATCGAGCGGTCCGAGTACTTGCCGAGCTCGTCCTGCCACTCCTTGAACAGGTCCTTCGACACGCTGCGCACGCCTTCGATGCGATCGCGGACGTCCTTGGCGCGATCCTCACTGCGCTCGAGTTCCTTGTTCAGGCGCTCGTAGGTCTTCTCGAGGTCGCCGCCCTCGATGTCGACGATCTCCTTCAGCCGCTCCATCGCGGTCTTGAAGTCCTCCTGCGCCTTGGCCTGCGACTCGCGCGCTTCCTTGACGCGCTTGACGAGGATGTCGCGCTTCTCGAAGCCGACCTTCTTCATCGCCTTGTAGTAGAGGCGGTCGCATCCGGCGAGCGGCACCGCCGCCACCGCCAGGAGGACCGCCACCAGCACCCGACCGATCTCGCGCCTCGACCTCGACAGGACCATGGCAGCAGTGTACCCGCGGGCTTCCACTGGTCGAGGACCGTGGGGCGCGATCTCGACCTTGGTCAATCACACCTATGCCCGTGGCCGCCCGCGCCCCGTGGAGCGGGGACGCCTCGAGGGCTGGTGCCATGGCCGCCCCACATGCCGGGCGCCTCGTTCCGGTAGGATTAGTCACCGAAAGGCCCTTCATGCTGCTCAACTCGATCCTCGACGCCATCGGACACACGCCCCTCATCAAGCTGAACCGTCTCGGTGCGCACCTCGAGTGCAACCTGTACGCGAAGTGCGAGTTCCTGAATCCCGGCGGGTCGGTCAAGGACCGCATCGGGTTCGGGATGGTCGACGCGGCCGAGAAGGCAGGCCGGATCAAGCCAGGCGACACGCTGATCGAGCCCACCAGCGGCAACACGGGGATCGGGATCGCCCTGGCGGGCGCGGTCCGCGGCTACCGGGTGATCATCACGATGCCCGAGAAGATGAGTCGCGAGAAGCAGGTGGTCCTCGAGGCGCTCGGCGCCGAGATCATCCGCACGCCGACCGAGGCGTCGTTCGACTCGCCCGAGAGCCACATCAGCGTGGCGCGGCGCCTCCAGTCGCAGTTGCCGAACGCGCACATCCTCGACCAGTACGGCAACCCGTCGAACCCGCAGGTGCACTACGACACGACCGCGCAGGAGATCCTCGACGACCTCGACGGCCAGGTCGACATGATCGTCATCGCGGCGGGCACCGGGGGCACCATCACCGGCGTCGCGCGGAAGATGAGGGAGGTGCGGCCGTCATGCCGCATCATCGGCGTCGATCCGGTGGGCTCGATCCTGGGCGGCGGCACCGACGTGTCGACGTACAAGGTGGAGGGCATCGGGTACGACTTCATCCCCGAGGTGCTCGACCGCAGCCTGGTCGACGAATGGGTGAAGACGACCGACCAGCCGTCGTTCCTGCTGGCGCGGCGCCTGATTCGCGAGGAAGGCCTGCTCGTGGGCGGCTCGGCGGGATCCGCGATGTTCGCAGCGCTGCAGAAGGCCGGCAGCCTGGGCAAGGGCCAGAACTGCGTGGTGCTGCTCGCCGACGGCGTACGCAACTACATGACGAAGTTCGTCGACGACAAGTGGATGCGCGACAACGGGTTCTTCCAGACCCGGACCATCGACGCGCAGGTCGGCGACATCTGCACCGTCGAGGCCGGCGCCCGCCCACCGCTGGTGGTGGCCGAGGACACGCAGACGCTCGGCCAGGTCGTGCAGGTGATGCGCGACCGCGGCATCTCGCAGCTGCCGGTCACGTCCGGCGGCGTGCTCGTGGGCATCGTGTCCGAGGCCGACGTGATGGCGTTCCTCGGCTCTGGCGAAGGCACGGCCCACGCGCTCGTGTCCAAGGTCATGAACCGCTACGTGCCGGTGGTGGGCGCGCAGACGCCCATCTCGACACTGGAGGAGTCGCTGCGCAAGAGCTCGGCGGTGGTCGTGGTCGACGACGCCCGTCACCCGATCTCGATCCTGACGCGCATCGACCTGCTGCACTTCCTGCTGGCCCGCGAGGGCGCACCAGCCTGACACGGTCGAGGTGAGCCGATTCGGTGGCGCCTGGCGCATTCCCGGGTGGAGGAATGCCAGATGTCACCCCGTGTCGTTGCCCGGCTCGTCCTTGCCTGCGTGGTCCTCGCTTCGCCGATCAGGGCCGCGGCCCAACCCCTGCCCGGCCCGCCGACCGTCGTCGGCGCCCTGATTGCGATCAGCTGTGCTGGCAGCGACGACGGCATCCCGACGCCGTGGCTGTCGTGCGACCGCGCCGATGAGGGCGCGCCTGGGCCCTACGTGCGTCCCTACGTCTCCGTTCGTCCCCTCGATCGCCTGCTGCTCACCGCCCAGGTCGGCTACCTCCGCATGCCCGGCTTCGAGACACGGTATGGCGGTGGCGTGGGCGCGGTGCCCCCGCTCACGCTGGTGCGTCCCCCGCGCACGGCCTGGCACGCCCACGGCACCGTGGCGTACCTCGGGGGCGAGCCTGCGCATCCGGTGCGCACCTTCGTCGGGGGCGGCCTGTCGTACTTCGACGACCCGATCCGCCACGAGTTCCGGCCAGCGCCCCCGCCCGGCGTCAACGATGGTCTCTCGTGGCAAAGACGCTCCGGATGGGACCAGGTCGTCACGGCGGGCATCCTGTTCCGGGTGTCCCGTCGCCTCGAGGGACGTGCCTCGTATCTCCTGGCAGGGCAGCTGACGACGCCGACCCACTCCGACGGCGCCTGGCGGCACGAGATCGGCGTTGGGCTCGGCTGGCGAGTCAGGTAAGCCGACACCTACGGCATGGCGGGGCGCCCCGCGGCGCATCGCGGCAGCTGCCTGCGGCCTCCCATCGAGGGATGGCCGACGGGCGTGGTCGCCGTTGACAACGCCCCCGGTGCTGCATAGGCTTCGCCCCACGACGAGCTCTTCTCTCCCCACCTGGATCCCGAGCCGCCATGCGCGCTCCCGTATCGCAGCTGCTGCAGCTCGGCGTCACCGGACCGATGGCGTGACTCAACCGACCTGGAGGAGTTCGATGCGGAGACTGATGGGCACACTGCTGCTGGCGATGCTGTCGCTGGTGGCGACCACTGCGACGGCGCAAGAGTTCCGGGCGACCGTCAAGGGGCGGGTCCTCGACACAAGCGGCGGGGCGCTTCCCGGCGCGACCGTGACGGTGCAGAACGCGGACACCAACGAACTGGCGTCGACCACCACCAACGAACAGGGCGACTACACCGTCCCCTTCCTCCGGCCCGGCCTCTACAACGTGACGGTGGAGTTGGCGGGATTCAAGAAGTTCGCGAGCAACGGCCTGCGGCTGCAGGTCAGCCAGGTCGCCGAGATCAACGGGCAGCTCGAAGTCGGTGCGATGACCGAGGAGGTCACCGTGACCAGTGAGGGCCCGCTGCTCGAGACGAGCAACGCGAGCCGCGGTACGGTCATCGACAGCGCCCGCATCGCCGAACTGCCACTGCAGTCGCGCAGCCCGATGGCGCTGGCCACCCTCGTGGCGGGCGTCAACTACAACGGCGCCGCCATCTACCTCCGCCCCTTCGACAACGGCGCACTGGCCGACTTCTCGATGAACGGCGGCCAGAACCGCAACAACGAGTTCCTGCTCGACGGCGCGCCCAACAACGCCAACCAGGGCGGCAACAACATCGCGTACGTGCCGCCGGCCGAAGCGGTCGGAGAGTTCAAGGTCGCGACCAACTCGTACGACGCGCAGTACGGCCGCACCGCCGGCGGCGTCGTCAACATGTCGCTGAAGTCGGGCACCAACGCCTTCCACGGGGTCGCCTATGACTACATGCGCCGCAAGGCGCTGGCCGCCAACTCCTTCCTGCTCAACTCCCGCGATCGGCCCAAGACCGACCAGTACATCGACCAGTACGGATTCAGCGTCGATGGCCCGATCTGGAAGAACAAGACGTTCTTCCTGTTCACGGGCGAGCGCTACCGCGAGGGCACGCCGTCGCCGCTCAACTCGACGGTGCCGACCGAGGCGTTCAAGCTTGGCGACTTCAGCGGCCTGGTCGACCAGAACGGGCGGCAGATCCTCATCTACGATCCGGCCACCGGCCGCGACGTGAACGGCGTGTGGACGCGCGATCCGTTCCCCGGCAACATCATCCCGGCCAACCGCATCTCGCCGACGGCCCGGGCGCTCATGCAGTACTACCCGACGCCGAACTACCAGCTGGCCGGGGCGGCGCCGTGGCAGAACAACCTGGACTACCCCGAGCACTTCAATCGCGACGTCTTCTGGAACTGGGTCGGCAAGGTCGATCACAACTTCAGCCCGAACGACCGCGTGTTCTTCCGCTGGGGCGAGAACGAGCGCAACGAGATCCGCAACACGACCGCCATCCGGTCCGGCCCGGCGCAGAACGGGCAGCTGCCCCTCTGGCGCGCCAACCGCGCGCTGGTCGGCGACTGGGTGCACATCTTCGGCCCAGGCACGGTGTTCAACCTGCGTGCGAGCTACACGTACTTCCTCGAGTGGAGCTACTCCGAGGAATCGCTCGGCTTCGACTCCAGCGAGTTCTGGCCGTCGAGCCTGACCAGCCAGTTCCCGAGCGCCGAGTTGGGCGGCATCTTCCCCGTGGTCAACATGGAGGAGTACGTCCAGCTGTCGCGCGGCTCGAGCCCCAACCGGAACCGTAACTACTCGGTGCAGCCGAACGTCTCGATGACCCGCGGCAAGCACAACATCCGCGCCGGGCTCGACTTCAGGTCGACCAACGTCTTCAACGAGAACTACAACAACTCGGGCGGCAATATCTCGTTCACCCGCCAGTTCACGCGCAGCACGCTCAACAGCACGAGCGTGCTCGAAGGCAACGCGTTCGCCTCGTTCCTGCTCGGCGCGCCGAGCGGCGGCAACGTCGACGTGAACCCGAAGCCGCACTACAACTGGCTGTACGTCGCCCCGTGGATCCAGGACGACTGGCGGGTCACCGACAAGCTGACCGTGAACCTCGGCTTCCGGTGGGACTACAACAGTGCCGTCAGCGAAGAAGACAACATGCTGAACTACGTGTTCGACCCGACGATCGTCAACCCGGTGTCGGCACGTGTCGGCCAGAACGTCATGGGGGGTCTCACGTTCGCTGGCGTCAACGGCGCACCTGCGGAGCCCTACCGTATCGACAAGAACAACTACCAGGCGCGCGTCGGCTTCGCCTACTCGCTCAACGACAAGACGGTCATCCGCGGCGGCTACGGCAAGTTCTTCCTCAATCCGACGACGCAGGGGTACAACGCGGGCTTCAGCAACAGCACGCCGCTGATTTCGTCGAACGACGGCGGCAGGACCCCGACGTACAACCTCTCGAACCCGTGGCCGAGCGGCATCCAGGACGCCCCGGGGAATTCCCTCGGCGCGCTCACCTTCCTCGGCCGGAACCCGAACTTCGTGAACCCGGACTTCATCGTGCCGAACGTCCACCAGTTCTCGATCGGCTTCCAGCGTGAACTCCCTTGGCGCGTCTCCCTCGACGTCACGTACGCCGGCAGCCGGAGCTACGACCTCGAGGGCAACTGGGGCGGCTACAACGAGCCCTCTGCCGACTTCCAGGCCCGCTGCGACGTGACGCTCGGCGGCAGCCGCACGTTCTGCGATCAGCAGATCCCGAACCCGTACTTCGGCGTCGCCGGGTTCGAGGGCACGAACCGGTTCACGGCCGCCAACCTGTCGCGCTTCGAGTTGGCGCGGCCGTTCAACGCGTTCGGCGGCTTCAGCCAGAGCCAGCAGAACCTGGGCTCGATGCAGTACGACTCGCTGCAGTTCGTTGCCAACAAGAGGATGGCCAAGGGCGTCACGGTCAACGTGGGCTGGACCTACGTGCCGCGGTGGACCGAGACGGGCGCCAACCAGACGGGCGGCAATGTCGGCGGCGCTTTCGTCGACGACGTGTCTCGACTCCTCCATGAGGGACCGTACTACTCGCACCGCGAGCACCGCATCGTCGCCACCGGCGTGTGGGAACTGCCGTGGTACCGCGGCGAGAAGAGCGTCCTCGGCTACCTGCTCGGCGGCTGGTCCGTGGCCCCGGCCTTCGTCTACCAGACCGGCCAGCCCTGGAACATGCCCGGCAACGTCGACCTCGCCCCGGGCGTCAACCTGAAGGACGTGGCGATGAGCGGGAAGAAGGACGGCCAGTTCATCTACGGTGTGAAGCCCTGCGTCGCCCAGCGCAACGCCACCACCGGGAACTACGACCTGCTGTCGGTCTCCACGGCCTACGGCTGCTCGCAGCCGTACTTCCTGGTCCGCGAGGCGTTCCAGCGCCGCACGGCGATGTTCCGCTACGACGAGTTCCGCCGGCCGGGCTACTGGCAGATCGACATGAACCTCGCCAAGACGACGCAGCTCACCAACCGGCTGCGCTTCCAGTTCCGCCTGGAGGCCTTCAACCTCCTGAACAGCCCGATGTACGACGAGCGTGACTACAACCAGACGGTCACGTCCGCCGACTTCGGCCGCATCAACCGCAACGTGACCGGGCAGTCCAACTTCCAGCGCTTCATCCAGCTGGGCTTCCGCCTG
>NZ_JBIINP010000019.1:0-51699 GCF_044337415.1 Luteitalea sp.
AGCGTGACGCCCGTCTGCTTCAGGTACTTGCCCTTCTTGTCGGCGTACGACACCTCGCACGGCTCGTCGCCCTGGAAGAACAGCACCTGGGCGATGCCCTCGTTGGCGTAGATGCGGGCCGGCAGCGGCGTGGTGTTGCTGATCTCGAGCGTCACGTAGCCCTCCCATTCCGGTTCGAAGGGCGTGACGTTGACGATGATGCCGCAGCGGGCATACGTGGACTTGCCGAGGCACACCGTGAGCACGTCGCGCGGGATGCGGAAGTACTCGATGGTCCGCGCCAGGGCGAACGAGTTGGGCGGGACGATGCAGACGTCCGTCTTCATGTCCACGAAGCTGCGTGGATCGAAGTTCTTCGGATCGATCACCGTGTTGTTGATGTTGGTGAAGATCTTGAACTCGTCCGCCACGCGGATGTCGTAGCCGTACGAGGAGAGGCCGTACGAAACGACTCCCTCGCGCACCTGCCTGTCCTCGAACGGCTCGATCATGCCGTGTTCGAGGGCCATGCGACGGATCCAGCGATCGGACTTGATGGACATGGGCGACACACCGTGGTCGTAGCGGCCGGACGTGTCCGGCCGAACCGCACCGACCGCCCGACGAGTCGGGCGGCTACGAACTTGTCATCTCCGGAACAACGACAGCAGCAGCGTGAGCACCACGCTGACGACGATGGACGTGACGACCGGAAAGTAGAACGTGCCCCGGCCCCGCTGCACCACGATGTCGCCAGGGAGCCGCCCGAGCGGCAACCCCAGCATCATCAGGGCCCCGATGCCCGCGACGATCAGGCCGACAACCACCAGCGTCCGTCCCATCGGGGGCTCCGGGTTCTAGAGCTCGAGGCCGCGGAAGAAGTAGCCCAGTTCGAAGGCCGCCGTCTCCGGGGCATCCGAGCCGTGCGTCGCGTTGTTGTCGATGGACGCGCCGAACTCCTTGCGGAGCGTGCCGTCCTCGGCGTTGGCCGGGTTGGTCGCCCCCATCAGGGTGCGCCACTTCTTGATGGCATCCGGCGCCTCGAGGCACAGGAGCACGCAGGGGCCCGACGACATGAAGTCGGTGAGCCCGCCGAAGAAGGGCTTCTCCTTGTGCACGGCATAGAAGCCCTCGGCTTCGCGCTTGGAGAGGTGCTGCAGCCGCATCGCGGCGATGCGGAAGCCCTCCTGCTCGATGCGGGCAAGGATGCGGCCGATGACGGCGTTCTTCACGGCGTCGGGTTTGATGATGGCGAAGGTGCGTTCCATAGGTCTCGTGTCGGGTACCGGGTACCGGGTACGGGGTACCGGGTACGGGGGCGAACATCGCCCGTGGCCCGTGGCCGCCGACCTTCAGGTCGATGGTCGGGCCGCGACGTTCAGCGTCAATCGTTACGCGTTAATCGTTAAGCGTTAACGATGCTTCTCCATGACCTCGTCGAGCACCGACTTCGGCGGCCGCGTGCGCGACTCGGGCAGCGTGGCCAGCGGCTCGTCCACCGTGTTGAGCAGCGTCAGGAAGTCGGTGGAATCGGGCTCGATGTAGATGATGCCGGTGGCGAACTCGCCGCGGCGCATGGTCTCGTGCAGCGTCCGCCGCGCCTCGAGCTTGTCGGTCGGGTTGTGCGACGACTCCAGCTTGCGCAGGATGAGCGTCGACCCGTCGTGCATCTTGACGGGGGTGGCACTGCCCTCCTCGTACTCGACCGAGATGTCCTCGAAGAACGGCACGAAGCTGATCTCGTTGACGACCTCGTCGTGGTCCTTGGCGTAGGCGTAGCTCTTGGTCGATCCCTCGTGGTCGTTGAAGGTGACGCACGGCGAGATGACGTCGATGAGGCAGGTGCCCTTGTGGGCGATGGCCGCCTTGAGGATCGAGAGGAGCTGCTTCTTGTCGCCCGAGAACGACCGCGCCACGAACGTCGCGCCGAGCTCGATGCCCAGGGCGCAGAGATCGATGGGCGGCAGGTCGTTGACGACGCCGTTCTTCAGCGTGCTGCCGAGGTCGGCGGTCGGCGAGAACTGTCCCTTCGTGAGGCCATAGCAGCCGTTGTCCTCGACGATGTAGATGAGCGGCAGGTTGCGGCGCATCAGGTGCACGAACTGGCCGACGCCGATCGCGCCCGTGTCGCCGTCGCCGCTCACGCCGATGCCGAGCATCGTCTTGTTGGCCATCAGCGCGCCGGTGGCCACCGACGGCATGCGGCCGTGCACGGAGTTGAAACCGTGCGCGGTGCCCATGAAGTACGCGGGGCTCTTGCTCGAGCAGCCGATGCCCGAGAGCTTGAGCACGCGCGTCGGGTCGACGCCCATCTCGTAGAAGGCGTCGATGATGCGCTCGCTGATGGCGTTGTGGCCGCACCCGGCGCACAGCGTCGTCTTCGCGCCACGGTAGACCGTGGACTCGAGGTTGATCCGGTTGACCTTCTTGGGCGGCGTCGGAACGGCAGGCGTGGACACGGCTAGACGGCCTCCTCGGCCCCGACGATGGCGTCCTCGGGCGACGTCTCGGGCGGCAGGGCCATGCGCGCCTCGTGGGCGCGGATTTCCTCGGTCACCGAACGGGCGTCGATGGGCAGCCCGTTGTAGTGGCGGACACTGGTCAGCTTGCTGATCTGCGAGCCGGAGAGTTCCTGGCGCAGCAGCCCGAACATCTGGCCGTCGCGGTTCTGCTCGACCACGTAGACCCGATCGTGGGCGTCGATGAACTCGCCGACATGGTGCGTGAGCGGGTACGCACGGATGCGGAGGTACGAGGTGTCGATACCGGTCTCGTCGCGCAGCTGGTCGCGGCTCTCGACGATGGCCCAGTGCGAGGTGCCGTACGCGATGATGCCGACACGGGCGCGGGGGTGCTGGTCGACCTCGGGCTGCGGGACGTGGGTGCGGGCCGTCTCGAACTTGCGCAGCAGGCGGTCGATGTTGTTCGTGTAGTCGTCTGGCTTCTCGCTGTACTGCGCCTTCGCGTTGTGGCCGGAGCCGCGGGTGAAGAACGACGGGCCGAACTGGCCGGGCAGCGTGCGATACGGGATCCCGTCGCCGTCGACGTCCTTGTAGCGGCCCCACTCGCCGATCGCCGCGAGCGTTTCTGGGGTGAGCACCTTGCCGCGGTCGAGCGGCGCCTCGGGATACGGGAACGGCTCGGCCATCCACGTGTTCATGCCGAGGTCGAGGTCGGTCAGGACGAAGATGGGGGTCTGGAACCGCTCGGTGAGGTCGAAGGCGTCGATCGCCATCGTGTAGGCCTCGGTGACCGAGGCCGGCAGGAGCAGGATGTGGCGCGTGTCGCCGTGCGAGAGGCCGGCGGCAAACGCCACGTCGCCTTGCGCCGTGCGCGTCGGCAGGCCCGTCGAGGGACCGACGCGTTGCACGTCGAAGATCACCGCCGGCAACTCCGCGTAGTACGCCAGGCCCGTGAACTCGGCCATCAGCGAGATGCCCGGGCCAGACGTCGACGTCATCGAACGGGCGCCGGCCCACGACGCGCCGACGACCATGCCGAGCGCGGCGATCTCGTCCTCGGCCTGCACGACCGCGAACGTGGCCTTCCCCGTCTCCGGGTCCATGCGGTACTTGCGCAGGTAGTCGATCAGCGTCTCGCAGAGCGAGGAGGAGGGCGTGATCGGGTACCAGGCCACCACGGTGACGCCGGCCATCAGGCAGCCGAGCGCCGAGGCCGCGTTGCCCTCGATCAGGATCCGGTCCTGCGTCTCTGCCATGCGCTCCACCTTGAGCGGCACGGGCCGATCGGCGAAGTTGGCCTCCGCGTAGGCAAAGCCGGCCTGCAGCGCGGCCAGGTTCAGCGCCAGCGCCTTGGCCTTCTTCTTCAGCTGTCGCGTCAGCGCCTTGTCCATCTCGGCCAGCTCGATGTCGAGCAGGCGCGACAGGATGCCGTCGTAGATCATGTTGCGCACGAGGCGGCGCAGCCTGGCATCCGGACAGACCTCGGCGACGATCTTGTCGAACGGCACCGGGTAGAACACGAGGTCGCTGCGTACCTGATCGAGCTTCAGCGGCTCGTCATAGATCACCGCGCATCCTGGCTCGAGGGCGAGCACATCTTCGCGGGCCGTCTCGGCATTCATCGCGACGAGGAGGTCGATCTCCTTCTTGCGGGCGATGTAGCCGTGCCGGTTGGCCCGGATGGTGTACCAGGTGGGCAGGCCGGCGATGTTGGACGGGAAGAGGTTCTTGCCCGACACCGGGACGCCCATCTGGAAGATGGAGCGGAGCAGGACGAGGTTGGCGGTCTGGCTGCCCGAGCCATTGACCGTGGCCACCTGGATGCTGAAGTCGTTGACGCGGGTGGGCGACGAGACGGCTGCTGGCGCGGCCAGCAGGTCGGAGGAAGCCATGCGTTCTGCCTCGAAGTGGGACGCCGACGCGGCCACGCGACCGGCGTGGCAGGTGCCCGTTCGGGCCATCATAACAAATGCCGCGATGCCGAATGCCGGGATGCCGAAACGGGATGCCCGACGCCGGCATTCCCGGCGCCCAGCATCCCGCATGTCCAAGGCCTAGAGACGGCTGGCGATCGCGGCGCCGATGTCGGCGGGGCTCTTCACCACGGTGACGCCGGCCGCGCCGAGCGCTTCCATCTTCTCGTCGGCCGTGCCCTTGCCGCCCGAGATGATGGCGCCCGCGTGGCCCATGCGGCGTCCCGGAGGCGCCGTCTGGCCGGCGATGAAGCCGACCACGGGCTTCTTGAAGTGGGCCTGGATCCAGGCGGCCGCTTCCTGCTCGGCCGACCCGCCGATCTCGCCGATCATCACCACGGCTTCGGTCTGGTCATCCTTGGCAAACAGCTCGAGGGCATCGATGAAGGTCGTGCCGATGAGCGGGTCACCGCCGATGCCGATGCAGGTGGTCTGCCCGAGGCCGAGCTTGGTCAACTGGTGGATGGCCTCGTAGGTCAGCGTGCCGCTCTTGGACACGATCCCGACGCGGCCCTCCGTGCAGATGTGACCCGGGATGATGCCGGCCTTGGCCTGCCCGGCGGTGATGAGGCCCGGGCAGTTGGGGCCGATGAGCCGGCTCTTCCTGCCCTTCATGTAGTGGAGCGCCTTCATCGTGTCGAGCACCGGGATGCCCTCGGTGATGCAGACGATGAGGTCGAGGCCCGCGTCGGCGCCCTCCATGATGGCGTCGGCCGCAAACGGCGGCGGCACGAAGATCACCGAGGCGTTGGCGCCGGTCGTGGCGACGGCGTCCGCCACGGTGTTGAAGACGGGGAAGCCCTCGTGCGTGGTGCCGCCCTTGCCGGGTGTGACGCCACCGACGACGGCGGTGCCATAGGCTGCAGCAGCCTTGGCGTGGAAGGTGCCCTCACGGCCCGTGAGGCCCTGGACGATGAGACGGGTCGACTTGTCGATCAGAACGGCCATGGTCGTGTCCGGGTTCCTCTAGCGCGCCAGGGCGACGACCGTGTCGGCCGCCTCGCCCATCGTGTCCGCGGTGGTGAAGTTGAGTCCGCTCTCGCGCAGCATGGCCTTGCCCTGCTCCACGTTGGTGCCTTCCATGCGGATGACGATCGGGACCGGCACGCCGAGGTCCTTGACGGCGGCGATGACGCCCTCGGCCAGGACGTCGCAGCGCAGGATGCCGCCGAAGATGTTGATCAGCACGGCCTTCACGTTCTTGTCCGACATCAGGATGCGGAAGGCGTTCTTGATCTGCTCGGCGTTGGCACCCCCGCCGACGTCGAGGAAGTTGGCCGGCTGCCCGCCCGCCAGCTTGATGATGTCCATCGTCGCCATGGCCAGGCCGGCGCCGTTGACCATGCAGCCGATGGTGCCGTCGAGGCGGATGTAGTTCAGCGAGAACTTGCTGGCCTCGATCTCGAGGGGATCCTCCTCGGCGAGGTCGCGCAGGTCGCGGAACTCCTGGTGGCGGTACATCGCGTTGTCGTCGAAGGTGACCTTCGCGTCGAGCGCGATGACGTCGCCGCCCTCGGTGACGATGAGCGGGTTGACCTCGATCAGCGAGGCGTCGGTGGCGACGAAGGCCTCGTAGATCTGCTGCATCACCTTGACGGCCTTGTTGACGTGCTCGGGGGCCAGGCCGATGCCGAAGGCCAGCTGGCGCGCCTGGAAGGCGGTGAGCCCGGTGATGGGGCTGATGGCCACCTTCTTGATGGCGTCGGGGTTCTTCTCGGCGACCTCCTCGATGTCCATGCCGCCTTCGGCGCTGGCCATCATCACCGGACAGCCGGCGGCGCGGTCGACGAGCAGCCCGAGGTAGAGCTCCTTGGCGATCTTGACGCCTTCCTCGACGAGGAGGCGCTCCACCTTGCGGCCCTCGGGACCGGTCTGGTGGGTCACGAGGGTCATGCCGAGGATCTGCCTGGCCATCTCCTCGGCCGCCGCGGCGTCCTTGACGACCTTCACGCCCCCACCCTTGCCGCGCCCACCCGCATGGATCTGCGCCTTGACGACGGTCACGCCTCCACCGAGGCGCCGGGCGATGGCGCCCGCTTCCTCGACCGAGAACGCGACTTCCCCGCGGGGCACCGGCACACCGTGCCGGGCCAGGATGGCCTTTGCCTGATACTCGTGAATCTTCACCGGAGTTCCTCGGACGTGGTGGACGCGGACGGCCCCTGGAGCGCGACCGGCGGGACCGATCTGGACCGCAAGGGCGTCCCTATCATTGATGGTGGGTTGCGGGCCGGTCAAGCCCGCCCGTGCCGAGGGCCGTTGCTCCCCATGACGACTAGCGATACCATTCCGTGGGTTCGGGCGGCCACGCAACACTCGGGGATGCCCATCCAGCAGCGTCGCACCGTTCGCCCGATGTCATCCGACAGTCCAGTGCCTTCCTCCACGCACCCGGACGCCTGCGCAGGCGTGGCGGGCTGCGGAGCGTGACATGTCCAGTCGCCCCACATTCTTCTCGTCCACGGTCGGCTCCAAGATTCTCATCGGCCTCACGGGCCTGCTGCTGTTCGGGTTCCTGATCGGGCACCTGGCCGGCAACCTGTCGCTCTTCGTCGGCGCCGAGGCCTTCAACGCCTACGCGCACAAGCTCGAAAGCCTGGGGCCGCTGCTCTACGCGGTGGAGGCGGGCCTGGCGGGCATCTTCCTGCTCCACATCGCCAAGACGCTGCTGAACTACCGCCGGAACGCGGCGGCGCGGCCGTCGGCCTACGCGGAGAAGAAGTGGGCGGGCCACACGAGCCGGAAGACGTGGTCGTCGACGACGATGGCGTTGACCGGCCTGTTCATCCTGTTCTTCGTGGTCACGCACATCCGGACCTTCAAGTTCGGCGCGTGGTACGTCGACCCGGCGACCGGCCACCGCGACCTGTACCGCCTGGTCGACGAGATCTACGCCACCCCCCTGTACGTGGGGTTCTACGTGGTGGCGATGGTCCTCATCGGCATGCACCTGAATCACGGCATCTCGAGCGCGGCGCAGTCGCTCGGGCTGTCGAACCAGCGCTACGGGAAGAACCTGGTGCTCGGCGGCCGCGTCCTCGCGGTGATCATCGCCGGCGGGTTCGCCGTGCTGCCGCTGTTCATGTTCTTCGCAAACTAGGTGGCTCCGTGATGACGCTCGACAGCAAGGTTCCTGGTGGTCCCATCGAAGGCAAGTGGGACCGGCACAAGTTCGAATCGAAGCTGGTGAACCCGGCCAATCGCCGGAAGCTCACCGTCATCTGCGTGGGCACCGGCCTGGCCGGGGCGTCCGCGTCGGCCGCCCTCGGTGAGCTCGGCTACAACGTCCTCACCTTCTGCATCCACGACAGCCCGCGGCGCGCGCACTCGATCGCCGCGCAGGGCGGCATCAACGCCGCCAAGAACTACCGCAACGACGGCGACAGCATCTACCGGCTGTTCTACGACACGGTCAAGGGCGGCGACTACCGCGCCCGCGAGGCCAACGTCTTCCGCCTCGCGCAGGTGAGCGTCGACATCATCGACCAGTGCGTGGCGCAGGGCGTGCCGTTCGCGCGCGAGTACGGCGGGCTGCTCGACAACCGGTCGTTCGGTGGCGCGCAGGTGTCGCGCACCTTCTACGCCCGCGGCCAGACGGGCCAGCAGCTGCTCATCGGCGCCTACCAGTCGATGATGCGGCAGGTCGATGCCGGCACCGTGACGCTGATGCCGCAGCGCGAGATGCTCGACGTGGTCCTGGTCGATGGCCAGGCCCGCGGCGTGATCATGCGCAACCTCGTCACCGGCGAACTCGAGAAGTACGCCGGCGATGCCGTCCTGCTCTGCACCGGCGGCTACGGCACGGTCTACTACCTGTCCACCAACGCGGTGAACAGCAACGTGACGGCCGCCTGGCGTGCACACAAGCGCGGCGCGCTGTTTGCCAACCCCTGCTTCACGCAGATCCACCCGACCTGCATCCCGGTGTCGGGCGACCACCAGAGCAAGCTCACGCTCATGAGCGAGAGCCTGCGCAACGATGGCCGGGTGTGGGTGCCCAAGGCCAAGGGCGACAAGCGTCCGCCGCAGCAGATCCCCGAGGCCGAGCGCGACTACTACCTGGAACGCCGCTACCCGAGCTTCGGCAACCTCGTGCCCCGCGACGTCGCCTCGCGCGCCTCCAAGCTGGTGTGCGACGAAGGCCGCGGCGCCGGCGAGAGCGGGTTGTCGGTCTACCTCGACTTCGCCGACTCGATCAACCGCCTCGGCAAGGACGTGATCGCGCAGCGCTACGGCAACCTGTTCGACATGTACCAGAAGATCACCGACGACAACCCGTACGAGGTGCCGATGCGGATCTACCCCGCCGTGCACTACACGATGGGTGGCCTGTGGGTGGACTACAACCTCATGTCGACCATCCCCGGGCTGCACGTGCTCGGCGAGGCGAACTTCTCCGACCACGGCGCCAACCGCCTCGGCGCCAGCGCGCTGATGCAGGGCCTGGCCGACGGCTACTTCGTCATCCCCTACACCCTGAGCCACTACCTCGCCGGGACGGCGCTGCCCAAGGTCACCACCGACCATGCGGCTTTCGCCGACGCGGCCCACAACGCGCAGTCGCAGATCTCGCGCCTGCTGTCGATCAAGGGCAGCAAGACGCCGCGTGAGCTGCATCGACAGCTCGGGCACGTGGTGTGGGACTACGTGGGCATGTCGCGGACGGCCGACGGCCTCAAGAAGGCGCTCACCGAGATCCCGAAGCTCCGCGACGAGTTCTGGCAGAACGTCTCGGTGCCGGGCGAGCCCAACAACATGAACAAGAACCTCGAGTACGCCGGCCGCGTCGCCGACTACCTCGAGTTCGCCGAGTTGCTGGCCCTCGACGCGCTGACCCGCGAAGAGTCGTGCGGCGGTCACTTCCGCGAGGAGTACCAGACGCCCGACAACGAGGCGCAGCGCAACGACGAGCACTTCGCCCATGCCGCGGCCTGGGAGTTCACCGGCGTCGGCAAGGCACCGGTGCGCCACCAGGAAGCGCTGACGTTCGAGTACGTCAAGCCGTCGCAGCGTTCGTACAAGTAGCCGGGTACCGGGTACCGGGTATCGGGTACGCGAGTCACTAGAGGCCTGCAGGCAGACACCTGCAGCCCGATCAGGTTGAGAGAACCATGGGTGCACTGAATCTGACACTGCGCGTCTGGCGCCAGGCCAACCCCGGGACGCCCGGGCGGCTCGTCGAGTACAAGGCGGACAACATCTCGCCGGACATGTCGTTCCTCGAGATGCTGGACGTGGTGAACGAGGGCATCATCAAGCGCGGCGAGGAGCCGATTGCCTTCGACTCCGACTGCCGCGAGGGCATCTGCGGCACGTGCGGGTGCATGGTCAACGGCGTGGCGCACGGGCCCGACCCGGGCACCACCGTGTGCCAGCTGCACATGCGGCGCTTCCGCAACGGCGACACGATCACGATCGAGCCCTGGCGGGCGGCCGCCTTCCCCGTCGTCAAGGACCTCGTCGTCGACCGCAGCGCCCTCGACCGCGTGGTGCGCGCCGGTGGCTACGTGTCGATGAACGTCGGCGCGGCGCCCGATGCCAACGCCATTCCGGTGCCCAAGACGCTGGCCGACCAGGCCTTCGACGCCGCGGCCTGCATCCAGTGCGGGGCCTGCGTCGCCGCCTGCAAGAACGCATCGGCGGCGCTGTTCACCTCGGCCAAGCTCGCGCACCTCAACCTGCTGCCGCAGGGCCAGGCCGAGAAGACGCGCCGCACCTTGCGCATGGTCGAGCAGATGGACGTCGAGGGCTTCGGGGCGTGCTCCAACGAGGGCGAGTGCGAAGCGGTGTGCCCGAAGGAAATCAAGATCACCAACATCGCGAAGATGAATCGCGACTACTTCAAGGCGTCGCTCGTCGGCGCGAGGTAGAAGAAGCTCAGGGCTGGAAAGACAAAGGGGCGGCGCCGGGTGACCGGCACCGCCCCTTCCCTGTTCCAGGTCGCCCGCAGGCCGCAGCCTGCCGCCTCCCCTACACGCCGATGACGGTCGTGAGTTCCTTCACGGCGGCGGCCGACTTGGCCAGCGCGGCCTTCTCGTCGTCGTGCAGCGTGATCTCGATGACCTGCTCGACGCCCTTGGCGCCCAGCTTCACCGGCACGCCCAGGAACTGATCCTGCACGCCGTACTCGCCCGTCAGGAACACCGAGCAGGGCTCGATCAGCTTCTTGTCCTTCAGGATGGCCTCGACCATGCGCGCCGACGACTGCCCCGGCGCGTACCAGGCACTCGTGCCGACCAGCTTGGTGATCTCCGCGCCGCCATTGGCCGTGCGGTCGCAGATGGCCTTGATGCGCTCCTCGGACAGCAGCTCGGTGATGGGGATCCCGGCCACCGTCGAGTAGCGCGGCAGCGGCACCATCGTGTCGCCGTGGCCGCCGAGCACGAAGGCGTGGACGTTCTCCACCGACACGCTGAGCTCGGTGGCGATGAAGGCGCGCATGCGGGCCGAGTCGAGCACGCCGGCCATGCCGATCACGCGCTCGCGCGGCAGGCCGCTCAGGCGATACACGGCCTGCGCCATGGCGTCGAGCGGGTTGGCCACGACGATGATGATCGCGTCGGGCGAGTGCTTCATCACGTTGGCCGTGACGTCCTGCATGATCTTGTAGTTGACCGACAGCAGGTCGTCGCGGCTCATGCCGGGCTTGCGCGGCACGCCCGACGTGATGACGACCACGTCCGAGCCGGCCGAGAGGGCGTAGTCGCTGCCGCCGACGACGCGTGTGTCGCTGCCCTCGACCGGGCAGGTCTGCAGGATGTCGAGGGCGATGCCTTGCGCCTTGGTGTCGGCGATGTCGATGATCACGACATCCGCCAGTTCGCGGTTGGCGATCGAGCGCGCCACCGTGGCGCCCACGTTGCCGGCCCCGCCGACGACGGTCACTTTGCGGTTCATTCTGGTTGACTCCTGATGGACAGCCGCCGGCCCCTGGCCGTCGGCAACGATCACGGTCCCGGCGCCGCGAGTGGGACGTCGGGAGTCGGGAGTGGGAACCGCTCATGACTCGGCGATTCCCGATTCCCGCGTCCCGATTCCCGCGCCGCGGCGCCCAGGCCGCTCCTACACACCGCACTGCCGACTTGCCGACTGCCGGCAGCGAGACGCTACATGTGGCTGATGACGGCGTCGCCGAAGGCCGAGCACGAGAGCTCGGTCGATCCGGCGATGAGGCGCGCCAGGTCGTACGTGACGGTCTTGGCGGCGATCGCGTTCTCGAGCCCCTTGACGATCAGGTCGGCCGCCTCGCCCCAGCCGAGGAAGCGGAACATCATCTCGCCCGACAGGATCACCGAGCCCGGGTTCACCTTGTCGAGGCCGGCGTACTTGGGCGCCGTGCCGTGCGTGGCCTCGAACACCGCGTGGCCGGTGACGTAGTTGATGTTGCCGCCCGGCGCGATGCCGATGCCGCCCACCTGCGCGGCCAGCGCATCGGAGATGTAGTCGCCGTTGAGGTTGAGCGTGGCGATCACGTCGTACTCGGACGGACGGGTGAGGATCTGCTGCAGGAACGCGTCGGCGATGGCGTCCTTGATCACGATGCCGTTGGGCAGCGTGCACCACGGCCCGCCATCGAGTTCGACGGCGCCGAACTCGCGCTTGGCGAGTTCGTAACCCCAGTCACGGAAGGCGCCTTCCGTGAACTTCATGATGTTGCCCTTGTGCACCAGCGTCACGCTCTTGCGCTTGTTGGCGATCGCGTACTCGATCGCCGCACGCACGAGGCGCTCGGTCCCTTCACGCGACACCGGCTTGATGCCGAGGCCCACGGTGTCGGGGAAACGGATCTTGCCGTACGGCTTCGGGAACGCCTGCTTGAGGAGGCCCTTGAGCGTCTCGACCTCGGGCGTGCCCTCGGCAAACTCGATGCCGGCATAGATGTCCTCCGTGTTCTCACGGAAGATCACCATGTCGACCAGGTCGGGCCGCTTCACCGGCGTCTCCATGCCCTGGAAGTAGCGCACCGGGCGGAGGCAGGTGTAGAGGTCGAGTTCCTGGCGCAGCGCGACGTTGAGGGATCGGATGCCGCCGCCAACCGGGGTCGTGAGCGGGCCCTTGATGCCGACCAGGTACTCGCGGAACGCCGTGAGCGTGTCGGCGGGCAACCACTCGTTGACCGCGTTGAAGGCCTTCTCTCCAGCGAGCACTTCGAACCAGACGACCTGGCGCGTACCGCCGTAGGCCTTCTGGACGGCCGCGTCGAACACGCGCACGCTCGCCCGCCAGATGTCGGGACCGATGCCGTCGCCTTCGATGAACGGGAGGATGGGCCGATCCGGCACGACGAGGGCATCGCCTTGCCGGGTGACCGGCGCGCCGTCGGTGGGCGCCGTGAGGTGCGTGAACTGCGGCATGGAAGGAAGTTCCGAGAGGTTTAGGTCACGCCCCTGTGGCTCGTCACACGATATTCACAGAAGCTGTGGAAAACCCTGTTCAAAAGCACTCCGCAACAGGGCGTAACTCGTGACGACACCGCGCCTGCGAGCGTCTTGCACCAACTTGGTGCGTCGCGCCGGCGCGTCGCCAAACGCATGGATTATACGCCTCACGGGCGCAGGGCAAGATGCACCACCCGGTCCTCCGGGAGGAGCCGGATGTCCACGCCGGACGCCGTGATGCGCTCGAGGCGATAGACCTGTTCCAGCAGGTCGCCCGGGCGTGCGTGGTGCACCCCGCGCGGACCGGCGATCACGGCCGTGCGCATCAGGCCAGCTCCCTCGCGCGCCTCGGCCACGCCGATGAGATCGAGTCGAGGCCAGGTGGCCGTTGGCGCAGAGGCTGCGGGCCCCGCCACGGGCGCCGCCGCCGGCGCCACGGATCGGGCAGGCCGACTCCCTGACGGGGCCTCAGGACGCACCGCCCCGCCAGCCATGAAGGGGTTGCGCCCTTCCTGGGGTGGCGCGGGGCCGCCCGCGGGGGGCGCCGCCAGCTGCGGCAGGTGGACGGCCGGCACCACGATCGGCCGCCGCGCCGCCGGGACACGGGACGACGACGTGGGCCAGGGCGCGAGCACGGGTGTGCCGACAAAGATCCAGGCGGCCGCCGCGACCACCAGCAGCACCACGAGGAGCATCGACCGGGGCATGCCGACCATGCTATCAGCGGCGCGCTCGAGTTCGTCGGCGGCGTGCCCGACGCGCGGGCCGCGGCCGCGCGAGTCCGCGTGCTAGAATTCCGCGTGCTGCACAGTGCCGGAACCACTCCCAAGGCACCTGCGACGGCCGTGGCCGTCATCCCGGCACGATTCTCTTCGACGCGACTCCCCGGCAAGCCCCTGGCCGACATTCATGGTCGGCCGATGATCGAGCACGTCTATCGCCGCGCCTGCGAGGCGCGCACGCTGTCGCGCGTGATCGTCGCCACCGACGACCTGCGTGTGTTCGAGGCCGTGCGCGCGTTCGGCGGCGAGGTCGTGATGACCTCGCCTGACCATCGCACCGGCAGCGAGCGCGTGGCCGAGGTCGCCGCCGGGTTGTCCGAGACGCTGATCGTCAACGTGCAGGGCGACGAGCCCACGCTGGCGCCGGCGATGATCGACGATGCCGTGCAGGCCTGCGTCGACGATCCGGGCCTCGTGATGAGCACGGTGCGGTACCGGATTACCGACCCGGCCGAGATCGCCAGCCCGGCCGTGGTGAAGGTGGTCACGGACCTGCGCGGCCGCGCGCTCTATTTCACGCGCGCCGCCGTGCCGTTCCTGCGTGATCCGGGTACGCCGGTCACCTGGTTCAAGCACGTCGGCCTGTACGTGTACCGCCGCGACTTCCTGCTGGCGTTCGCGGCGCTGCCGCCGACGCCCCTGGAACTGAGCGAATCGCTCGAACAACTCCGTGCCCTCGAGCACGGCTACGCAATCATGACCGTCGAGTCCCGCCACGAGGCGCTCGGCGTGGACACTCCGGACGACCTCGAACGGGTGCGTCGCCTGCTCGCGACGCCCGCTTCCTCCTGATGCCGACCATGCAGACTTCGCAGCCGCACAAGCCCGTCAAGTACATCTTCGTCACCGGCGGCGTGGTGTCTTCGCTGGGCAAGGGCCTCGCGGCCGCCTCCATCGGCGCCCTGCTCGAAGCCCACGGCTACAAGGTGACGATGCAGAAGTTCGACCCGTACATCAACGTCGACCCGGGGACGATGTCGCCGTACCAGCACGGCGAGGTGTACGTGACCGACGACGGGACGGAGGGCGACCTCGACCTCGGCCACTACGAGCGCTTCACGAACACCATCGCCTCGAAGAACTCGAACTGGACCACCGGGAAGATCTACCTGTCGGTGATCCAGCGGGAGCGCCGTGGTGATTACCTCGGGGCCACCGTGCAGGTGATTCCTCACATCACCAACGCCATCAAGGAGAGCATCCTGGCGGTGTCGGATGGCGTCGACGTGGTGCTGGTCGAGATCGGCGGCACGGTCGGCGACATCGAGAGCCTGCCCTTCCTCGAGGCGATCCGGCAGTTCCGGCAGGATGTGGGCCGCGAGAATACGCTCTACATCCACCTCACGCTCGTGCCGCATGTGAGCACGGCCGGCGAGCTGAAGACCAAGCCGACGCAGCACAGCGTGCGCGACCTCCGCTCGATCGGCATCCAGCCCGACATCCTGCTGTGCCGCACCGACCGCACGCTGCCGCGCGACATCAAGCGCAAGATCGCACTCTTCTGCGACGTCAACGAGGATGCCGTGATCACCGCGCGCGACGTCTCGAGCGTGTACGAGGTGCCGCTGGCGCTGGCCGAGGAGGGCATCGACCACATCGTGCTGAAGCAGCTCTCGCTGCCCGACACGCCGCGCCCGTCCGGCCAGTGGGAGGAACTGCTCGACCGCATCCAGCACCCGCAGGACGAAGTCACCATCCACGTCGTGGGCAAGTACGTCGGCCTCGAGGACTCGTACAAGAGCCTCACGGAAGCCCTGTTCCATGGCGGCTTCAAGCACCGGCTCAAGGTCAACATCAAGTGGATCGAGGCCGAGGCGCTCGAGGGTGAGGGTGGCGCGCACGAGCTCGACGGCGCCGACGGCATCCTGGTGCCCGGCGGGTTCGGCAATCGCGGCACGCGCGGCATGATGAAGGCCGTCGAGGTGGCGCGCGAGCGGCACATCCCGTTCTTCGGCATCTGCTACGGCTTCCAGTGGGCGACCGTCGAGTACGCGCGCAACGTGTGCGGCATCACCAACGCCGACAGCACGGAGGTCGCGCCCGACACCTCCGACAAGGTCATCTACAAGCTGCGCGACCTGCTCGGGGTCGACGACCTCGGCGGCACCATGCGCCTCGGCTCGTACGCCTGCCAGCTCAAGCCCGGATCGCTGTCGCAGAAGCTCTACGGCGCCGACGTGATCCACGAGCGGCACCGCCATCGCTACGAGTTCAACTGCCTCTACGAGCCGGCCATCACCGAGAAGGGGCTGGAGATCGTCGGGCGCTCGCTCGACGGGAAGTTCGTCGAGATGGTGGAGTTGCCGACGCATCCCTGGTTCATCGCCGTGCAGTTCCACCCGGAGTTCAAGTCCAAGCCGCTCAAGCCGCACCCGCTCTTTGCCGGCTTCGTCGAGGCCACGCACCAGCACACGCTCGCCCGTCGGCGGGCCGCCGTGCCGGCCGAGACGCTCGCCTGAGTCGCCGGTCGGTCGGCTCGACGGCCCGTATAATGACGGGGTGCAACCGGTACACGTCGGGCCGGTGACGCTCGGGACCGGCCAGCTGGTGCTGATTGCCGGTCCATGCGTCATCGAGAGTGACGCGCATGCGCTCGACCTCGCCCACGCCCTCGCGTCCATCGCCCGGGCGGCCCGGGTCCCGTTGATCTTCAAGGCCTCGTTCGACAAGGCCAATCGCACCTCCCTGTCCTCGTTCCGAGGCCCCGGGCTCGAGTCGGGCCTGCAGACGCTTGCCCGCGTCAAGGCCGAGGTCGGCGTGCCGGTCCTGACCGACATCCACGAGGCCGCCCAGGCGGCGCCGGTCGCAGCGGTGGTCGACGTCCTGCAGATTCCCGCGTTCCTGTGCCGGCAGACGGACCTGCTGGTGGCGGCCGCCCGGACGGGCGCGGTGGTCAACATCAAGAAGGGCCAGTTCCTCGCCCCCGCCGACATGCGGTACCCGCTGCAGAAGGTGCGCGACTCGGGCAACCCGCGCGTGCTGCTCACCGAGCGGGGGACGTCCTTCGGCTACCACAACCTCGTCGTGGACATGCGCGCGTTCCCGCAGTTGCACGAACTCGGCGCCCCGGTGATCTACGACGTCACGCACAGCCTGCAGTTGCCCGGCGCCGGTGACGGCCGGACGGCCGGGCAGGCGGCCTTCATCGAGCCGATGGCCCGAGCGGGCGTCGCGGCCGGCGTCGACGGCATCTTCATGGAGGTGCACGAGGACCCGGCGCGGGCCCGCTCCGACGCCGAGAACGCGCTGCGTCTCGACCTCCTGCCGGCGCTGCTCGAGCGGCTGTCGCGCGTGCACACGGCAGCGCACGCCTGAGATCGATGCCGTCGATGCCCGAGTCGCGCCAGTCCACGCATCCCTCGCCCGACCTCGCCGCGCGCGCGCGCGGCATCCGCGTGCTGCTGTTCGACGTGGACGGCGTGCTGACCGACGGCGGGGTGTACGTGCACGGCGACGGCAGCGAGAGCAAGCGCTTCGACATCAAGGACGGCGCGGGTATCGTGATCGCCCGTCGGGCCGGGCTGGTGGTGGGCCTGATCTCGGCGCGGCAGTCGGCCTCGACGGCACACCGCGCCCGTCAGCTCGGCCTGGACCTGGTCCAGCAGGGCGTGACCGACAAGGCCGCCGCCCTGGCGGACCTGATGGCCACCCACGGCTGGCCCGCCGAATCCATCGCATACATGGGGGACGATGTGGTAGACCTGCCGGTGATGCGGCGGGTGGGCCTGGCGGCCTGCCCTGCCGATGCGGTGCCCGAAGTGCGGGCGTCCGCCCACCTCGTGAGCTCGTGTCCCGGCGGTCGGGGCGCGGCGCGCGCCCTCATCGAGGACATACTGCGTGCCCAGGGGCGCTGGGACGCGCTCATCGACGCCGACCGACGCCCGTGATAGCCGACTACCTGCCCCTCCTCTCCGCGCTCGTCGCGTTCCTCCTGGGCCTGGCCGCGGGCAAGGCCTGGGAGCGCTACAAGCTGCACGAAGGCCGCTGGATCGACCGCCGCAAGGCACGCCAGTCGCCCCACTACATCCAGGGCCTGAACTTCCTGGTGGCCAACCAGCTCGATCACGCCATCGAGGAGTTGAGCCAGGCCGCGCGGGTCGACGAGGACGCCGTCGAGATTCACATGATCCTCGGCAACCTCTATCGCGAGAAGGGGCTGGTGGGCCGCGCCATCCAGATTCACCAGCAGATCCTGCAGCGCCCGCGCATCAGCAAGCTCGAACACACGTATGCCCTGCTGTGCCTCGGCCTCGACTTCACGCGCGGCGGGTTCGTGGACCGCGCCCACGAGGCCTTCGGCGAGGTGCTGCGCCTCGATCCGAGCAACGAGCACGCCCTCCTGCAGTTGCAGAAGCTGTACGAGGACCAGAACCAGTGGGCCGAGGCCTATCGCGTGCGCCGGCTGCTGGCCCGCGAGGACGAACCGGCACAGCAGACGCGGCGACACCTGCAGATTCAGGCGTTCCTCGAGAACGAGCTCGGCATGCAGGCGCTCGCCAGTCACGACCTCGCGGCGGCACGCACGCACTTCGAGAAGGCCATCGAGCTCGACGCCGAAGTCGTGCCGGCCTACCTCAATCTCGGCGACGTGCGGCGCGACGGGGGCGACATGCCGGGGGCCGTGGAGGTCTGGGAGCGCCTCATCGCCTCGATGCCGACGCGCGCCCACCTGGTCGCCGATCGGCTGGGCGACGCGTACACGGCCGCCGGACGGGCCGAGGCGTTCGAGCACCTGTTCCGTCGTATCGCCACCGACCATCCGCAGGACTGGCGCGCCCGGGTTGCGCTGGCCAGGCACATGCTGCGCGCCGGCCGCCCCGACGACGCGTTGCAGATGGCGCTCGCGGCGCTGTCGATCAACCCGCACGCCCTGCTCGCCCACCAGGCGGCGTGGGACATCCTGCTCGCCCTGCGCCTGGATCCGCCCGCCGTCGAGCGGTACATCGCGCACAGCCGCGACGCCGTCTTCTACAAGGACCCGCACATCTGCCTGCGCTGCCGGTACCGCAGCAAGGAACTGATCTGGCGATGCCCGCATTGCCACGAGTGGAACTCGTTCGTGGAGGACCGCCTGGCGCCCGCGAGGCCGACCGAGGACACCGATGCCTGATGGCGTGCTGCACGTCGGACTGACGGGCGGCATCGCCACCGGCAAGTCCTACGTGACGCGACGCCTCGCCGAGGCGGGCCTGCCCACCATCGACGCCGATCGCCTCGCTCGCGAGGCCGTGGCACCCGGCAGCGCGGGGCTGCGAGCCGTGGTGACCCGTTTCGGTCCGGGCATCCTGACCGACGGGGGCGCGCTCGATCGCGCCAGGCTCGGCGCCCTCGTCTTCGCCGACGCGGCGGCACGTGCCGACCTGGAGGGCATCATCCACCCGGAGGTGCGCCAGCGCATCGCCGCGTGGCACACGCAGTTGGCCCGCGAGGGCTACCGTGGCCCGGCGATTGCCGACATTCCCCTGCTGTTCGAGACCGGGCGCGCCGGAGACTTCGACGTGGTGGTGGTCGTGGCGTGCGATCCGGCGCGGCAACGCGCGCGGCTCATGGAGCGCGACGGGCTGTCGGCCGAGGCGGCCGATCAGCGGATCGCGGCGCAGTGGCCGATCGGCGACAAGGTCCGCGCGGCGCACCACGTGGTGATGACCGATGGCACCTTCGCCGACACCGATGCGCAGGTGGATGCCCTGATCGGACGGCTGCGCGCGCACACCGTCCAGGGGTAGGGCCGGGCTTCCGACCCAGTCGTCGGCACGGAGCCGCTGTCGGGGCGGCGGCGCGGTGGGACACCGCGCCCTACCTCGGTCAATCTAGCGCACGCGACGTTCGGCAGCGGTGAGCGTGTTGCGCATCAGCATGGCGATGGTCAGCGGCCCCACCCCCCCGGGCACCGGGGTGAGAGCCCCCGCCACCTCGGCGACTGCGGGATGGACATCACCCATCAGCACGCTGCCGCGCTTGCGCCATCCCTCGTGCCGCTTCGAGTCGGCCCCGAAGAAGCCGATGACGTCGGCCTCGCTGGTCACCGCGTTCATGCCGACGTCGATCACCGTCGCGCCCGGCTTGACGAACTCCGGCGTCACGAACCCCGCGCGCCCGATGGCGGCCACGAGGATGTCGGCCTCGCGGCACACGGCCGGCAGGTCCGGCGTCTTCGAGTGCGCGATGGTGACCGTGGCGTGCCGGTGCAGCAGGAGCAACGCCATCGGCTTGCCGACGATGTCGCTGCGGCCGATGACCACGGCGCGCCGGCCGGCGATCGTCACGCCCTGTCGCTCGAGCAACTCGATGATGCCCGCGGGCGTGCAGGCCACCAGGCCCTCGCGATTCTGCACGAGGCGCCCGACGTTCTCGGCCGTGAAGCCGTCGACGTCCTTGGCCGGATCGATCATCTCGAACACGCGGCGGGCGGCGTCGGGCCCCATCGCCGATGGCAGCGGCGACTGGACCAGGATGCCGTCGATGGCGGGGTCGGCGTTGAGATCGCGCACGAGCGCCAGCACGGCGTCGAGCGACGTGTCGGCCGGCCGCTGGTGGAGGTCGACGCGGAAGCCGACCTCGGCGCCGTGCGTGCGCTTGCTGCCCACGTACACGTGCGACGCCGGGTCGTCCCCCACCAGCACCAGCGCGAGGCCGGGCGCTCGCCCGGCCCGCGCCGTGAAGGCCGCGACCTCCGGTTGCAGGTCCTCGCGCATGCGGCGCGCGAGCGCCGCCCCATCAAGCGTTACGGCACTCACGGTGCTCGGTCTCCTCGCGACGCCTCGCTCTCGACGAGCAGGCGTCCTGCCTTGTCACGCCCGGGCGTTCAGGTGGCTGTGCTGCTTGCCGTAGCCGAAGTAGATCAGCATGCCGATGGCCAGCCAGCCGGCCAGCCGCAGCCAGTTGGTCCACCCGAGGCCGTACACCATCGCGCCGCAGGTGACGATGCCCGCGATCGCGACGAACTGCACGGCGGGCACGCGGAAGCCGCGCGGGATGTCGGGCCGACGGACGCGCATGATCCACACCCCCGCGCACACGAGCATGAACGCGAACAGGGTGCCGATGCTCGTCATCTCGCCGACGATGTCGCCGGGGACGAAGGCGGCGAACACGGCGGTGAAGACGAAGAAGAACCAGTTGGACTTGTAGGGCGTCTGGTGGCGCGGGTGGAGATCCGAGAAGAACTTCGGCACCAGCCCGTCCTTGCTCATCGAGTAGAACACGCGCGACTGCCCGAGCAGCATCACGAGGATCACCGACGAGAAGCCGGCGAGAATCGCCACGGTCACGAACTTGGCGAGCCAGTCATACCCGGTCATGTACTTGCTGATGGCAAACGCCACCGAGGCCTCGCGGCCCGTGCTCCGGAAGTCGTCCACCGTGGCGATGCCGCTCAGGACATGCGCGAACAGCACGTAGAGCACGGTGCAGACCACCAGCGACCCGAGGATGCCGATCGGCATGTCACGCTTCGGATCCTTGGCTTCCTGCGCGGCGGTCGACACCGCGTCGAAGCCGATGTAGGCGAAGAACACGACGCCGGCGGCGCCGAGGATGCCCATCACCCCGCCGTAGGCATGCGAGATGCCCTCGGGCGTCGTGTACACCGTGGCCGCCGGGATGTACGGCGTGTGGTTGGCCGGGTTGATGAAGCCCCAGCCGAGCGCGATCACGAGCATCACGATCGCGACCTTCGTGATCACGATGATGTTGTTCACCCACGCCGACTCCTGCGTCCCGCGCACGAGCAGCGCCGTGAGCAGCGACAGCACGAGCACGGCCGGCAGGTTGATGATGCCGGCGACGCCGGTGGCGGCATCGACCTGGAAGGGCGAATGACACCACTGGTACGGTATGTGTAACCCGAAGAACTCGAGCACCTTGTTCAGGTACTCGCTCCACGCGATCGCCACCGTGGCGGCACCCACGGCGTACTCGAGGATCAGGTCCCAGCCGATGATCCACGCGACGAGTTCGCCCATCGTCGCGTACGAGTAGGTGTAGGCGCTCCCCGCGATGGGGATCATCGACGCGAACTCCGCGTAGCAGAGCCCGGCGAAGGCGCAGCCGAGCGCCGCGACGAGGAACGCGATCGTCACCGACGGGCCCGCCCGGTCGGCAATCGCCGCCGCGGTCCGCACGAACAGCCCGGCGCCGATGATCGCGCCGATGCCGAGCGCGATCAGCGCACCCGAGCCGAGTGTCCGCTTGAGCGTGCCTTCCCCGGTGGCAGCGCCCTCGGCGAGCAGGCGATCGATGGACTTCGTACGAAAAAGAGAACTGGCCAAGCGGTGTCCCCCGGACAGTGAGTGGTCTGCCGCCCAGCGCGACGTGCACTGAGGGGTGGCAAATGGGCAGGGCGCATTATACCCGGCCGGGTCGCGCGTGCCGTCGCGCCCGCCGGGCGACGACCGCATACCGGCCGATCAGGCCTCGCCCAGCGCGTGCAGGTAGTCGCGGGCGCGGGCGCCGGGATCGCCCCCCTGCAGCAGGTCGCTGATCACCACCACGGCAGACGCGCCCGCCTCGATCACGCGCGGCGCGTGGTCGAGCGTGATGCCCCCGATGGCCACCAGCGGCAGGCCCGCGCGGTCCGGGTGCCGCTCGATGCGCGCCCGGGCGTCGGCCACCAGTGCGGTGCCCACCGGGTCGTAGCCGGTGGCCTTGGTGGCGGTGCCATACACGGGGCCCACCGCGACATAGTCGATGGGGGTCTGGAGCGCCGCCTCGACTTGCGCTGGCGTGTGCGTGGAGAGGCCGATCACGGCATCCGGCCCCAGCAGCGCGCGCGCGTCGGCGACCGGGAGGTCGTCCTGCCCGAGATGCACGTGGCGCGTCCCGGCCACCAGCGCCAGGTCGACGCGATCGTTGGTGATGACCCAGGCGTCGCCCGCCGAGGCCGCGAGGCGATCCAGCCAGGCCAGCACCTCGCGCGCCGGCGCGTCCTTGGCCCGCACCTGGATCACGCGCACCCCCGCCTGCAGGTACGCGTCGGCCAGGTCGGGCACGGTCCATCCCGCCGCGGCCGCGGCCCCGGCGTCGACGATGGCGTAGAGGCGCGACGGCCAGGGCCGTCGTCGCGAGGGGGCTGCCGGCACGGCGGCCGCCTAGGCCTTCGGCGGCGTGGGCGGCGCGAGGAAGCGCTCCATGAACGCCGTCGAGATGCGCGCCTGCTGGAAGTCCTCGTCGGCGAGGATGCGCAGGTGCATCGGCACCGAGGTGTGGATGCCCTCGATCACCGTCATCTCGAGCGCGCGCCGCATGCGCGCGATCGCCTCCTCGCGGTCGCGGCCGAACGACATGAGCTTGGCCACGAGCGAGTCGTAGTTGGGCGGGACCGTCGCCTCGGCGTGGATGAAGGTGTCGACGCGGATGCCCGGGCCACCGGGCAGGCAGAAGGCGTCGATGCGACCGGGGCTCGGCGCGAAGGTCGTCGGGTGCTCCGCGTTGATGCGGCACTCGATGGCGTGCCCGCTCATCTGCACGTCGTCCTGCGTGAACGAGAGGCGCTCGCCGGAGGCGACGCGGATCTGCTCCTTCACGATGTCGATCCCGGTGACCAGTTCGGTGACGCCGTGCTCCACCTGCAGGCGCGTGTTCGCCTCGATGAAGTAGAGCTGGCCCGTGCTGGTGTCCATCAGGAACTCGAAGGTGCCCGCGCTGGCGTAGCCGACGGCCTTCGCGGCGTCGACGACCATCTTGCCGAGCGCAGCACGCTGCTCGTCCGAGATGACGGCCGACGGGGCTTCCTCGATCAGCTTCTGGTGGCGTCGCTGCACCGAGCATTCGCGCTCGCCGAGGTGCACGACGTTGCCGTGCTCGTCGCCGAGGATCTGCACCTCGATGTGGCGCGGCGCCTCGAGGTACTTCTCGAGGTAGACGTCGCCGATGCCGAAGGCCGCCTGGGCCTCGCGCTGCGCCGTGCGGAGCGCCTGGCTGAGCTCCTCGGGCGACCGCACGATGCGCATGCCGCGGCCGCCGCCGCCGTTGCTCGCCTTGATGATGACCGGGTAGCCGAGGTCGAGGGCGACCTTCTGGGCGTCCTCCTCGCTCTCGACGGCGCCGTCACTGCCGGGCAGCGTGCTGACGCCGGCCTTCTTCATGGCCCGACGGGCCCGCGACTTCTCGCCCATCAGCCGGATGACCGATGGCCCCGGCCCGATGAACTTGATGTGGCAGGCCTCGCACACCTCGGCCAGGTAGGCGCTCTCGGACAGGAAGCCGTAGCCCGGGTGGATGGCATCGGCGCCCGTGATCTCGGCGGCGCTGATGATCGCGGGGACGTGCAGGTAGCTCTCGCTGCTGCGCGCCGGGCCGATGCAGACGGCCTCGTCGGCGAACCGGACGTGCAGGCTGTGCTCGTCGGCCTCCGAGAAGACGGCGACCGTCTTGATGCCCATCTCCCGGCACGCACAGATCACGCGCAGCGCGATCTCGCCGCGGTTGGCAATCAGGATTTTCTTGAACACGCAGGAATCCCGGGCTAGCGCGCGCGCACCGCGAACAGGCGCTCCCCGTACTGCACGGGCTGGCCGTTCTCCACGAAGACCTGCACGACTTCGCCGTCGTACTCCGAGACGATTTCGTTCATCAGCTTCATGGCCTCGATCAGGCAGAGGACCTGGTTCTTGCGGACGGTGTCGCCGACGTTGACGAACGGCGACGCGGTGGGCTCGGGCGCCCGGTAGAACGTGCCGACGATGGGCGACTTGACGACCGCGAGCTCGACGCCCTCGGCTTCGGTCACCTCGCTGGCGGCGGGCTCGGCGGGAGCCGGGGCGGCGCCACCGACGGCCGGGGCCATCACGGGCATCGGGAGCGAGTGGGCCGGGCTCATGAGCATGGTCGGGGCGTCATGGCCCTTCTTGCGCACGCGCAGCTTGACGCCTTCCTGCTCCAGTTCGAACTCGGAGAGCTCGTGCTCCCGGACCAGGTCGAGGATCTGCTTGATTTCGTCGAGTGTCATCGTCAGTGTGCGGTCGGCCAGCCGAAGGGCACGTCCGTGATCCGTTCGTGTCCGTCCGCCGTCACGACCACATCGTCCTCGATGCGGATACCGGCGCGGCCCGTCACGTAAGCCCCCGGTTCGATGGTGCAGGCCACGCCAGCCTCGAGGGGGGGCTGGGCGGCGTCTTCCGGGCGTGGGCGCGCCAGGCGCGGTGCCTCATGCACTTCGAGGCCCAGCCCGTGTCCCGTCCCGTGTCCGAATGCTTCCCCGAGGCCCGCGGCCTCGAGCACCTGTCGGGCGGCCCGGTCGACGTCGGTCGGCAGGACGCCCGGGCGAACCGCGGCGCATCCGGCCTGCTGCGCCGCGCGGACCGCGTGGTACTGACGGTCCACCTCGGACGAAGGGTGCCCCAGACACACGGTCCGGGTCAAATCAACGCAGTATCCGCCGTAAACACCCCCGAAGTCCAGCACCACCACCTCGCCGGCCTCCAGCCGGCGCGCCGTGGGCCGGGCGTGCGGAAAGGCGCTGCGGGGGCCGCTGGCCACGATGGTGTCGAAGGCGGCGCGCGAGAACCCCTCGGCCCGCACCCGCGCGTCGATCTCGGCTGCCACTTCCAGTTCCGTGCGGCCGGGCCGTGCCACGCCATCGGCCAGGATGCCGCGCGCGGCCGCGGACAGGCGGGTGCCCCCCTCGCGCAGCAACGCCAGTTCCTGGGCGTCCTTGACCCGTCGAAGGTCCTCGATCAGGTCGAGCGGGTCGTCGAGCAACTCCCCGGTCCAGTGCGCGCCGATCAACGCGCGCTGCAACTGCCGCGCGTCGTGCACCGAGAGCGCCCGGCTCTCGAGCAGGAGGCGGCGCGCGCCTTCGCCGGTGGCATGCCGGGCGATCCGGACCGGGGCCGATACCTCGGCGGTCGGGACCGCGGCCAGCACGTCGGCGCCCACCTCGGCCACGCGAGCCGACGCGGCGGCCTCGTACCGGGGGTCGACGAGCAGATGCAGGCAGCCGTCAGCCGTCAGCAGGCCGGTGCCGGCGGTCGCCTCGAGGCCGGAGAGGTAGCGGAGGTTCGGCAGGTGCGACACGACCAGCGCATCGACGCCCGCAGTTCGAAGGGCAGCCGCGGCGCGAGCCAGGCGGCCGCGAAAGTCGAATACGGGTAGGGAGTCCGGGGCGCGCACGGCGCCCCAGTGTAGTCCCGGACGCGCCTAGGACGGCAGGTGACTGAACAGGGTGGCGCGTCTGGCCCGGACCGCCGCCAGCAGTTGCTCGAGCGAGGCCAATGCCGGGGCCGGGTCGACCTGGGCCGCATCCTCGATGGCCGCCTCGACCGCGAGGTCGGCCATGGCCATGCGCACGGCCGTGATCTCGCTGGTGGGCGGCTCGAGCGACCCGACGGCGTCGGTGCGCAGGGCCTCCACCGCCACATCGGCCATCGCCATGCGCACGCCGGAGAGGTCGGTGGGCGTGGACTCGATCGCGGTCGGCATCGGCTCGCGTGACGAGTCAGGCGCACCCGCACGGGCGAACACTTCGTCGAGCGCAGACGCGAGCGAGCCCTGCCACGCGCCTTCGGGCACCGCCTCGGCCGGGTCGCCGAAAGGCACCGGATCGACGCCGGTCGCTTCGCGGGTGGTGAAGGACGCCGGCACGACCCGCTCCTCGTCCTGCCCGAGCACGTCCTGGAACGGGGTCGTCGACACCTCGTCGGGACCGGCGAGGGCCCAGGCCGCCGACGGCCCGTCCTGGACCGCCCACGCGCCCGTGGCATCGTCCTGATCCCAGGCAGACGACGGCCGGGCTGCTGCCTCGCCGGCAGGCGGCGGCACGTCGGCCCAGCCAGCGAAGGGCACCGGGTCGCTGGCGCCGGTGCCGGCGTCGCCGAAGTCGCTCCAGAAGTGGGCCGGGGCGTCGCCTGCCGTCGGTTCTGCCGGTTCGGGCCCCGCGGCGTCGAAGCTGACGAGCGGGGCATCGATCGTCGGGGCATCCCAGATGCCGGGCGACGGCACCGCCGGCGACTCGTGCAGGGCCGCCGGCGTGGTGCCCTCCCCCGCTGGCGGGTCGAGGGCCCAGGAGAACACGGGCGCGGCGTCGGTGATCGGCTCGCTCGCCGATGGGGCCGGCACCGGCCAGATGCCCGCGGGCTCTTCCCCCTGCAAGTGCGGGGGGGTGAAACACATGGTCGGCGCGTCGCCATGGGCGAACGCCACGGCGGTGTCGGCCTCTGGCGGCACGCCAGCGGCGGGCTCCTCCGGAGCCGGCGGCAGGGGCGGCGGCGCCGGCAGCGTCCAGTCGGGACCGAGGCCGAACTCCTGCGGCCCGTCGGCGCCGGTGCCCCACGCGCGAGCCACGAGGTCCATGGGGATATCGGCCGTGTCCTCGCTGGCCGGGGCCTGCAACGCCAGGTCGGGAGGTGGCCCGATGAGGCGCGGCGGCGCGAGGGCGAGGGCGGCGCGCGCGGCGTCGAGGGCCCGCACCGCGGCGAAGTTGTCGGGGGCTTGCGCCACCGCCTGCTCGAGGGCCTCGATGGCGCCGGTCAGGTCCCCGGTGTCGAGGAGCGCGCGCCCGAGGGTCACGCGCGCCGAGACGTACGCCGGATACTGCGCGAGGCCGTCGCGGCACACCGCGATGGCCTCGTCGAGGCGACCCGCGCGGCGATGCTCCTCCGCGAGGGCGGCAAAGGCGGCCGGCGTCGCATGCGACTGCATGCGGCGCCGGAGCTGGTCGAGCGGGTTCCCCGTCGGCATGACGTGGCGTTCCTGGCTGGCTCGGCGGCCTATGGCCGCGCGAGCACGTCGATCTGCTTGGTCACCGACACCTTGTTGCCCAGCGCGTTGGTGACGGTGAGCTTCACGAAGTAGTCCCCCCGCTGCGGGAACTGGTACCGGATGACCCGGCCCTGGAGGATGATCCCGCGGTCGTCCATGTTCCACTCGTACTGCAGCGTCGGGGCATCGAAACAGTCGGCCGGCTGCGTCGCGTTCAGCGGGCAGTCCTTGGAGAGCCCGGCATCCAGCGTGACCTCGTCCATAGCGTACGGCTCGGACGGCCGCCACGAGAAGTTCGCGATCGGCTGTCCCGGGAACACGATGGTGCCGAGCGGCACGAGGCGGATGCTCACGGCGCGTTCGATCGCGTTGGCGTAGTCGCCGCTGAGGGGCGAGAACGCCACCTGCACGACGTTGCCGCGATCGGCGTTGCCGCTGAGCCCGCCGGGAGGCGCGGTATAGACCACCGTGGCGCGTCCGTCCGCGCCGGTGCTCAGCTGCTTGGACGACAGGCTGCCGAGGTCGACGATGGCGCCGTTGACGCGGATGTCGGCGCGGAGCGGCACGCCCGGCCTGGGCTCGCTGTTGGGCCCGCGCGCGGTGACGGTGATCTGGGAGGTCGACAGGCCATCCGTGTTGAGCACGTCGGGCGAGGCCAGGACCTGGAGGGACAGCCCCAGTTCGGACGGGCCCGTCGCGGTCGGGATGTCGGGCTTGGACGTGCAGGCCGTCGGGGCCCACAGGGCGGCCACGGCCAGGAGCAGGAGCGAGGAACGTCGTGCGGTCATCATGGCTGCACCTGGCCTACTCGGGATCCGCCCAGTCGGCGAAGTTGACGCTGAGTGAACCGCTCACGGTCGCATCGCGGCCGGTCTGGTCCTTGCCGAAGAAGGTGACGTCGGCAATCGTCGAGATGATCAGTGCGCCGCCGCGAATGCCCACCAGGGTCACCAGGGGCTTCTCGAGCTTGGCCTGCGCACGGACCAGCGTGAAGGTGAGGCTCGACGGCGTCTCCCCGATGGTGCCGCTGACGGCGCCCTCGAAGGCATACGGCACGTCCTCGCCCGGCGTGTTGCGGCCGTCGGTGCGGCGGAACTCCACCCGGTAGCGGTTCAGCGTGATCATGTTGTTGGCCGTGGGCCCGGTGGCCACGTCCTTCATCGCCAGCGACAGCGTGACGCGGCCGTTGTCCTCGTAGATGCTCCCCTTGGTGAGCACGTCGGACCGGAGCACGTTGCTGAAGGCGTTGGTCTCGGCGCCCGAGGCGGCCTCGAGGCGCTGGAGCACGAGGTAGGACGACCCCTGCCCCGTGCGAACGGTGCTGCTGCAGCCGCCGACCAGTGCGGTGGCGGCGGTGAGCAGGGCCAGGGCCGCGGCGCGCGTCGTGCGCGCCCGCCCGTGCTGCGTCAGGTCTCGCGTAAGTCTCATTTGACGGGTCCTCCGTCCCGCAGGATGCGCGGCGTGATGAAGATGAGCAGCTCGCCCTCGTCGTCGGTCGTCGAGTCGCGCCGGAAGAGACGACCGATGAGCGGCACCTTGTGCAGGCCGGGCGTCCGGTCCTCGGTGAACTGCGTCACGGCCTCGTTGATGCCGCCGATGACCGTCGTGCCCTGGTCGGCGACCAGCACGCGCGTGGTGACGCGCTGCGTGTTGATGGAGCGGTTGCCGTTGGCCTCGACCTGGCCCGGCGAGCCGTTGTCGACGTCGACGTCGAGGATGACGGTGTTGGCCTCGGTGATGCGCGGCGTGACGGCCAGGGTGAGCGCCGCGGTCTTGAACTGCACCTGCGGCACCGGCTGGATCACGTTGACGCCATCACCCGCCACCGGTGTCTGCAGCGTGGTGTAGGGAATCTCCTGGCCGCGGGTGATGGTGGCCTTGACGTTGTTCTGGGTCACCACACGGGGCCGCAGCATGATGCTGACGCGGCCTTCGGTCTCGAGGGCCGACAGCGCGACGTCGAGGTTGAACGCGCCGTTGATGCTCCCGAGCTTGAGGAACGCGTTGTCGGCGGCGGTGTTGACCGCGCCGGCCACGCCCCCGGTCACCACCGAGTTGGGGAACGCCAGCGGCAGCGTGTTGCCCAGCTCCGGCGTCGCCTTGCCGCCGAAGCCCCACAGCAGTCCGAGCTCGCGCGCGGCGCTCTTGGTGGTCCGCACGATGCGCGCCTCGATCTCGACCTGCGCCTGCGGCCGATCGAGCTCGCCGAGCAGCTGCTGCGCCTTGGCGATGCCGTCCGGGATGTCGAACAGGATGAGGGTGTTGGTGTTCTCGTCGACCTGCACCTCGCCGAACGTGGTCAGCCCGGTCTTGGCCACCAGCTCGGCGATGTCGGCGGCGTTGGCGTACGAGAGCCGCACCGTGCGGTACTCCTTCTTGGAGACCGCCAGTTCGCGCAACCGCTCCTCGGCCTGCTTGCGGCGGTCGGCGGCCTCGCTCGAGAAGGTGGTGGTCGGCGCGATGCGGACGATCGTCCCGTCGACGCTGTAGGCGAGCTGGTTGGCCCGCAGGATCATCTCGAGCGCCTGATCCCATGGCACGTCTCGCAGCGTCACGTCCACCACGCCCTTGACCCCGGGGTCGATCACCAGGTTCAGCCCCGTGACCTCGGCGAACGTCCGCAGCACGGCGCGCAGGTCGACGCCCTGGAAGTCGAGTGAGATCGGGTGGCCGGTGTACTTGCCGCCGCTCATCGCCTGCGTGGTGACGACCGCAGGGGGCTCGCTGGCCACGGGGGCCGGCGGGACCGGCACGGGCGTCGTGGTGCGACGCACGGCCGCACGCGGCGGCGCGGGCGCGGGCGTCGGGGCCGGCTCGGGCGCCGGCGCATTGACGACCGGCGTCGGGGCCGGCGCAGGCGCAGGGGCGGACGCGGGGGCGGACGCGCGCGCCGTCGCCGGGGCGGCGGCGCCGAACGTCCGGCTGAGCGCCTCGTCATCGCGCCGCGCGCGCTGCGAGGGGTTGCCGATGGTCACCAGCAGGCTGCGCTGGTCGGCCGTCGGGCGGACCTTGTACAGGAAGGTCCCGGAGAGGTCGACGACCACCCGGGTGACCAGCGGCGAGGCGCTGTGGCGCGCCACGCGCACCCGGCGCACCAGGCCGACATTCACCGGAGTGGTCGCGGCCACCTTCGGCTCGACGCCGGCGAAGTCGAGCACCAGCCGGGCCGGCGCCGCGTCGGGCACCTGCACGGCCGACGACACGAGCTTGCCGTCGCCGTCGAGCGTGACGACCACGTCGCCGTCCTCGCGCGAGGCGCGCACGGCCGTCAGCGTGCGAGCCGCGTCCGGGGCGGCGGGCTGGCCGGCCGGCCTCGCGGCCGGCGACGAAGACACGCCCCATGGCGTGTCGATGAGCAGGCGCTGTCCATCCTGGACCAGCTGCAAGACCTCGCGAGGCGTCACGGGAGCGTTCGACGCGTGCGGCCCGGTCGGGACGCCAACGACGAGGACCGCCGTGAGGGCTGCGAGGATCGGCGTGCGCGGGCGCATCATCGGGACTCCTCTGTGGTTCTCAGGGACTTGCGGATCTCCCGCTGCTTCACGGGAGACAGCGGATCCTCGACCCGCTGCAGGAAGACGACGGCGTCGGCGCCCACGACCTTGACGGTGCCGTCGTAGAGCGTGTCGCCGGGGTGGAGGGTGTAGGTCTTGTTGTCGGGCGCCTGGACGATCGCGAGCAGCTTGCCGTTGGTGCGCAGCACGCCGCGCACGCTCAGTTCGCCGATGAGCAGCCCCCGCACGCCCGACGGGCGCCCGGCCACCGGCAGCTTCGACTCGCCGCGCGACAGCAGGCTCACGAACGGGTCACGGCGGCCCGCCGGGTCATAGCCGGCCCGGTCCTCCGGGGCGCCGGACGCGGCGGCAGGCGTGGTGCCTCGCGGGGCGGTGACGGGCGTGGCGGGCGTGGTCGTGGCCTTGCTGGCCGCGGCCTGGGCAAAGCCCGGCACGGCCATCACGACCGACAACAGCACCACGCGGCAGGTCAGGTTCAGCAGCATGACGACACCTCAGCGCGCCGCGGCGGGGGGACGGGCGCCGCCGGTCGCCGGACGCCCGGGACGAGCGCTGGGCACCGGGGCAGGCGCTTCCATGAGGACGAAGGTGGTGACGGTGCACTGCGCGTCGACCGTGGCCGGCGACGGGTCGCCGCTCTCGCGCGCCGCGATGTTGATGCCGGAGATGTTGATGATCCGCGGCATCCGGCTGACCTTGTCGAAGAAGGCGCCCAGGTCGTGGTACGTGCCCTCGAGCGACAGCGAGATCGGCCACTCGGCGTGCTGGGCGCGCTGCGCCACCGGGTTCGGCTTGAAGCCCCGGATGGTCAGGTTCGACTGCGTCGCGAGCGTCTGGATGCGACGCAGGAGATCGCCGACGTCCTTCTGCTCCGGCAGCACGTTGCGCAGGGCCGAGAGGCGTGCGTTCAGCTCGGCGATGCGCGAGCGGAACTCCGGCAGGCGTCGTTCCTCGACGCGGGCCCGGGCGATGCCGGTCTCGATCTTCCGGCGCTCGGCGTGCGTGCGCGCCACCTTGGCCTCGAGGTCCACGGCGAACATGTAGTGGTGCGTCGCGACGAGGCCGGCGCCGAGCACCACGTACAGGGCCAGCTGGCCCCACCACGGCACCTTGTTGAGTCCCAGATCCATGACAGGCTCCTCAGCGACGGGCCGGCGGGCGGGCCGCGGCGCCAGGACGAGCGGGGGTCGCGTCGGGCGGAGGCTCGATGGCCCCCATCGGGAACGTGGCGCGCACGGTGAACTTCATGACGTCCACCTGATCGCCGTTCTCGACCTCGCTGTTGATGATTTCGACCGGCCGATTGAAGGCGCCGGAGTTCTCGAGGTTGCCGATGAGATCCGACAGCGCCGTCAGCGTCGTCGTGCGTCCCTCGAGCGTGACGTCGGCCCCGGCCTGTCGCAGGGTCGTCAGCCAGAGGCGATCGGGCAGCTGGCGGCTGACCTGGTCGAGCAGGGTGACGGGCGACCGCTGGCCCTTGCGGAGCTGCTCGATGAGGGCGACGCGCTGCTGCAGGAGCGCGGTCTGCGCCTCGAAGCGCGCGAGTTCCTCCGTGACGGCCTTGAGCCGCTTCTCCTCGGCGCGGGCCACGGCGAGCTGCCGATCGGCGTTGGCCTGCTGCGACTGGAGGTCGAGATGGCGGTACGCGGCCCCGGCGACGCACAGCGCGACGAGGCCCGCGCCCAGCAGGTGGACCTTGTTGGCGCTGAGCCCCGAGAACGCGGGGGCCTTGACGGCCTGCTGATCGCTCGCGAGGAGGTTGACGCGAATCATCGGTCCCCCTTCCGGCGCAGCGCCAGGCCGACGGCCACCGTGGCAGAGGCCGCGGCCTCCGACAGCACGGGCACACCGAACTTGGCCGCGTCGAAGCTGACGGTCTTGAACGGATCCAGGAACTCCACGGGATAGCCGAGTCGCTCCTGCAGGGCGTCGACCAGGCCCGAGACCTGCGCCCCGCCGCCGGTGACCATCAGCAGGTCGATGTGGTCCGCGCCGGTCGTGCCGCGGAAGAAGTCGAGGGTCTTCTGCACCTCGAGCAGGACGGCCTCGGTGACCATCTGGAGGCTCGGCCCCGTCTGCGTCGGGTCGAGCCCGTCGGCCGGATACCCGCGCTTGAGCAGGTCGGCGCTCTCCTGCGCGATCTGGAAGTCCTTCTGGAGGGCCTCGGTGTAGGCGTTGCCGCCGATCGGCACGTCGCGCGTGAACAGCGACTGGTCCCCGCGGACGATGTTGATGTTGATCGCGCTGGCCCCGATGTTGAGCAGGGCCACGATGGCGTCGCGCGTGCCGTAGTTGGCCTCGTAGGCGTTCTGCAGGGCGAACGCATCGACGTCGACGATGGCCGGGACCTTGCCGGCCTGGGCGATGACGCCCGTGTAGTCGGCGATGGTTTCCTTCTTGGCTGCGACCAGCAGCACATCCATCGTGGCGCCGGCGGCGCCCTTGGGCGGACGGCTCAGCACCTGGTAATCGAGGTTGACGTCCTGGATGTCGAACGGGATGTACTGCTCGGCCTCCCAGGTGATGGAGGTGGCCAGTTCGGCATCGGTCATCGCCGGCAGGGTGATCTTCTTCACGATCACGGCGTTGCCGGACAAGGAGGCGGCGACTTCCTTGTTCTTGATGCCGAGGCGGTCGAACAACCGGCGAATGGCGTCGGCGACGGCAGTGCCGTCGATGATCGCGCCATCGACGATGGTGTCGGCCGGCAGGGGCTCGACGCCGAACGCGACGACCTTCCAGCCCTTGCCCGAGGCTTTCAGCTCGACCGCCTTGACGGCACTCGACCCGATGTCCAGCCCGACGACGGGTTTCTGTTTGCGGAACAGCACGCCGACCTCACCTCTGAATCCGAGGAAACTCCCCGCCACCGGCGTCGTGCCTGACGGCAGGTCCGTAACCGACACAGGTCGAGGCAAGGGGGATGCCAACCAGAAATGCAATCGGCTTTCACGGAAAATGCTCCACGGTGGCCGAATCCGCACGCGGAGGTCGTCGGTGGGCTGGCAGTTTTGTGACAGGGGGTGCCGGAGAAGCGACGACATGGCTACCCAACGTCAGGTGGTGACCGGCCGACCGACCGGGGCGCGCCGTAGAGTCCTTCGCGCGCGCGAGGGGGCTGGCGGGCGCGCGGGTGAGGGTGAAGGCGTGCCTGGTCAGGCCGGGTCAGGCCAGGTAAGCTCGGCGGGGAGGGTAGGCCAGGGTGGGCCAGACGGGCGGGTCGATGCGAAATGGTTGACATGTTTCGCAGGAGGCGCGTATCATCTCCTTTTGCTGTGTGTCAGCAAGGAGCCAAAGGGTCATCATGAGCACGTTCATTCCGAGCGCCAAGTCCATCGAGCGACGCTGGCACGTCATCGATGCGGCCGGCGAGTCGCTCGGGCGGGTGGCCAGCCTGGCCGCCAAGGTCCTGCAGGGCAAGCACAAGCCGACCTATACGCCGTACATCGACTGCGGTGATCACGTCGTCGTGGTCAACGCGGGCCAGGCCGTGCTGACCGGGCAGAAGGAAGAGCAGAAGCTGTACCGGTACCACTCCGGTTACGAGGGTGGGCTGCGCGAAGAGCGCGCCAAGGACCTTCGGAAGCGTCGCCCGGCGCGCCTGATGGAGGAAGCCATCCGCGGGATGCTCCCCAAGACGAAGATGGGCGACCAGATGTACCGGAAGCTGAACGTCTACGAGCGCGCCGATCATCCGCACGCGGCGCAGAAGCCCCAGTCCCTCGAGGTCGAGTAAACACCGTGGCAGTCATCCAGTACTACAGCACCGGCCGTCGCAAGACCTCGGCCGCCCGCGTCTTCCTGCGCCCTGGCACCGGACAGATCACCATCAACCACAAGCCCATCGCCGAAGCCGTGAACACGGAGGCGCTGCGCCTGCAGGTGCGTGCGCCGCTGGTGCTCACGGAGACGCTCGACAAGTTCGACGTCGTGGCGACGACCTCGGGCGGGGGCATCTCCGGGATGGCTGGCGCCCTGCGCCTCGGCATCTCGCGTGCGCTCTGCCTGTACAGCGGTGAGCTGCGTGGCCGCCTGAAGAAGGCTGGCCTGCTCACCCGCGACCAGCGTGCCAAGGAACGGAAGAAGTACGGCCTTGCTGGCGCGCGCAAGCGCTTCCAGTTCAGCAAGCGCTAGTGCAGGACCCGGGAGTGGCGTTGGCCGCTCCCGGCGCAGGAAACGAGTCCGGGCCATCCGCCTGGAACGTAACGACATGGGACGCAAGAGGCGTCCGAGAAGGTGTTGGAGGAAGCTTGACCCCGATCGCTGTCAAAGACCTGCTCGAGGCTGGTGTGCACTTCGGCCACCAGACCAAGCGCTGGAACCCGAAGATGAAGCCGTACATCTTCGGCGAGCGCAATGGCATCTACATCATCGACCTCGGCAAGACCGCGCGCCTGTTCCGCGACGCCGAGCAGTTCGTGATGCAGCTGGCCAGCGAGGGCCGGACCCTGCTGTTCGTCGGCACCAAGCGGCAGGCACAGGAAGCGATTGCCGAGGAAGCCGCGCGCTGCGGGATGTTCCACGTCAACCAGCGCTGGCTCGGTGGCCTGCTCACCAACTTCACCACGATCCAGCGCTCGCTGGCGCGCCTGCGCGACCTCGAGGCGATGGAAACCGACGGCCGGTACGACATGCTGTCGAAGAAGGAAATTGCGCGGCTCGAGAAGGAGAAGCGCAAGCTCCAGAAGAACCTGGACGGCATCCGTCACATGGAGCGCCTGCCCGATGCGGTGTTCATCGTCGACACCAAGCACGAGCAGATCGCCGTGGACGAGGCCCGCAAGCTGAAGATTCCGGTCATCGGCATCGTCGACACCAACTGCGATCCGGATCAGGTCAACTTCGCCGTCCCCGGCAATGACGACGCGCTGCGGGCCATCCGCCTGTTCGCGTCGCGCATCGCCGATGCGGTGATCGAGGGTCGTGGCGTGCGCGAGTCCGCACAGGCCGAGGCCCAGGTCGTCGTCGGACCCGATGGCGAGGCGGTCGGCAAGGGCGGCGAGCCCCTGCGCGCCCAGCAGCGCGCGCGTCCGGCCTCCGCGCCCAAGCCCGAACCTGCCGCGCCGGCCTCGGTGTAATCGAGGCCGCCCGTGGCGGCACGCAAGTCCGAACGCCGGCCGACACCCTCGGCCGGCGTTTCGTGTGTCTAGCGGGGTGCCCCAAGGCGCCTCTCCCACGTCTTTCTTCACGGAATCACACCCATGGCAATCACCGCTGAGATGGTCAAGAACCTGCGCGAGCGTACCGGCGCGGGCATGATGGAGTGCAAGACGGCACTCACCGAGAGCAACGGCGACGTCGACGCCGCGATCGAGTACCTGCGCAAGCGCGGGCTCGCCCAGGCCGCCAAGCGCGCTGGGCGCGTCGCGTCCGAAGGTGTCGTGGGGATTCGCATCAGCGACGACCGCACCCTCGGCGTCCTGGCCGAGGTGAACTGCGAGACCGACTTCGTGGCCCGCAACGACGGCTTCAAGGCTCTCGTCGACGAGATCACCACCACCGTGTTCACGAGCGATCAGCCCCACGCGGCGCTGGTGGCCGCTGACGGCGCCATCGGCCAGCGCATCACGGCCGAGATCGCCAAGGTCGGCGAGAACATGGCCGTGCCGCGCACCGCCAAGCTCACCGCCGACTACGTGGGCAGCTACTCGCACATGGGCGGCAAGATCGGCGTGCTCGTGCAGATCGACGGCGCGAAGGGCGACGCCGCCTCGCACGACGCCTTCAAGGCGTTCGTGAACGAACTGGCGATGCACGTCGCCGCGGCGGCGCCCGCCTACACCACGCGCGCCGAGGTGCCGGCGGCCGATGTCGAGAAGGAGAAGGAGATCTACCGGGCGCAGATGGCGGCCTCCGGCAAGCCGGCCAACGTGATCGAGAAGATCATCGAGGGCAAGCTCGGCGCCTTCTACGAGCAGGTGTGCCTGGTGGACCAGCCGACGATTCGCGACCCGAAGGTCAAGGTGTCGCAGGCGCTCGACGCGGTCGCCAAGACGATCGGCGCACCGCTCGCCATCAAGGGCTTCGCCCGCTTCAAGGTCGGCGAAGCCAGCCAGGCGTAGTCAAGGCTCAAGGCTCTAGGCTTCAGGCTCAAAGAGCAGGGCTCAGAAGGCTTCCTCACAGGTCACGACACCTGCTGACGTGGAGAATGCTCCTTGAGCCTTGAGCCTGAAGCCTTGAGCCATCCGTGAACACGCCGAAGGGCGGCAGCGGAGGTGCACTCCCCTGCCGCTCTTCGTGTATCTGACGCGGGTATAATCTCCCCCGGCATGTCGTCAGCTCCTGCATACTCCCGCGTCCTCCTCAAGCTGTCCGGCGAAGCACTCATGGGCGACCAGGGATACGGGGTGGACCCCGCCGTGGTCACGCGCATCGCGGAAGACGTCGCGGAGATCCGCTCGATTGGCGTGCAGGTGGCCATCGTCATCGGTGGCGGCAACATCTTCCGCGGGATGGCAGGCAGCGCCCGCGGTATGGACCGGGCCACGGCCGACTACATGGGCATGCTGGCCACCGTCATGAACGGTCTTGCGCTGCAGGACGGCCTCGAGCATCACGGCGTGCCCACGCGCGTCCTGACCGCCATCGAGATGCGCGCCGTGGCCGAGCCCTTCATCCGCCGGCGCGCCATCCGCCACCTCGAGAAGGGACGCGTGGTGGTGTTTGCGGCGGGCACGGGCAACCCCTACTTCACCACCGACACGGCCGCCGCGCTGCGCGCGATGGAAGTCAAGGCCGACGTCATCATGAAGGCGACCAAGGTCGACGGCATCTACACCGCCGACCCGAAGAAGGACCCCACCGCCACGCGGTTCGACCGCATCACCTACCTGCAGGTGCTCGAACAGGGATTGCAGGTGATGGATGCGACGGCGATTTCCCTGTGCATGGACAACAAGATGCCCATCGTGGTGCTCGACCTGAACGCGCGTGGCAGCATGCGTCGCGCGATCATGGGGGAGCCGGTGGGCACGATGGTCACGGCCTGAACACGGAGCAGGACACACCACGATGGACGTCTCGGATCTGAAGTCGCTGTTCGACGAGTCGCGCAAGCGCATGGGCGGGGTGGTCGACCACCTCAAGCGCGAGATGACGGGCGTGCGCACCGGCCGCGCCTCGACCACGCTCCTCGACAACGTGCATGTCGAGGCCTACGGCACCTCGATGCCCCTCAACCAGGTGGCACAGCTCTCGGTGCCCGAGTCGACGATGATCGTCGCGCAGCCGTTCGATCAGAGCCTGATGGGCGCGATCGAGAAGGCCATCCGCGCCGCCAACCTCGGGCTCAACCCCGCCAACGACGGCAAGGTCGTGCGCATCCCGCTGCCCGCCCTCACCGAGGAGCGCCGCAAGGAGCTCACGAAGGTGATCCACAAGCTGGCCGAGGAAGCGCGTAACGGCGTGCGCCAGGTGCGGCGCGACGCCAACGACCGGCTCAAGAAGCTGCTCAAGGACTCGGCCATCTCCGAGGACGACGAGCGGCGCGGCCTCGACGAGGTGCAGAAGCTGACCGACCAGCACGTGCACCAGATCGACGACCTGCAGAAGAAGAAGGACCAGGAACTCCTCACGGTGTGACCCGCCCCACCGTCGCGATCCTCTTCACCGGCGGCACGATCTCGATGCGCATCGATGCGCGGTCGGGATCGGCCGTGCCGGCCATGCGCGGCGGCGACATCCTCGCGCACGTCCCGCAGCTGGCCGATGTCGCCGACATCGAGCTCGAGGACGTCTCGCAGCTCCCCGGTCCCCACGTCACGCCCGAGCACATGTGGCGCCTCGCGCGCCGCATCGCGGCGTGGCTCGAGCGGCCCGATATCGATGGCGTGGTCGTGACCCACGGCACCGACACGCTCGAGGAAACGGCCTACTTCCTGGAGATCGCGCTGCGCACCGCCAAGCCCGTGGTGCTGGTGGGCGCCATCCGCACGATGTCGGAACCGAGCTGGGACGGCCCGGCCAACCTGGTGCACGCCGTGCAGGTCGCCGGGGCGCCCGGCTCGCGCGGCCGCGGTGTGATGGTGGCCATGAACGAGCAGATCCTCTCGGCCCGCGAGGTCGAGAAGGTCCACACGGAGGCCGCGGCGTCCTTCCAGTCGCGCGAGTTCGGTCCGGTGGGCGTGGTCGATGCCGGCGTGGTGCGCTACCTGCGCGACACCCCGCGCGAGAGCGACTGGAGCGACCCCGAGGCCGATGGCCTGCTTCGCGTCCGGCGCCTGGAGCCGGATGTCGACCTGATCAAGGTGGCGGCGGGCGCCGACGGCCGCTTCGTGCGCTGCTCGGTGGCCAGCGGGGCCAAGGGGCTGGTGATCGAGGCCCTTGGGCGGGGCAACGTGCCGCCCGCCATGCTGGACGACCTCGCGGCCGCCGTGGCTGCGGGCCTGCCCGTGGTGCTCACGTCGCGCTGCGGAGCGGGCAGCGTGCGAGAGAGGTACGGCTACGAGGGGGGCGGCCGCGGGTTGCGCGATCTGGGCCTCATCTTCGCCGGACGCCTGAGCGGCGTGAAAGCACGCATCAAGCTGATGCTGGCCCTCGGCCACACACACGATCACGACGCGCTGCGGGCGATCTTCGACGATCCGATGTCATAGGCTCAGGGCTCAGGACTCAAGGCTCAAGTCACAGGTGCAAGGCCCAAGGCTCGAGAGAGCAATCTGCAAGGGCGGGTTCAAATGCAACGGGCGCCCCTGTGAGGAGGCGCCCGTGGTGTTTCTGAGCCCTGAGCCCTGAGCCGTGAGCCCTGAGCCTATTCGTCGCCGAAGCTGATGCCGAGCGACTTGGCGGTGCGGACGACGTCGCCGTCGGCCGGCACGAGGCGCATCTTGCCGCCGACGTCGGCCAGCGGGATCGAGCCGATTTCGGGCGGGTGGAAGGCGACCATGCGGTCGCTCTCGCCCTTCATCAGGAGTTCGACGGCCATCGCACCAAAGCGCGTCGCGAGCATGCGGTCGAAGCTGGTCGGCGAGCCGCCGCGCTGCAGGTGACCGAGCACCACCGTGCGCGTCTCCTTGCCGGTGAGCTTCTCGAGCTCCGCCGCGATGCGGTGCCCCACGCCACCGAGACGCTCGACGTAGCCGCCGTCGGCCGCCTTGACCAGCGACACCTTGCCGCCCTTCGGCACGGCCCCCTCGGCCACGACAACGATGCTGAACTTGGCGCCGTACGAGTCACGCTCCTTGATGCGCCGCGCGACGATGTCGATGTCGTACGGAATCTCCGGGATCATGATCACGTCCGCGCCGCCGGCCACGCCCGAGTAGAGCGCGATCCAGCCCGCGTAGCGTCCCATCACCTCCACCACCATCACGCGCTGGTGCGCCTGCGCCGTCGTGTGGAGTCGGTCGATGGCGTCGGTGGCAAACGTCACCGCGGTGTCGAACCCGAAGCAGTTCGTCGTGCCGACGATGTCGTTGTCGATGGTCTTGGGAACGCCGATGATCGGCATGCCCTTCTTGTTGAATTCGTGCGCGATGGAGAGCGTGCCGTCGCCGCCGATGACGACCACGCCGTCGATCTGCAGCTTGTGGAACATCTCCATGCACCGCTCGGCGTAGTCCCGGGGGCCGTCCGATGTCTCGATCGGCTTGAGGAACGGGTTGCCGCGATTGACGGTGCCGAGGATCGTGCCGCCGAGGCGCAGGATGCCCGTCACGTTGCGCGGGGTGAGCACGGTGTGACGGTTGGTCTCGAGCAGCCCGTCGAAGCTGTTCTCGAGCCCCAGGCACTCGATGCCGTGGTTGTAGGACGACTTGACCACGGCACGGATGACCGCGTTCAGGCCGGGGGCATCCCCGCCACCGGTGAGTACACCTATCCGACGGACCTTGCTCATACGAAGACGTCTATCCTCTGGAGTGATCGGGAATTCCGGCGCTCGCGCACGCGGAGGCCTGCTGAAGTATAAACGCAAACCAGGGGCGGCCCCGACCTGCGACCTGCCCGTCATGACACAACCAGCCATCCGGCCCCATCGACGGGCCTGCCGGCGACGCGGCATCGATGCTGTCGAGGTGCCCCCGGGCTCAGCACACCCCGGCCGTTGCGGGGTGGCAGACCGGTCAGCCCACCACGACGCCGACGCGCCGCCAGGTGTCGGCGGCAGCCTCGGCGTGGTCGCTGCGAACCAGCACGTAGTCGGTGTCGAAGGTCGACAGGACGAAGATGGGAACGCCGGCGTCGGCAAGCGGCGCTGACAGGCGGGCCAGGATGCCCGTCAGCGAGAAGTCGAGCGGCCCCTGGACCATGAAGGCCACGAAGGGGCCCTCGTGCCGCACGCCGCCAGGGACATGGGCGCACTCGACGACGACCGAGAGCTCGTCGGGCGTCCTGGTGACCGAGGTCACGCTGCCCTGCCCCATCCACGGCGCCAGCAGCGCGTCGGGGGCAAGCCGGCACACGGCGAATTCGCCGTGGAGGCGAACGAGGACGAGGGGGGGCACGCTGGGCGGGTCAGGGACGGGACACATGGCCTGAAACGACGAACGCCGCAGCGGCCAGAGGGCGCATGCGGCGATTCGGACGGGATGTTGGTGGACGGCAGGAGGCTCGAACTCCCGACCTCCGCGTTGCGAACGCGGCGCTCTCCCAGCTGAGCTAGCCGCCCACTCCCTGTCGACCGGCCCCGTGCGGGACCGCGTGGCCTCAGGCGGCGACGCCGCGCCTCGACCGAACGCAGAGTGTAGCACAACTTCTCAGGCCGCAGGCAGAAGTCCGTGGCTCTCGCCCCGGCGTGTTCGACGCGGCCCGCGCAGCAACGTTCGGTGCGTTGGTGAGCCTTGGGCCTTGAGCCTTGAGCCCTGAGCCCTGAGCCCCGAGCCCCAAGCCCCGGCCGAGGGCATTAGGCGCGCGGCACCTGCATTTCTATAATGGAGACCGTGCCCATCTTCGAGTATCGCTGCGACCACTGCGGCCACCGCTTCGAAGCCATTGTCCTGAACGGCAAGCCGCCGGAGCTGTGCCCGGCCTGCGACCATCCGGACCTGCGCAAGCAGATTTCCACGTTTGCGGCACATGCTGGCGGCGCGCCAGTGGCGGCGGCCCCGGGCGCCTGTGGCAGTTGCGGCGACCCGCGCGGCCCCGGCAGCTGTCGGATGCACTGAGCCCGGGAGCGTCCCCTGTTCCACCTTCGCCGCCGCTCGCCCGTCGCCGTCGCCGACACGCTCGACCACATGGCCGGGCTGTCGCGCGCGCTCGGCCGCGCCCACGACGCCGCGCACTGGGCGCGCGTCTCGACGGCGATCCGCCGCATCGCGGACCACCAATCGCGCACGCCGTGGAGCCTGATCCGGCGCTCGCTTGACACACAAGGCCTGCTCACGGTCCGCGACACCGACCTGCTCGAGCGCCTGCGCCGCGTCGACCACGACGAGATCGCGCAACTGCACCGCCGTCTTCCGGCCGCCGCGCGCGCCCTGATCCGGCAGGGCCAGCATCCCCTGCGCCACCGCGTGGCCGACGAAGACCTGCTGCTGGATGCCGACCTGGCGCGGCACCTGCCCGACGATGTGCTCGACCTGCTGATGCCGCCCGATGCCGACGAGGGCCACGTGCCGCTCGGGCGTGCCTGGATGCAGGCCAAGCAGGCGCGCAAGGAACTCGCCGCCGCGGCCGGGGCGCCCGATGCCTGGCACCTGCTGGGCGGCCTCAGGCGCACCGACCCGCTGAGCCCGGATGTCGCGGTGCTTGCGGTCACGGGGGATCCCGAGGGCTGGACACGCCGGGTGGTGGGTGCCGTGCCGCGCGACGTGCTGGTCGTCGCCGGCGTCCGCGGCGTCGCCATCGCCGCCGACCCCGAGCCCATCGTCGTGCACGCGACCACGCCCGATGCCGCCCCGACCAGCCTGCTCTGGTACACCGGCCCGCGCCTGCACGTGCGTGAACTCGCTGCGCGGGCGAACGCGCGCGGCTTCACGCTCTCGCGCGACGCGCTGCTCGAGGGCGACGCGGCGGTCCCGGTGACCGATGAGGCGGCGATTTACGCGCGCCTTGGCCTGCCGTTCATCCCGGTGGAGCTTCGCGGACGCGAGGGTATCGTGGCGACCGCCGACGCCGGCGAGTTGCCGCAGCTGGTCGAGGTGGAAGACATCCGCGGCGACCTGCACATGCACACGGTGTACAGCGATGGCCGTGACAGCGTGGCGGGCATGGTGCACGCCGCGCGGGCGCTCGGCTACCGCTACATGGCGATCACCGATCACTCGCCGACATCGCGCGCCTCGCGCGTGCTGAGCCTGGAACGGCTGGCCGAGCAGGCCGGGGAGATCGCCGCGGTCCGCGCGCTCGTGCCCGACATCACGATCCTGCAGGGCATCGAGTGCGACATCCAGGAGGACGGCAGCCTCGACGTGCCCGACTCGGTGCTCGAGCGCCTCGACATCGTGCTGGCCTCGATGCACGAGAGCTTCGGGCACTCGCCGTCCCGCATCCTGCAGCGCTACGAGCGCGTGCTGGCGCACCCGCTGGTGAACGTGATCACGCACCCGGCCAACCGCTCCCCGGGACGTCAACCCGGCTACGCCCTGGCCTTCCCGCGCCTGTTCGAGGAGGCGGCACGCACGGGCACGGCCGTCGAGATCGACGGCGCTCCCGGTCACCTGGACCTCGACGCGCCGCTGGCCGAGCTGGCGGCGTCGGTCGGTGCGCCGATCCTCGTCGACAGCGACTGCCACATGGCGGAGCGCCTCGGACGACAGATGCGGTTCGGCATCGGCCTGGCCCGACGCGCCGGACTGACGCGTGCGCAGGTGTTGAACACTGGCGACATCGACGTGATCCGGCAGTTCGTGGCGGCCAAGCGCGCCGGCCGGCCCCGACTCGCATGATGAGGATGCCCCCGATGCCCACCCGACGCTCCGTCCTGCTGGCGTGCCTCTGCCTCGTCGCGTCGCTGGTGGCGGCCCCGACGCGGGCGCAGGGCACCGCGGACGGCCTCGCACGTGCCGTGCAGGCGCACTACCAGCAGGTCAAGGACTTCACCGCCAGCTTCGAGCAGGCCTATGTGGGCGGTGCGCTCAAGCGGCGCACCGTCGAGAAGGGCACCGTGGCCATCCGCAAGCCGGGCCGGATGCGCTGGGACTACGAGACCCCGGAGAAGAAGCTGTTCGTCGCCGACGGCACGCGGATGTACTTCTACGTGCCGGCCGACAAGCAGGTGCGGGTCAGCCCGATGCCCGACGACGGGCGGGTGCCGACGCCGATCCTGTTCCTGGCTGGCCGCGGCGACCTCCTGCGGGACTTCACGGTCGAGGACGTCCAGGCGCCCGCGGCCGGTACGCGGGCCCTGCGGCTGCGGCCGGTCCGCAAGGAACCCGAGTACGAGACCCTCACGCTGGTGGTCGATGCGACGACCCTCGTCATGCGCCAGCTGGTCGTCGTGGATGGCCAGGGCGGGACGTCCACGTTCACCTTCACGAATCTGCGCGAGAATGTCGGCGTGGCCGAGAGCCGGTTCAGCTTCTCCATGCCGAAGGGCGTCGATGTCATCACGCAGGACTGACGGGCAGCCGCGCCGCACGGGCCGGGGGCGCCTGGTGGCGCTGGCCCTCCTTGCCTTGACGGCCGCGTGCGCCAGCACGCCCAAGCCCTACAAGCTCGGGCAGCAGGCCGAACTGCGCGAGGATTTCGATCAGGCGATCGTTGCCTACACGCAGGCCGCCGTTGCCGATCCCGACGACAAGGAAGTGGCCATCGCGCTCAAGCGGGCCAAGCTGCGGGGCTCGGCCGAGCACTACGCACGAGGACGCCGGCTGTCGGGCGCCGGCAAGTACGAGGAAGCGCTCGTCGAGTTCCAGCTCGCGCTCGAGCTCAATCCCGCCAACGCCGACGCGGAAGGCGCGGTCCGCGAGACCCGCACGGCGCTGCGGACGAAGATGGCCGTGCGCAAGGAAGGCACGACGCAACTCGAGTCGCTGATCAGCCGCGCGCGCGCCCTGCCGCCGCAGGGCCGCGACCTGCCCGAGGTGACGCTCCCCGAGTCGCTGGTCTTCCGCGAGGCAGGGAGCCGCGACGTGCTGACCTCGCTGGCGCGCTTTGCCGGCATCAGCGTGGTGTTCGACCCGCAGTTCCGGAGCGTGCCGCTCTCGATCGACCTGCGCGGCACCGACCTGCCCACCGCCCTCGATGCGATCGGGCGGGCGACGGGCTCGTTCTGGCGCACCACGGCCCCGCGCACGGTCACCGTGGTGCCCGACACCGCCGCCAAGCGGCGCGAGTACGAGGAGGAGGTCATCCGCACCTTCTACCTCAGCAACGCCGACCTGAAGGAAACGCTCGATCTCCTGCGCATCGTCGTCGACGCGCGCCGCCTGTCGCCCATCACGGCGACCAACGCCATCTCGATCAAGGACACGCCCGAGCGGATCGAGGCGGCCTCGCGGCTGATCGCCGCGATCGACAAGGCCCGTGCCGAGGTCGTCATCGACGTCGAGCTGCTCGAAGTCGATCGCACGCGCTTCAAGCAGTACGGCATCCAGATCCTCTCGCCGGGCTCGGATGTCGGCATCGCCGGGCAGGTCGACATCAACCAGGAGGGCGGCCTCACGCTGGAGCAGCTGACCAACCTGGGCAAGGGCGACGTGTTCTTCACCAACCTGCCGGGGCTCTACTACCGTCTGCTCAAGCAGGACAGCGACACGCGGACGCTCGCCAACCCGCAGCTGCGCACGTCGGACGGCCTGCCAGCCCAGGCCAAGTTCGGCGAGGAGGTGCCCGTGCCGCAGGTCACGTTCGCGCCGATCGCGCAGGGCGGCGTGAACCAGCAGCCCATCACCTCGTTCACGTACCGCAACGTGGGCGTCAACATCGACATCACGCCCCGCACCCATCACAACGACGACGTGACGCTCGGCGTGAAGATCGAGGTCAGCGCCCTGTCGGGCACGGGCTACTCCGGCCTGCCCACCTTCGCCACGCGCTCGATCACCACGACGATCCGCCTGCGCGACGGCGAGACGAACCTGCTGGCCGGCCTCATCCGCGACAACGAGCGCACGGTGCTGAAGGGCCTGCCCGGCCTGAGCGACGTCCCGGTGCTCGGCCGCATCTTCTCCAGCAACGAGCGCGAGACGCAGCAGACCGACGTGATCGTGATGCTCACGCCGCGCATCATCCGCGTGCTCGACCTCGACGAAGACGACCTCCGCCCCTTCCTCGCGGGGCGAAGCGGCGGTCCGTCCACCGGTGCCTTCGACGTCACGCCAACGGTCACGCCGCTGCCCCTGCGGCAGCCACAGTCGCAGCCGGACGCCGACGGCCCGGGCACCCAGTTCCCGCAGCTGCCGTCGATCCCGGAGCAGCGTCCGCTGCCCGCACCGCGTCCGACGCCCATCCCGCCGACGCCACCGAAGTGACGCTCGACGGCAGTCGGCAGCCGGCAATCGGCAGTCGTTAAGCGTCAAGCGTTAGAACGCTCGACCTGCGCGCCGAGGGCGGCGAGCCGCTCGACGACGTGCGCGTAGCCCCGCTCGACGGTTTCGAGGGGACCAACCACGCTCTCCCCTTCGGCCGCGAGGCCGGCGGCGATCAGCGCCATCCCGGATCGCAGGTCGCGCGTGTCGAGTTGCCGTCCCCGCAATGGCGTCGGGCCGGTGACCACCATGCGGTGCGAATCGCAGAGGAAGATGTCGGCGCGCATGCCGCTCAGCTGCTCGAGCGCGAACAGCCGTAGCTCGTACATCCAGTCGTGAATCAGCGTGCGCCCCTCGGCCTGCGTGGCCAGCACCGTGAACAGGCTCACCATGTCGCTCGGGAACGCGGGCCAGAGCCCGGTCACCAGGCGCCCCATGCCGACGCACTGCCCCGGCAGCACCTGCACACGACCGCCGTCCACCGTGCACGGGACCTGCATCCGCCTGAGCACCGACACGATGGGCTCCATGTCGTCGGCCTCTGCGCCCCGCACATCGAGGCTCCCGCCGGTGACCGCCCCGACGACCGCCCAGGTTCCGGCCTCGATGTAGTCGCCGCGCAGGGTGTGGACGGCGCCATGCAGCCGAGACACCCCGTGGATGCGCAGTCGTGACGTGCCGGCGCCCTCGATCTGCGCCCCCATCGCGTTGAGCAACTGGCACAACTCGATCACGTGCGGCTCCGTCGCGGCATGACGGATGTCGCTCGTGCCGGTGGCCGTCACGGCCGCCAGCAACGCGAGTTCGGTGGCGGTCACCGACGCCTCGTCCATGTAGAACGAGGCGCCAGCCAGGCCGTCGGGCGCCTCGAAGGCATGTGATGCCCCGTCCGTCCGACGGGCGCCCAGCGCGGCGAGCGCCTGCTCGTGGGTGGCGATCGTGCGACGCGAGGGGAAGTCTCCACCGGGGGGCGCCAACTGCACGATGCCGCACCGCGCCAGCAGGGGGCCCAGCAGGAGCACCGACGCGCGGACGCGCCCGACCAGGCGCGGATCCGGGGCGGTGCCCGGCCGCTCCGGGCCCCGCAGCACGAGTGTGCCGGTGCCACGCCCCTCGACAGTGCTGCCCAATCCCTCCAGCAGGTCGAGCAGCACCTCGACATCGCCGATGCGCGGCACGTTGTGCAGGGTGACGGGCTCGGTCGTCAGCAGGGACGCGACGATGAGCGGCAGCGCCGCGTTCTTGTTGCCCTCGACCGTGACGATGCCCTCGAGCCGTCGTCCTCCCTCTATGCGCAGCACGGACATGTCAGCGATGCCTTTCCGATGTGTCGACCCACTCGCCGAGATAGACGATTTCTTCCTCGAGCCTGACGCCGGTGCCGGCTTCCACGGCGGCGCGGCACCGATCCACGAGGCCGCGGATGTCGTCGGCCGTCGCCCCTGGCGTGGCGACGATGAAGTTGGCGTGGAGCGGCGACACCTGCGCGCCGCCGGCCTGCGCCCCCTTCAGGCCTGCCCGGTCGATCAGCGCGCCTGCCGATCGCGGCACGCCGTCCGGCACCGGGGCGTCCGGGGCCGGGTTCTGGAAGATGCAGCCCGCGCTGGCCTGGTGCAGGGGCTGCGTCCGCTTCCTGAAGGCGAGCGAGTCGCGCGCCACGCGCCGCAGGTGGTCCGGCGCGCCGCCCGGAACCACGTCGAACACGACCGACAGCGCGATCTCTCCCGAGTGCTGCAGGCGGCTGCGGTCGTAGCCGAACGCCATGTCGGTGGCCGGCACGTCGACCACCGTCCCCGAGGGTTGCAGCAGGCGAACCTCGCGCACGTGCTCGCTGATCAGCCGCCCCTGGAAGTGCGCGTTGCCGCAGATGGCGCCGCCCACCGTCCCGGGTGTGCCCGCCCAGGCCTCGAGGCCTGCCAACCCGCGCCCGACCAGCCAGCGCACCAGTCCGTTGATCGTCACGCCAGCATCGGCGCGGACGCTGTGGTCGTCCTCGGCCCCTACCTCACCGCCGTGCACGCGCAGCACCAGCCCTCGCGCGCCGCGGTCGGCCGCCAGCACGTTGGATCCGCCGCCAAGCACGGTGAGCGGAGCCCCGTGGCGTCGTGCGATCGCCGCCGCGGCCACCACGTCGGCCGCCGTGCTCACCGACACCAGCACGTCGGCTGGTCCCCCGACGCGCATCGTCGTGAACCGGGCGAGCGGGACCTCCACGTCCACGCTCGCCTCCGGTAGGGCGACACGCAGGGCGGCCACCAGCTCATCGCGTTGCACTCGCGTCATGTCCGCCTCCCTGATTCCATGGCCAGCAGCGCCCGCATCGCCTCGGCGCGCGTGGTCGGCGCGAAACGCACCTCGTCGCCGGGGGCACGTTGTGCGGCGTGATGGAGGTCGGCCGTGATGACCACGGCGACGACGGGGTAGCCGCCGGTCGTCTGGCGCTCGGCCAGCAGCAGCATCGGCGCGCCGGATGGCATCACCTGCACGGCGCCGGTCACGGTGCCCCACGACGGGCGCTGCGGCATCACGATCGCGACAGGCGGACCGTCGAGCGGACAGGCCATGCGCGTGGCCGAGGCACTCACCCGGTAGGTGCCCGCACACAACGCGTCGAAGGCCTCAGGCGCTTGCGCCACATCGGGTCCAGGCAGCACACGCAACGTGGCAGACGGCATGGGCGAGGGCAACGGGCCCGGCAGGGCCTCGGCCGCGACACGAGTTGCGACGGGCAGGTACGCGCCGTCGGGCAGCGCACCGCGTCGCGGCAACAGCGGCCACGCGCTGCGGCTGCCCAGCACCTCCGGTACGTCGAACCCGCCCCGCACGGACAGGTACGCGCGAGCCCCATGTCGGCGCTCGCCGAAGGTCAGGACACTGCCGTGCGGCAGGTCCAGACGCGTGTCCATCGCCACCGCATGCCCGTCCACGTCGATCGCGAATGCCGCGCCCGTCACCGCCACGCGCAGGTCACCCTCTGCACGATACGCCCCGCCCACGAGCGTGATCTCGAGCGCTGCCTCAGCAGGGGCGTTGCCGACAATCGCGTTGGCCCGATGCAGGGCAGGCAGATCGAGCGCGCCGCCCACGGGCACGCCGAGGTGCTGCAGTCCCCAACGCCCCTCATCCTGCATCGTCGTGTGCAGGCCCGCACGAACGACGCAGAGTGCCTCAGCCATCGACGTCCACGAACTGCACGCGCATGCCGGGAGCGAGCAAGGCCGGTTGCGCGCGCGACACATCGAACATGGCGACATCGGTCCGCCCGATGAGGTGCCATCCGCCCGGGCTTGCCGATGGGTAGACACCGGCGTACTCGCCAGCGATGGCCACCGACCCTGCGGGCACGCGTGGGCGCGGCGTGGTGCGGCGTGGCAGGCGGAGCGCCGGGTCGAGCGGGCCGAGGTACGGAAAGCCCGGCTGGAAGCCGACGAAGTGCACGACGCACGGGCTCGCGGTGAACCGCGCCACCACGTCGTCGGCCGTGAGGCCGCATGCGAACGCGACGTCCTGCAGGTCAGGCCCGTCTGCTCCACCGAAGTGCACCGGGATGGTCACCACCGGAGCCGCGTCAACGGGCGCGGCCATCGGCGCCTCGGCGCTCGTGAGTGCGCGCTCGACCGCCGCGATGTCGCAGCGCCGCGGATCCACGTGCACGACGAGGTCGCGCATGCCCGGCACCACGTCGCGCACGCCATCGATGGCCGCCGCGCGCACGGCGGCTGCCAGCGCGTGCACGCGTGCGTTGGCGTCGACGGCGGCATCGTCGAGCGCACGCACGGCGAGCGCGCTGTCGCCCACGAACGCCAGGCGCCAGCCGGTGCTCACCCGGCAGCCCCGGCACGCAACGCCTCGAGCAGGCGCGCGTGGATGTCGTCGAAACCGCCATTGGACATCGCCACCACGAGGTCACCTTCGCGGGCCTCGCGCGCGACGGTGGCGATGATGGCGTCGGTGCCGTCGATGTGCCGGGCACGCTGGCCGCGCGCCTCGAGGTCGCTCACCAGCTGCGGTACCGAGAGCCGCTCGCCTTCCGGCAGGTTCGTGCGGTAGACGGATGCGAGGATCACTTCGTCGGCATCACCGAACGCCCCGGCGAAGGCCTCCTGGAAGACACGCCGGCAGCTCGACGCCGACCGCGGCTCGAAGATCGCCCACACCCGCGCGCTCGGATGCGCCCGGCGCACGCCGCGCAGCGTCTCGGCAATCGCCGTGGGATGGTGCGCGAAGTCGTCGTACACCGACACGCCGCGCGCGGTGCCCCGCAGTTCCATGCGCCGCTTCACGCCGGCGAACCTCGCGAGCCCCTCTGCCGCCACGGCGAACGGCACACCGCGCGAATCAGCGACGGCGAGGGCCGCGAGCGCGTTGCGCACGTTGTGCTCCCCCGTCATCGGCACGATGGCGTCGCCGAGCACCTCCCCACGGCGCACGACCTCGAACGTCGTGGCCTCCGCCGAAGGCCGCAACCAGCGGGCCTGCCAGTCGGCGTCCGGCGACAGGCCGAAGGTCGACACGGCGCCGAAGGCCGCCGCGCGCAGCGACGCCGCGACGGGATCGTCCACGCCGATCAGGACGTGGCCGTTGGCCGGCACCAGCCGCAGCAGGCGCGTGAACGCCGTGACGATCGCCGGCAGGTCCGCGTAGATGTCGGCGTGGTCGAACTCGACGTTGTTGACGATGACGGTGTGGGGGACGTACTTGAGGAACTTGGCGGTCTTGTCGAAGAAAGCGCTGTCGTACTCGTCGCCCTCGATGACGAAGTCGCGCCCCTGCCCCAGCCGGTAGCTCGCGTCGAAGTTGCCGGCGATGCCGCCAACGAGCAGCGACGGGTCGAGCCCCGCATGCGTCAGCACCCACGCCACGAGACTCGTGGTGGTCGTCTTGCCGTGCGTGCCGCTGACGACGATGGGGTCGCGCTGCCAGAGGAACTCGTCGCGGATGCGCTCGGGCAGCGAGCAGTACCGCTGGCGCCGCGCCAGCACGACTTCGAGCTCCGGGTTGCCGCGAGAAATCGCGTTGCCGACCACCACGAGATCCGCCGCGGGATCGACGTGCTCGGCGGCGTACCCCTCGTACACCTCGATCGCCTCGGCCCGCAGGAAGTCGCTCATCGGCGGGTACACCCCCGCGTCCGACCCGGTCACGCGATGCCCGCGCTGCTGCAGCATCGCCGCCAGCGTCGCCATCGCGGTGCCCGCCACGCCAATCAGGTGGATGTGCACGTCAGTTCCTCGTCACGACACCGCGGGCTCGTCGATCGTCAGCGACACGTCGTCGCCAGCCGTCAGCGTCGCCTGGACGCCGAACGGCAGGCTCAGCATCGCGCCGCTGGTGTGCCCGCTGCGCACCCCGGCGACGATGGGCCCCTCGAATCCCGTGAACGCCTCGCGCACCGCGTCGAGCGCCGTCACGGCCCCGCCAGGCTCGTCGCATCCCGGCAACTCGTTCACCACGATGCCAGCCACGTGCGCGAGCGCGCCAGACGCGCGAAGCTGCCAGATCAGGCGGTCGAGGCGGTACGGCCGCTCGTTCACGTCGTCGAGGAAGAGCACGGTGGGTTCGGCG
>NZ_JBIINP010000063.1:0-21406 GCF_044337415.1 Luteitalea sp.
GCCAGCCGCGTCGCGTCGACGTCGGGCCGCTGCAGGAAGACGTCCACGGCGCGCAGGCTGTCGTAGACCATCATCCCCCACAGGACCTGGCCCTTGAGCAGCATCGCCTTGAACATGTCGAGCTCGGTCGTGTGGCTCCGCTCGCCGAAGATCCAGGTGTCGATGCAGATCGCCACGTACCCGAGGTCGGTCAGCGCCTTCGCGTAGGGGGTCGGCTGCAGATAGCTCCGGCCCTCGATGAATTCCTGCTTGCCAATCTTGTAGCCGCCGCCGTGCGAGTGGCAGAACACCACACCCGGCGCCTTGCCCGTGAGGCCCTTCGGTCGCGCCACGTAGCCAGGCACCGGCTCGATGCCGTTGAGGTCGTAGCGCCAGGTCTCGAGGATGTAGCCGTCGCGCTCCTCTTCCTTCAGCTTTTGCCCGGAGACCGGGCGCTTCCGGTCCGGCAGCTTGCCGAGGAGTCCGTACAGTTCGGCGCGGCGGGTTGCGGCGTCCGCGGGACGAGGGGAGGCTGGCTGCATGGGAGCCCCGAGCCCGGTCGAGGCCACGACGCCCAGGCTGCCCAGGGAGCCGAGCACCTCCCGGCGCGTGATCGACGACTCGGTCATCCCGGAATTCTACGGCAGGCAGGGCGCGCGGTCGTTGCGGGCGGCCATAATCGGAGTGCTGCGGCCACGACTCACTCGCGCGCCGCGTCAGAAGGGCACATGTCCTCGTCACCGCGCATCGCGCGTCCTTGCCGTGCCGCCGGTGTCCTGGCCGCGACCGTCCTGGCCCTGGCCGTTGCCGCACTCCCGGCGCGCGCGCAGGCCACGCCACCTGTCCCCACCGATGTCGCGTCCGAGCAGGTCCGCGTGCTGTCGGGCACGGTCCTCGAGGCCGACACCGCGCGGCCCGTCGCCGGCGCCTCGGTGTTCGTGGGCGACGTCCGGGCCACCACCGACGCCGACGGCCGCTTCACGCTCACTGTCCCGGCCGGCAAGGCGGAGGTCCAGGTGGTGGCGACCGGCTTCTTCCCGCTCGTGACCACGCTCGACGTGCAGGCCGCCGACCTCACCGGCGCCGAGCTCCGGCTGGCGCGCGACCGCGGCTTCAGCACCAGCGTCGACGTCGCCGCCGAGGCTCCCGGGGCGGCCCCCGGCATCCAGACGCTGCAGCCCGTGCAGGTGCTGCGCACGCCCGGCGCCCTCGACAACGTGTTCCGCACGCTCCAGACCCTGCCGGGCGTGGCCGCGACCGACGAGTTCGGCAGCCGCATCGCCGTGCGCGGCGGCTCGCCCGACCAGAACCTCACGATGATGGACGGGGTCGAAATCCACGACCCCTACCGGCTGTTCGGCCTCACCAGCGCCTTCAACCCCGAGATCATCCAGCGCTTCGAGCTGGCGACCGGCGGCTTCAGCGTCAAGTACGGCGACCGCCTGTCGTCGCTCCTGCTCGTGGAGAACCGCGACGGCACCTCCGGCAAGGGGCTGACCGGCTCGGCGACCCTGAGCCTGACCGACGCCAACGTGGTGTTCGAGGGCGGGCTGCCCGGCGGCGCCACCGGGTCGTGGCTCGTCACCGCGCGTCGGACCTACTACGACGTGGTGGCCGAGCGCATCACCGACCAGGAGTTCCCGGCCTTCGCCGACCTGCAGGCGCGCGGCACGTGGGAGCCGGCCAAGGGGCGCAAGCTCACCGCCTTCGTGCTGCGCAGCCGCCAGGGCGCCGCGCTCTCGATCGACGAGGACGACGCGCGCGGCGAGGTCAATGACGACACCGACAACGACCTCGCCTGGCTCCGCTGGGACATGCCCGTCGTCGGTCGCGGTCGCTCCCGCACCATCGTCGGTTACTCCGACACGCGATCGCGCTTCGGGGTCGACGCCGCCTTCGAGACCAACGGCCGCCGCTCCAACGCGCCTGGCGACGACGCGTTCGGCACGGCGGACATCCGGTTCGAGCGGGCGCTGCGCGTCCGCGACTGGTCGGGGCGGCAGGAGTTCACGTGGTCGTTCGCCACGCACGTGATCGAGGCCGGCGGCGAGCTGCACCGGCTACGGACGGGGCAGGAGTTCGTGATCGAGGGCGACCGCAATCCCAACGCCGGCAACGGCAGCAGCGTGCAGGGCGGCGCGGGCCTGCCGGACCTGCTGCTGTCGGACGTCACCACCACGCGCGGCGGGCTGTGGCTGCAGGATCGATGGCAGGCCGGGACTCGGGTGTCGCTCGAAGGCGGGCTGCGCCTCGACCGCGTCGGCCTCACACAGGAGACGCTGCTCTCGCCGCGCCTCTCGAGCGTGTTCACCATCAGCCCCACCACCCGGGTCAGGGGGGCGGTGGGGCAGTACACGCAGAGCCCCGGCTACGAGAAGGCCGCGCAGAGCGACTACGTGCTCGACTTCACCAACGAGGCCGTGCGCGGGCTGCGCAGCGAGCGCGCGCTGCAGGCGGCGGCCAGCATCGAGCGCGACGTGGCGCGAGGCGTACTGCTGCGCGTCGAGGGCTACTACAAGCGCTTCTCCGACCTGTTGCTCGGCCGCCTCGAGTCCGAAGCGGAGCGCCTGGCGCGCATCGCGCGTTACGACTATCCCGCCGATCTGCGGGGCGAGATCCCGACAGATGCCCTGATCACCACGGTGCCGACCAACGACGGGCGTGGGGCGGCCTGGGGGATGGAGGTGTACCTGGCGCGCATCGCCGCGACGGCCGACGCCAAGGTGAACGGCTGGGTGAGCTACACGTGGGGCCGTGGCGAGCGCGATTCGTACGGTCGGCTCTATCCCTTCGAGTACGACCGGCGACACGCGCTGAGCACGGTGGCCTCGTACCAGTTCACGCGCAACTGGCAGGTGGCCGCGACCGTGCGTCTGGCCTCGGGCTTTCCTCGGACGGCGCCGCTCGGCGTGCAGGTGTACGGCTCCGAGGATCTGCTCGACCTCGACGGCGACGGGAACGTCAGCGAGATCCGGCCGACCTACGATGCCAACGGCTTGCTGGTGTACGGGGTGAACTTCGGCGGCGTCGACAACCTCAACCAGGCGCGCCTGCCGATGTTCGCCCGCGCCGACCTGCGCGTCACCTGGAAGCCGCGCGGACCGTCGGGGCGCTGGGAGTTCTACGCCGAGGTGATCAACCTGCTCGACCGCCAGAACGTCGGCGCCTACGACCCGCGCCTGGCGTACAACCCGGCCGGCGATCGCCCGCTGATCATCGAGGAACCCGATCAGGCCGTGCCGCGCCTGCCGACGGCTGGCGTCCGCTTCCGCTTCTGATGCCGCAGGCGTCGTGCCTAGCCGAGGACCATCGGCGAGCCATCGTCGCGCGGGAGGTCGCCGTCGCTGGTGGCCGTGACCTCCAGGTCGACCAGCGTGGCGCTGCCTCCGTACGACGAGAGGAACGCCGTGTCGGCGGCATCGCGGCCCGTGGCAATGCGCAGCATGGTGGAGCGTGGGGCCAGTCGCGTGGCGTCGAGTACCAGCCACTGGCCGTCCACGTGCGCCTCGACGAGGGCGTGGAAGTCCATGGGGGAGAGGCCGGGGGCATAGCAGGCCACGAGGCGGGCGGGCACGGCCAGCGCCCGCAGCAGGCCCACGACCAGGTGCGCGTAGTCGCGGCACACGCCGCAGCGCGTCAGCAGGGTGTCGACGGCGCCGTCGGTGTGGTCGCTCGAGCCGGACACGTAGGCGATGCGGGAGTGGACCCACGCCTCCACGGCCTGCAGGCAGTCGGCACCCTTCAGGCCGCCGAACAGGTCCGTCGCGAAGGCCAGCAGCTTGTCTGACTCGGCATACCGGCTCGGCCGGAGGTACTCGACGAGGTCGGCGGGAGAGACGGACCGCGGGGTGGCGCGGCCCGAAATCGTGGCGTCGTAGCGGAGGTCCACGCGCCCGGCAGGGGCACGATACCGATGCACCCGGGCCCCGTGCCGCATGAGGGCCGGCTCGGCCGTCACTGGCCGGCCGTCCTGGGTGAGGACGAACTGCTCGTCGACGTCATAGGAGCCGGTCGCCACGGCGACGCAGAAGAGCAGGTCGGCGTCGGCCGCGACGTCGAGGGACAGGCGTGCCGAGACCGTGCGGCGCATGGCGTCGCCGCCTACTTCCACCCGGTGCTCTTCCTCAGGAACCTGGCGGGAATGGCCGGCTTGGCCTCGGCGGCTGGCGCCGGTGGGGTATAGGGTTCGCCCGAGGCCGCGGCGATCTCGCGCTCGAGCTCTTCCTCGTTCGGCAGGCCGGCCATCTGGTCGACGAACATCAGCGACTGCTGCGACGGGATCTCGAAGCGCTTGCCGCACTCCTTGCAGGTGACCTCGTCCTCGACGCGCAGGAGGTAGTCGCGGAGCTTGGCGAACTTGGCCCGGTCCACCTCGTCGGCGCCGCCGGGCAGGCGATCCTTCTTCGTGCGGCGCACCCAGCGCACGCCGTACTCGTTGGTCCGCTTGCAGCGCGGGCACTGGTGACGCGCCGATCGCGTCTCTGGCTTTTCCGTGAAGAACGCGCGCTCGTCGAGGGCCATGGAGGGATGGTATAGGGAAATGCCGCGATGCTGCGATGCCGAATGCCGAAGCACGAAGGCCGACGGGGCTTGTCATGACTCATGACGCATGACGCATGACTCATGACTCATGACGAGGCCGGGCGCCGGCGCAGAAACACGCAGGGCGCGTCCGGAGGACGCGCCCTGCGGTGTTCACGGGCGGCGTCGAATCACCACCTCAGCTTGCCGGGGACGAACTCGTCGATCAGGTCCTTGTAGTACGGCGTGAGCTCCTCGACGTTCGGCCGGGCGTCGCCCTTGGAGTAGAGGTCGAAGCGGTTGAACGCCTTGACCCACTTCATGCACTCGCGGTCGTTCTCGTTGGTGAGGTGCCCGTAGGCGCCTTCCTTGTGCCACGGGTAGAACGAGTGATACCGGAGGGCGTACAGGCCGCCCTCGGGGATGTGGTTCTTGAACACGTGGTAGATGTACTCGTCGTGCCCCCACGAGAGGTGCACGTTGTCGAGCCCGCAGTGCGGCTCGTAGATGCCGTGCTCGGTCATCAGCGCCGGGTTCTTCGCATCCGGGTTGAGGTCGAAGAACTCGGGATACACGCACTTGTCGGAGAACTTGCAGCCGACCGGGAACGTGTCGCCGACCACCGCCCACTGCGGCTCGCCCCAGATGCACAGCACCTTGCCGAGGTCGTGGACCAGGCCGGTCAACTGGAACCAGCGCGGCTGCCCGGCGGCCCTGATCGCCTCGGCCGTCTGCATCGCGTGCTCGATCTGCGTGAAGTCGACGTCGGGGTCGCTGTCGTCGACCAGCTGGTTCATGTACTCGAGCGCCTCCCACACGGTCATCTCCATGCGGTCGAGCGACAGGTATTCCTTCTTCTTCCCGAGCACGAAGTCGAGCGTCTGGTGCTGGTGGTTCAGACGGTAGAACTCACGGACGCTGCTGCGTGCCTCGGCGGCGTAGTTACGAAACTCTTCCGGCTGCTTCGCGATGCCGGGTTGCGTGGCTTCGGCCATGGATTCCTCCTGAACTGACGGATCGCCAGTATAGCCCGCGGTGCTACGATCGGAGGCATCGCCATGGATGTGAAGGTCCTGACCGAATACGAGCAATCGAGCCTGTCGCAGCGACAGCCGCTGCCGGAGCGCTACCTGGGGTTGGGGCTCGAGGAGATGGAGCAGCGGATCAGGGCCGCCAAGGCCGCCCTCGGGGACCGCCTGCTCATTCTCGGCCACCACTACCAGCGCGACGAGGTGCTCGTCCACGCCGACGTCGTGGGCGATTCCTGGAAGCTGTCGCGGGAGTGCAAGGCGCGCAGCCAGGCCGAGTTCGTCGTCTTCTGCGGCGTGCACTTCATGGCCGAGAGCGCCGACATCCTCGGCGCCGACCACCAGCAGGTGTCGCTGCCCGACCTGGCCGCCGGCTGCTCGATGGCCGACATGGCCGACCTCGACCAGCTCACCACCTGCTGGCGCGAACTCGAGGCCCTTGGCCTGACCGACGGCCTCGTGCCGGTCACCTACATCAACTCTTCGGCCGCCATCAAGGCGTTCGTCGGCGAGCACGGCGGCACCATCTGCACGTCGGGCAACGCCAGGGCCACCCTCGAATGGGCCTGGGCGCGCGGCCAGCGCATCCTGTTCATGCCGGACCAGCACCTCGGGCGCAACACCGCCTGGAAGATGGGCGTGCCGCTCGAGCAGATGCTGGTGTGGGATCCCGAGGAGGTCACGGGCGGTCATAGTCCCGAGGCCCTGCGTGCGTCGAGGCTGCTCCTGTGGAAAGGGCACTGCTCGGTCCACACGCGCTTCACGGTCGGGCAGATCGCCAACATCCGGAAGCAGCACCCCGGCATCCGCGTGATCGTGCACCCGGAGGTGCCGCTCGAGGTGGTGCAGGCGGCCGATGAGGCGGGCTCCACCGAGCACATCCTGAAGCGCGTGCGCGAGTCGGCACCCGGGTCGATCTGGGCCGTCGGCACCGAGATCCACCTGGTGAACCGCCTGGCCAACGAGGTGGCGCCCGGCAAGACCGTGGTCACGCTCGACCAGTTCGGCTGCCTGTGCTCGACGATGTTCCGCGTGTCGCCCAACCACCTGCTGTGGGTGCTCGAGGGGATGCTCGACGGCGTGGTGCACAACCGGATCGTCGTGCCCGAGTCCACCAAGCACTGGGCGCGGGTGGCGCTCGACAGGATGCTCAGTATTCAGTAACCAACAGGCCACGGGCCACGGGCCACAGGCCACCTGACCCAGGTAGCCTGCAGCCCGAAGCCTGCAGCCTTTCTCGAGGAGACGCTCTTACATGCCCTACGAACTCGCCCCGCTTCCCTACGCCCACAACGCGCTCGAGCCGTTCATCGACGAGCAGACGATGCAGATCCACCATGGTCGGCATCATCAGGCGTACGTCAACAACGTCAACGCCGCGCTCGAGAAGTACCCGGAGCTGCAGGGCAAGCCGATCGAGCAGTTGATCGCCGACCTGAACGCCATCCCCGAGGACATCCGCATGGCCGTCCGCAACAACGGCGGCGGGCACGCGAATCACACGCTGTTCTGGCAGGTGATGGGGCCCAACGCGGGCGGCGCGCCGACCGGCAAGGTGGCCGAGGCGATCAACGCCAAGTTCGGCTCGTTCGACGCCTTCAAGGAAGCCTTCGCCAAGGCTGGCGTCGGCCGCTTCGGCTCGGGCTGGGCGTGGCTCATCAAGAGCGGCGACGGCGTGGAGATCACGAGCACGCCGAACCAGGACAGCCCGCTGATGGAAGGCAAGACGCCGCTGCTCGGCCTCGACGTGTGGGAGCACGCGTATTACCTGAAGTACCAGAACAAGCGTCCCGACTACATCGCCGCGTGGTGGAACGTGGTGAACTGGGACGCCGTCAACGCGCGCTTCTAGGATCCATGGAGGTAGGGCCGGGTGTCCCACCCGGCCGCTCTTCACAGCGGCGCGGTCCACCGAGCCCTACCTCTGCTCCCACACGACCTTGCCGCCGACGACCGTCATGGTCGCCTTCACCGCCCACAGCCGCTCGGGCGGGATGCCGAACACATCCTCGGACAGCACCACGAAGTCGGCCATCCGACCCGGCGCGAGCGTGCCTTTCTCGCGTTCCTCATGGCTGGCAAACGCTGCATCGGCCGTGAAGTGCTTCACGGCTGCGGCGACGCTGATCCGGTTGCGCGGGTACCAGCCGCCCGGCGGCGTGCCGTCGGGCAGCTGTCGCGTGACCGCCGCGTGGATGCCGCGCATCACCTCCATCGTGAAGACCGGGTAGTCGCTGCCGAACGCCTGCACGGCCCCGGCCTCGTCCAACAGCGCGAACGCGTCGGCGCGTGACGCGCGCTCCGGGCCGAGCGCCGGCGCGAAGCTGCCGAGCGTGACGCTGTCGGGGCTGGCGAACATGGCCTGCGTCGAGGCGATGACGCCGAGCGTCCGGAAGCGCGGCAGGTCCTCTGGCGAGGGCAGCTCGACGTGCTCGACGCGGTGGCGTCGACCCGTGGTGCCGTTCACGCGCGCCGCGTGCGTGTACGCGTCGAGCGCCATGCGGACGGCGCGGTCGCCCACCGCGTGCAGCTCGACCTGCAGGCCCGCCGTGTCGTAGGCCGCGACCGTCTCGTCGAGTGCCGCCTGTTCCCACATCGGCAGGCCCGTATCGGTCGGGCGGTCGGCGTAGGGCGCGAGCAGCGCCGCCGTGTGGCCGTCCACGGTGCCGTCGAGCATGCCCTTGGCGATGCCGAACCCCAGCCAGCCGTCGCGATGCGCGTCGCGCACGCGCACGAACGCCGCGAGGCGCGCCGCCGTGGCGCCCTTCTCGAAGGGCACCGCCACGCGGACGCGGATCGGCAGCGTGCCCTCGCGCAGCGCGCGCTGGTACGCCTTCACCCGCACGCTGTCGGGCTCGCTGGCGCTGGCATCCTGCACCGACGTGAGCCCGAAGCTGGCCGCGCGCGCCAGCTCGGTGAGCACCATGCCGTACGCCTCGTCCTCGGTCACCGGCGGCATGAGGCGGCGGGCGAGCCCCATGGCCGCCTCCTGGAGCAGGCCTGTCGGCTCGCCCGAGGCATCGCGGCCGATGCGGCCGTTCGGTGGATCGGCCGTGTCGCGCGTGATCCCGGCGAGTCGCAGCAGGTGGCTGTTCGCGAGCGCCTGGTGGCCGTCGCGGTCGGTCAGCAACACCGGGCGATCCGGGAAGTCGGCGTCGAGGTAGCGCCGATGCGGCGCACGGTCCGGGAAGTCGGTGGGCCCCCAGCCGCCGCCGATGACCCAGTCGGTCGAGGCGCCGGCCTGCGTGAGCGGCGCGAGCCGACGCTGGATCTCCTCCACGCTGCCCGCCCCGGCCAGTTCCACGCGCGGGCGCATCGGCAGGTGCCAGTGCGCGTCGTTGAATCCCGGCACCACGCGTCGCCCCTGCGCATCGATCACGCGCGTCGTCGACGAGGCCATGGAGCGGACCGCGTCTCCGCTGCCGACGGTGAGGATGCGCCCCTCGCGGACGGCCATCGCCTCCGCCTCCGGGCGGGCCGGGTCGCCGGTCCAGATGCGGGCGTTGACGACGATCAGGTCTGGCGCCGGCGATGCCTCGCGTCGGCAGCCAGGCACGAGCACGAGGAGCAGCAGGAGGAGGACGCGGCCGCGCGAGGGCATGACCGAGTCTACAGTCCTCACCCCGGCGCCGATCGGGGTAGGCTGTACGTTCCGCCCATGTCATCGCGCCCAACACTCCCCCACGTCGCCCTCGTGGCGGCGCTCGTCGTGTCCGTCCTGTCGGTCTCGAGTCATGCCATCAGGCAGGCGCCTGCCTCGTCGTCGCTGCACCTGAAGGTGCCCGACGGCTACACGATCGAGCGCATCGCCGGGCCGGAGCTCCTGTCGTACCCGATGTTCGGCGTGCCCGACGACGCGGGGCGGCTGTTCGTGTTCGAGTCCACCGAGCCGAACACGATGACGACCGAGGAGATGCTCGCGAAGCCGTCGTACCACATCCGCGTCCTCGAGGATGCCGACGGCGACGGTGACTACGACCGCAGCACCATCTACGCCGACAAGCTGCCGTTCCCGAAGGGCGGCGCGTGGGTCGACGGCAGCCTGTACGTGTCGGCGGCGCCGCACCTGCTGCGCCTGAAGGACACCAACGGGGACCTGGTCGCCGACGAGCGCGAGGTGGTCGTCACGGGCTGGACGCTGAACGTGAACGGGGCCGCGCTCGGCGGGCCGTTCCTCGGGCCCGACGGCTGGCTCTACCTCACCGATGCGCGTCGCGGCTTCCGCATCACGCGCAAGGAAGGGGACACGCTCGAAGGCAAGGGCGCGAGGATCTGGCGCGTTCGGCCGGATGGCAGCGGCCTCGAGTGGGTGTCGGGCGGCGGCTTCGACAACTCCATCGAGCTCGTGTTCATGCCATCGGGCGACGTGGTCGGCACGATGACGTACTTCCTCGATCCGCGCGACGGCCTGCGCGACGCACTGATGCACTGGGTGGAGGGCGGCGTGTACCCGAAGCCGCTCGACGTGATCGCCGCCGACAAGCTGAAGCTGACCGGCGACCTGATGCCGCCGATGACGATGCTGGCGCGCGTGGCGCCGTCGGGACTCGCGCGGTATCGCGGGACCGGCCTGGGGCCGGACTTCCACGGCAACCTCTTCAGCGCGCAGTTCAACACCGGTCGCGTCATGCGGCACGTGGTGTCGGGCAACGGGTCGACGTACAAGACCGAAGACCTTCCGTTCATGACGTCGACGAGCGGCGATTCGCACCCGACCGACGTCCTGCAGGACGCCGACGGCAGCCTGATCGTGATCGAGACCGGCGGCTGGTTCATCAAGGGGTGCCCGCTGTCGCGCGTCGCCAAGCCCGAAGTGGCCGGCGGCATCTACCGCATCCGCAAGGTCGGCGCGCCGGTCGTGACCGACCCGCGCGGCGCGTCGATCCCCTGGGCGTCGCTCACGCCCGCCAGGCTCGGCGGGCTGCTAGCGGACCCTCGGCCCGTCGTTCGCGATCGCGCCCTCGAGGCGCTGGTGCGTGCGGGCGAGGGCGGCGTGCCGACGCTGGTGAACGCGCGACGCCTGGCCTCGGACGTCGAGACGCGCGCGGCCGTCGTCTTCTCGCTGCATCGCGTCGGGACGCCCGCGGCGCGTGAGGCCGTGCGGGCGGCGCTGGCCGACCGCGACGCCAGCGTGCGTGTTGCGGCGGCACGCAGCGTCGGCCTCGCGCGCGACGAGGCGGCGCTGCCGACGCTGTTGCGCCTCGTGGTCACCGATGCCCCCGCCGTGCGGCGGCAGTCGGCGACGGCGCTCGGGCAGCTCGGCAAGGCCGAGGCCGTACCCGCCCTGTTGAAGGCGTCACAGGCGCCGGGCGACCGCTTCCTCGAGCACGCGATCATCCACGCGCTCATCACGCTGAAGCAGCCGGCGCCGCTGGTCACCGCGCTCGGGTCGGCATCGCTGTCGGAGCGGCGCGCGGCGCTGATTGCGCTCGACCAGATGGACGGCGATGCGATCAGGCAGGAGCACGTGCGGCCGTTCCTCACGTCGAAGGACGACGCATTGTGGCGCACGGGGATCTGGGCGGCGTCGCATCATCCCGGATGGTCTGACCTGATCGTCACGGGGGTGCGCACGCGTCTCGACGCGCCGACGCTGGCCGACGCCGACGCCGCGGCCCTGCGCGACGTGATGGTGAGCGTGTGCAAGGACGGCGACGTGCAGCGCTTCGTCGCCGACGGCCTGGCGGGCCCACGCGCCTCGCTGCTGCTCGACGTGATGCAATCGTGCCCTGTCGGCAAGGTGCCCGACGTGTGGGTCGAGGCGCTGCGCACGCGGCTGGCGGCGGGGGATCCGGCCACACGCGCGCGCGTGATGCGGCTGGTGGCGGCGCGGCGCATCGAGCCGCTCGCCCCCGACCTGGCGCGGCTCGCCACGGATGCGGCGGCGCCGGTGGCGCAGCGGTTCGACGCACTCGATGCGTTGGTGCTGGTGCGCCCCGCGCTCGACGAGGCGACGTTCACGTGGCTGTCGTCGCAGCTCGACAAGGCGCAGCCGGCGCCGGTGCGTCAGCAGGCGGCCGGCATCCTTGCGCAGGCCACGCTCACCGATGCGCAGCTGGTCATCCTCGCCGACACGCAGGTGGCCACGGCCGATGCCTTCGTGCTGCCCCGCATCGTCACCGCGTTCGATCGCAGCACGAGCGCTGCGGTGGGCACGGCGCTGGTGCGCGCGCTCGAGCGATCGACAGACCGCCTCGACGTGCTGTCTGAGCGCGACCTGGCGACGCGCCTGGCGAAGTTCCCCGAGCCGGTGCCCACGCAGGCCGCGCCGCTGATGCTCGCCATGCGCCAGCGGCAGAACGCGCGCCTCAAGCGCCTCGAGCAGGTCGATGCGAGCCTCGTCCGCGGCGACATCGACGCCGGACGTCGGCTCTTCTTCGGCAAGGCGACGTGTGCGACTTGCCACGCCGTGGGCACGCAGGGCGCCGCGTTCGGGCCCGATCTCAGCAACATCGGCGAGATCCGATCACGCCACGACATCCTCGAGGCGATCCTCTACCCGAGCGCGAGCTTTGCGCGCGAGTACGAGACGTGGCGTGTGCGGACGAAGACGGGCGAGAACACCGGCATCGTGAAGGAGCAGTTGCCCGATGCGCTGCTGCTCGAGACCGGGCCTGGCGCGACACTGCGCCTGCCGCGGGCGTCCGTCGCGGCGGTGGAGCCGGTGGAGTTCTCGATGATGCCGCCCGGCCTCGAGCAGATGCTCACGCCCCAGGAGCTGTCGAACCTGATGGCGTACCTGGAGGCCCTGCCCGATCCCCTGGACCGCAAGGCGAAGCGATGAGGACAGGGTAGGCCGCCTCAGGAAGGTAGGGCCGGGTGTCCCACCCGGCCGCTATCCCACAGCGGCGCGGTCGGAGACCGCGCCCTACCTCTGTGCGACTCAATACAGCCTGACCACGACGCGCGTGCCGGCGTCGACCTGCGCGACGCCGATCGGCACTTCCACGTACCCATCGGCGTCCGACAGGCTCGTCACGTCGCCCGAGCCCTTGAACACCGGCACCGCGTGGTCGCCGTCGAGCCGGACCGGGTAGAACTGCAGGCGGTCGACCGGCGACTTCAACGGACGCGTCAGTGTCGCCTCACGCGTGATCGTGGGCAGCGGCGGCAGGCCGGCGAGCTGCCGGACCAGCGGCCGCAGGATCACGTAGGCATTCGACAGGCACGAGGTCGGGTTGCCTGGCATGGCCAGCACGAGCTGCGAGCCGACGCGCGCGAACGCCGTCGGCTTGCCCGGCTTCACCGCGATGCCGTGGAACAGGATCTCGCCGCGCTCGGCGAGGATGTCGCCGCCGTAATCTTGCTCGCCCACCGAGCTGCCGCCCGAACACACCAGCAGGTCGGCGCCCTCGGCCGCGTCGAACGCCGCGCGCCAGGCATCGAGTGTGTCGCGCACGAGTGGCAGCGGCCGCACCTCTGCGCCCGAAGCTTCGCAGATCGCCGCGAGCATGGCGCGGTTGGCGTCGTAGATGTGTCCGGCGCGCGGCGGGCCTTCCGCCTCGGCCGCGTCGAGCAGTTCGTCGCCGCTGGAGATCAGTGCCACCACCGGTCGTCGTCGCACCCGCAACGCGCGGAGACCGAACGACGCCGCGACGCCGATGCGCGCCGGCGTGAGCACGTCGCCGGCCCGCAGCACCACCACACCCTCGCGCACGTCGTTGGCCCGCGGCGACACGTGATCGCCCACACCGGCCGGGCGCGTGAAGCGCACGCGCGCGCCCTCGCGCACGGTGCGCTCGACCATCACCATGGCGTCGGCGCCCGCGGGGATCGGCGCACCGGTCGCGGTATCGACGCAGCTGCCGGGGGCGACCTCGGCCCCGAACGCGGCGCCGGGACGCGCGCGGCCCGCCAGCGTCAGCCAGACGGGCGCGTCTTCGCTGGCTGAGACGAGATCCGCCGTCCGGACCGCGTAGCCGTCCATGGCCGATCGGTCGAACCCCGGCACGTCGAATGGCGCCGGCACGTCGGCCGCGAGCACGCGTCCCGCCGCGTCGGGCAGCGCTACCGAGACCTGACCTTCGACGGCCGTGGCGACGGCCGCGATGCGCTGCAGGGCCTCATCGAGGGGCAGCACGCCGCTGAACGGCCGCATACCACCGTACGGCGACGGCGTCGTCATCGTGTGCGTCCGGGGGCGGCGGCTCTCGCAGGCATGCCCGGTCAGTATCGCTCACGGTGCGGCCCGCGTCGGAAGCCGAGCCCGCACCCGTCTCAGTCCTGCTCGGCGCCATCCTTCTCGGTGCGCTTCAGCGCCGGCACGGGCGTGTCGGGCGTGAGCGAGGGACGCCGACGATGCCAGTCGGTCGCGGCCTCATAGGCTCGCGCCAGGGCCAGCACGCGCCCTTCCGAGAAGCGTGGCCCCGCGATCATCAATCCCACCGGCAGGCCGGCGGCGGTGAAGCCGCAGGGGACCGAGATGGCCGGAATGCCGAAGGCGTTGAACTGGCCGGTGTTCTCCAGCTCCGGATTGCGCGGCACGTCCTTCTCTTCCCGCTCGAGCGCGGCGTCCACCGTCCTGGGCGTGCGGCGTCGGGTCGGGAGCACGACCACGTCGACGTCGGTGAAGCTGTCGTCGATCGTGCGTCGCAGCAGCTCGACGTCCCACCGGCTGCGGATGTAGTCGGCGGCCCTGGCGTCCTTGCCGTTCTGCAGGTTGCGCCTGGTCGGAATCTGGTAGCGCTGGGCCATCTTCGTGAAGAGGGGTTCGTGATACGCGTACATCTCGCTCCCCAACGTGGTCGGGGACGCAGAGGGCAGCACCACATCGCGCAGCGTCGTGCCGGTGAGCGTGGCGAGCGTCTGCAGCGCCGACTCCACAGCCGTCGCGACGTCGGCATCGAGGTGATCGAAGAACGGCACACGGGCGATGCCGATGCGCAGGCCCTTGACCGGCCGACGGGCTGCCGCCACGTAGTCTTCCGCCGCGTGCTCCACCGAGGCGATGTCGAGACGGTCGTACCCGGCCAGCACCTGGAGCATCAGTGCCGCATCGCCCACGGTGCGGGTCATCGGGCCGCAGTGGTCGAGCGAGAACACCAACGGCACGATGCCGCGGATCGACACGAGCCCGTACGTCGGCTTGAGGCCCACGATGCCGCAGTAGGACGCCGGCGTGCGAATGGAGCCGCCGGTGTCGGTGCCGAGCGCCCCGAAGCACATCGCAGCGGCCACAGCCGCCGCCGAGCCGCCCGACGACCCGCCGGGGTTGCGGTCGAGCGCCCACGGGTTCCGCACGGGCCCGTAGTAGCTGGTGGCGGAGGTGCCGCCGTTGGCGAACTCGTGCAGGTTCAGCTTGCCGAGCATCACGGCGCCAGCGGCGCTCAGCCGTCGGGCAACCTCCGCCTCCTGCGACGGCACGCGGTCGTCGAAGACCGCGCTGGCCGCGGTCGTGCGCACCCCCGCCGTGTCGATGTTGTCCTTGAGCGCCACGGGCACGCCGTGCAGTGGCCCGCGGAACCGGCCCGCCGCGGCCTCGGCCTCGAGCACCTTCGCCTGCGCGAGCGCGGCGTCGCGCGTCACCGTGATGAAGGCGTTCAGTTTCGGGTTGTACGTGGCGACCCGATCGAGGCACGCCGTGGTCAACTCCACGGGCGAGACCTTCCGGCTCCTCACGAGATCCGCCGCTTCCGCGAGTGACAGCCACGCCAGGTCGGACGCGGCCGCCGGGCGCGCCGCAGGTTGCCGGGCGACCAGCGTCGGTGCTGCAGCCACGGCCACGAGGGAGGAGGCGAACGCGCGTCGGGTGACGGTAGACATGCCGCACTCTACCTCAGGCGGCAGAGGTGGCGGTCATGGGACGAGTGCCGCGATCAGCTTGGGATCCATGCGCCAGATCGATCCCGATTTCGTGTTGGCGAGCCACAGCGAGCCGTGCCCGAGCGCGATCGCGCCGCCACCCTCGCCGGTGAACTGGTGCGTCACGCGGTTGGTGGCCGGATCGATACGCACCAGCGGCAACCCCGGGGCCGTGATCCAGAGGGCGCTTTCGCCCGCCACCATCCGCGCGCCAGCGGTCGTCACGCCTGTCGCGATCGTGGCGACCACCGCGTCCGTCTTCGGATCGATCCGCGAGACGGTGCCCTCGCCCTGGTTGAGCACCCAGACTCCGCCCTCACCGGTGGCCAGGGCAGACGGCGCCCGGCCGACCTTGACCAGTTTCGTGACGACGTTGGTGTGGGGATCGATGCGCGCGACCTGGTGCGTGCGGGCGTTGGCGACCCACACGGCGCCCTCCCCGAAGGCCAGCGCGCTGACGCCGGCAGGAAGGGAGATCTCGGCCACTGGCGCATTCGTGTCGGGATCGAGGCGCAGCAGCGTGCCCGCGACATCGGCCAGCAGCCACACGCTGCCGACGCCCGTCGCCACCGACGACGAGCCGTCGAGCACCGGCGTGGTGATGGTCGCGGCGACCTTCTGCGTCTTGGGGTCGAGGCGCACGAGCGCCGCGGGCGCGCACGTCGCTGCCCAGATTCCACCGAAATCCGACGCCATTCCCGCGCACGGCGCCGAGCCCGCTGCGGTCGCGCCGGTGACCGCATTGGTCTTCGGGTCGATCCGGGCCACCTCACGCGTCGTGCGGGTGGCCACCCACACGCCGGCGTCCATCGCCATGTCGTTGGGGGCGCCTGGCACCGGAACCTTCGCGTCGGGCGTGATCCGCGTGATCGACAGGCGCACGCCCGGGGGCACGGGCGTCGGCTTCGGGAGGTCCGGCACGTCCTGCAGCGACAGGACGAGCATGCCGATGAGCGCGAGGACTGGCGGTTGGATCGACGACATCAGGGGTGCCATACTACCGCCCGCGTCACCAACCTTCGATCATGGACGGACTCGAGTGAGCCTCTCGCGCGGTCTCCTTGTACTCGGTGTCTGTCTTCCGCTCCTGCAGGTGGCGGGCGCCGCACCGAGGACCCAACCCCCTGCCACGACGGTGGCCGGGCTGGGACAGCCGGCCCAACCGACGACTCCAGCGGCGCCGAGCGCCCAGGACCTCGAGTTCTTCGAGGCAAAGATCCGACCGCTGCTGGCTGACGCGTGCCTCGAGTGTCACGCCGAAGACGAGAAGGGCGGCCTGCGCCTCGATTCGCGCGAGGCCCTGCTGAAGGGCGGCGAGTCTGGGCCGGCCCTCGTGCCTGGCGATCCCGACAACAGCCTCCTCGTGCAGGTGGTGCGTCACGTGTCGGGGCAGCCCAAGATGCCGCGGCGCAAGGACAAGCTGCCAGACGCGCAGATCGAGGCGCTCGCCCAATGGGTGCGGTCCGGTGCGCCGTGGCCGGCCAGCGCCGCGCCCACGCCGACACGGACCGCTGGCGCCCCATCGGGCATCCGTCCTGAGCACCGCGAGTTCTGGTCCTTCAAGCCCCTCGCCTCCCACCCCGTCCCCGCCGTCAGGAACGCCGGCTGGGCGCGCACCGACATCGACCGCTTCGTGCTGGCCCGCCTCGAGAAGGAAGGGCTCACGCCCGTGCGCGCGGCCGACAAGCGCACGCTGCTGCGCCGGGCGACGCTCGATCTCACCGGCCTGCCGCCGACACCCGCCGAGGTCGAGGCCTTCGAGAGGGACTCGTCGCCTGGTGCGTTCGACCGGGTCATCGATCGTCTGCTCGCGTCGCCGCGCTACGGTGAGGCGTGGGGCCGGATCTGGCTGGACGTGGCGCGGTACGGCGAGGACGACTACCGCAGCCTCGACCCCATGGGACGCGGCTTCAACCCGTATCCAAGCGCTTACCTCTACAGGGACTGGGTCATCAAGGCCTTCAACGACGACCTGCCCTACGACCAGTTCGTGAAGGCGCAGCTGGCCGCCGATCAGCTCGACGAGTCGAAGCGGGTCCGCATGGTGCCGGCCCTGGGCTTCCTCGGGCTCGGGCCGTGGTACTACGACAACGGCGCGGTGGAGATCACCCGTGCCGACGAGCGGCACGACCGCGTCGACGCCGTCACGCGCGGCTTCCTCGGCCTCACCGTCGGCTGCGCGCGCTGCCACGACCACAAGTACGACCCCATCCCGACGACCGACTACTACGCGCTCGCTGGCGTGTTCCTCAACACGACGTACAGCGAGTACCCGCAGGCACCCAAGGCGATCGTCGAGGCCTACAAGACGCACGAGAAGACCGTGGAGCGGAAGGAGAAACTGCTCCAGGAGTACCTGAAGAGCGAGGGGCGGCTCATCTCGGAGACGCTGGCGTTCCAGGCGTCGCGGTACATGCAGGCGGCGTGGAAGGTCACCGGGGAACCCAAGGAAGACAAGGCGCGCGTCGTCGAGGACCAGAAGCTCGACTACGAGCTGTTCGATCGCTGGCTCCGGTTCCTCGCCAAGCCGCCGACGTTCTACCCCTTCCTCAAGTCGTGGCAGGCGATGGTCGCAGCCGGCGGTTCGAAGGAAGAGGCGAAGAAGCTCGGCGACGAGTTCCAGGACCTGCTGCTCGACGTGCTGTTTGCCAGGAAGGACGTGCAGGAGGAGAACGAGATCATCACGGCGAAGGCGCTGCCGGGCACGAAGAAGAAGGAGCGGGCCAAGCTGCCGAGCGACTTCGTGACCAACGACGACTTCTGTCCGGGCTGCAGCCTCGAGCTCAAGAGCCTGCCGATCGAGAAGCAGAACCTGTGGACCGACGTCTTCAGCCGTGACCTCGAGCAGGGGTTCGACCCGTTCCAGGTGACCGAGCGACTGCGCCCGGGCCTGCTCGCCTTCTACGGCTGGGGCCTCGAGCGGCAGCTGAGCGGCGACCGCCGCAAGCTCGTCGACGACCTGCGCGCCGATCTCGAGGCCACGAAGAAGGCCATGCCCCCGAAGTTCGCCTACGTGCACGGCATCCGCGATCTCGAGACGCCGGTGAACCTCAAGGTGAGCGTGCGCGGCAGCCCGTACAAGCTGGGCGCCGAGGTGCCGCGCCGGTTCCTCGCCGTCCTCAGCGAGGGCGAGCCGGCGCCGTTCAGCAAGGGCAGCGGGCGGCTCGAACTCGCCGAGGCGATCCTCCGGCAGCCGCTCGCGGCCCGCGTCATCGTCAACCGCGTGTGGAAGGGGCACTTCGGGACAGGCCTCGTGGACACGCCGAGCAACTTCGGCGAGAACGGCGAGCGCCCCAGCAACCCGGCGCTGCTCGATCACCTCGCGCGCGTGTTCCTCGACCGCGGCATGTCGATCAAGGCGCTGCACCGCGAGATCATGCGGAGCGCCGTCTACCAGCTGGGCAGCGACCACTCGGCAGCGGGCCAGGAGAAGGACCCTGGCAACCGGCTCTATTGGCGTGCGAATCGCACGCGCATGACCGCCGAGCAGATCCGCGACGCGATGCTGTTCGTGTCGGGCAGCCTCGACGAGCGCATGGGCGGGCCATCCACGCCCCTGTCGCCCTCGTTCGATCGCCGCACCGTGTACGGCAAGGTGAGCCGCTACAAGCTCGACGAGTACCTGCAGCTGTTCGACTTCCCGAGCCCGAGCCAGTCGGCGGAGCGGCGGTTCACCACCACCGTGCCGCAGCAGCGGCTGTTCCTCATGAACAGCGACTTCGTGCAGCAGCAGGGCGAGCGCCTCGCGCGCCGGCTGGGGGCCGAGGGCGACACCCCAGCGCGGATCCAGAAGGCGTATCGGCTGCTGTACGGGCGTGCCGCGACGCCTGCGGAGGTGCAGGCCGGCGTCGAGTTCCTCACGACGGAGCCGCTCAAGCAGCGCGAGGAGCGCAAGACCGCCGCAGCGAAGGCCGAGGCGCCGAAGGCAGGCGTGCCTGCGGCGCCATCGGCGCCCCAGGCGGCGGCGCCGGCGCCCAAGCCCGAGGATCCGAAACCCGATGCCGGCGCCAAGGCTGCCGCACCGGAGGTGGTCGTGCCGGCCCCGAAGCCGGCCGAGCCCAGCGGCATGATGATGGGCGTCGTGCCCGGCGTGGGCTCCCCCGAGCAGCAGAAAGCGCTGCTGCCGGTCACGCCATGGGGGCGCTACCTCAAGATCCTCCTGAGCTCGAACGAGTTCCTCTTCGTCAGTTGAGCCCCCGTCGCCCCATGCCTCATCACGCTCCGTCCCCCGTCACGCGCCGCGAGGCGCTCCGCCGCGTCGGCAATGGCTTCGGCATGCTGGCCTTCGCGAGCGTCGTCGGCGAGTCGCTGGCGAAGGCGGGCGCGGTCGCCGGTCCCGATGGCGGCCTCGAGGTGCGCGCACTCGATCACCCGGCGCGCGCCAAGCGCGTGATCTTCCTGTTCATGAACGGCGGGCTGTCGCAGGTGGACAGCTTCGATCCGAAGCCGGCGCTCGACAAGTACCACGGCAAGCCGCTGCCTGGCAGCGTCGTGGCGACCGAACGCCGGACCGGCACGCTGTTGCGATCGCCGTTCACGTTCAAGAAGTACGGCCAGTGCGGCATGGACGTCAGCGAGCTGTTCCCGCACGTGGGCGGCTGCGCCGACGACATCTGCTTCATCCGTTCGGTGCACACCGACATCCCGAACCACGAGCCCTCGATGCTGATGATGCAGACGGGGCACAGCCAGGTGGGGCGCCCGTCGCTCGGCTCCTGGCTGACGTACGGGCTCGGCACCTCGAACGCGAACCTGCCCGGCTACGTGGTGCTGTGCCCGGACGTGCCGACCACGGTCGGGCCGCCGCTGTGGAACAGCGCCTTCCTGCCGGCCGTGCACCAGGGCACGTTCATCCCCAGCAAGGTGGAGCGCGACGACCAGATCATCGGGAAGGACTTCGACCCGAAGAAGCTGGTCTCCTTCATCCACAACGACAAGTTCACGCAGGCCGAGCAGCGGCGCGAGATCGACCTGCTCGAGAAGCTCGACCGGCTGCAGCAGGGCCAGCGCGATCCACAGATGGAGGCCGCCATCCAGTCGATGGAGACGGCCTACCGGATGCAGACCGAGGCGCCCGACGTCTTCGACATCCGCAAGGAGAGCAAGGCGACGCTGGAGCTGTACGGCCCGGGCAGCACGGCGCGTGGGTGCCTGATGGCCGTGCGCCTGGCCGAGCGTGGCGTCAGGATGACGCAGGTCTACTACGGGAAGGGCGACCCCTGGGACGCCCACGGCGACATCAACTCGCACCGCAAGAACGCGATGGATTCCGACCGGCCGTTCGCCGCGGTGATCAAGGACCTCAAGTCACGCGGGCTGTTCAAGGACACCCTCGTGATCTGCGGCTCCGAGTTCGGCCGCACGCCCGTCGTCGAGGTCGGCGGCGACTCCGGCGCAACGCAGAACGGCCGCGATCACAACCCGCACGGCTTCACGATGTGGATGGCTGGCGGTGGCATCAAGGGCGGCACCATCTACGGTGCGACCGACGACTTCGGGTTCAAGGCCGTCGAGAAGCCCGTGCACGTGCATGACCTGCACGCGACGATCCTCCACCTGATGGGGATCGATCACACCAAGCTCACGTACCGCTACAGCGGCCGAGACTTCCGCCTGACCGACGTGTCGGGCAACGTCATCCACGACATCATCGCGTAAGCGGATCCCGCGCTACGGCTGCTGCCAGGCGCTGCAGCCCTGGTTGCCTGCCGCGTCGGTCGCACACACGCGGAACGCCGGATCGCGCCCGTCCACGCCATCGACGACGGCCGTCCACAGGTACTCGCCGTACCAGCGCATCGGCGTCGATCGTTCCTGGCCGTCGATGCGCGACTGCACGACCACCGACCGCCACTCCGCCGCCAGGGAAGGACTCTTGCCGTCGTGGACCCGCGCGCGGATGGCGCGCGTGCCTGGCGTCGGCCCCGCCGCCCTGGCCAGCACGGCGACGCGTGGCGCGGCGGTGTCGGGCTTGAGCCCCGTGCCGAGGAACACCCGCTCCTGCACCGCGGTCTCGTGTTCCCCCTGCGCCTGCACGACGTCCATGCGGTGATCGCCGTCGAGGTCGGCGACCGCCA
>NZ_JBIINP010000221.1:0-6142 GCF_044337415.1 Luteitalea sp.
CGGCCTGATGCCGCCGCAGGTGCGACTGACGCCGCGCGAGAAGTACGACGTCATCCAGTTCATCCGCGAGGAGTTCCTCAAGAAGCGCAACCTTGCCGAGTACGTGCCCGTCACCGAGGCGTACCTCGCGAGGCTGCCTGCCGGTGACACCCGTGGACCCGAACCGCAGCCGTACCGGCCGTGGGCCGAGATGGACTACGGCGACTTCCTGATCCACACGTACGAGCTCGCCAACTCGACCGACCCGCCGCGCCGCATCTCCGGTGGACCGAGTCCCCTCGCGAACGAGGACCTTCGCGATGCCAACTTCGCCTACAAGGGCATCGCCATCCGCCTCGACGAGGGCGAGGGCGGCGTGGCCGCGGGCTCGGCGTTCGTGCTGTTCGACCACGACCTGATGCGCATGACCGGCATCTGGACGGGCGCGGGATTCATCGACTACGAGAGCATCCTCCTCAACGATCGGCACAACATCTTTCCCCGCACCGTCGGCACCATCCAGGTCGAGAATCCGATCACCCCCGGCTGGGCCAATCCCGCCACCGGCGACTTCGCCGACCCACGTTTCGTGGCCGTCGACGGTCGTCCCTTCGGTCCGCTTCCCCGCGAGTGGACGCACTACACGGGCCTGTACCGTCATGGCCGCCGTGTGGTCATCGCCTACACGGTGGGCGACGCCGACGTGCTCGAGTCGTACGACCTCCAGAAGGTCGGCGACGCCACGGTGGTGGGCCGTACGCTGAACATCGGCGCGGCACGGACGCCGCTCACGATGCGGATCGCGCCAGAGACGGCCGCGGTGCACGTCGCGGGTCAGGGGGCGACGCTCGCGAAGGAGGCAGGCTTCCATGTGCTGAAGGTGCCAGCCGCAACGCCCGCCGTCGTCACCATCCGGATCGCGCCCGCTGGCGTGGACGTCGCCGCCGCGGCACGGGCCGGTGATCTGCCAGCCGACCTCCGCCAGTACACGCGTGGCGGGCCGGCGCGCGACACCGCGGTGCTCACGGCGCCGATCGTTCGCGGGCAGGATCGCGACGCGTACGCGGTCGACGTGCTCACCCTGCCGCTCGACAACCCGTGGAAGAGCCGCCTGCGGCCCTCGGGCATCGACTTCCTGCCAGGCGGCGACGAGGCCGTGGTCACCACCGTCGACGGCGAGGTGTGGCGGCTCGAGGGCATCACGCAGCCGCACGGCATCGTGCAGTGGCGACGCATCGCGACCGGGCTCTTCCAGCCGCTCGGCGTGAAGTACCACAACGGCTCGATCTACGTGGGGTGTCGCGATCAGATCGTCGTCCTGCGCGATCTGGATGGCGACGGCGCCACCGACTTCTACGAGAGTTTCAACAGCGACCACCAGGTGACGGAGCACTTCCACGAGTTCGCGATGGGACTGCAGACCGACCCGGCCGGCAACTTCTACTACGCCAAGAGCGCCCGCCACGCGCGCACCGCACTGATCCCGCAGCACGGCACGCTCATCCGCGTGAGTCCAGACGGCCGTGCATCGGAAATCGTCGCGACGGGCTTCCGCGCCGCCAACGGCGTGCTCCTCAACCCCGACGGCTCGTTCATCGTCACCGACCAGGAGGGCTACTGGACGCCGATGAACCGCATCAACTGGGTGGAGCGGGGCGGGTTCTACGGCAACATGTACGGCTACGGCGCGCCTGCCGACTCGTCAGACGCGGCGATGATCAAGCCGCTGCTCTGGATCGACTCCAAGCACGATCGCTCGCCTGCCGAACTGCTGTGGGCCGATAGCGGCCGCTTCGGCCCGCTCGACGGCAGTCTTCTCAGCCTGTCGTACGGCGACGGCCGGATCTTCGTCGTGATGCCGCAGACCTTCGCCGGTACCCGCCAGGGCGCCATCGTGGCCCTGCCGCTGCCGCGCTTCCCGACCGGCATCATCCGCGGCCGCTTCAACCCGAAGGACGGGCAGCTGTACGTGCTCGGCCTGTCGGCGTGGGCGACCAACCAGACGATGCAGGCCGGGGGCGTGTATCGGGTGCGACACACGGGCAAGCCGTTGCGGCTGCCGGTGGCGATGAAGGCGCGCACCTCGGGGATCGAGTTGACGTTCGCGTCGCCGATCGACAGGGCGGCCGCGAAGCCGGAGTCGTTCACCGTGACCGTGTGGGACCTCGTGCGGGCAAGGACGTACGGATCGAAGCGCCACAACCTGCGCACGCTGCGCGTCGATGGCGTGACGCTCGGCGCCGACGGCCGCACCGCACTGCTGCGGATCCCGGATCTGGCGCCGACGTGGGTCGTGGAAGTGAGCTACCGACTGCGGGCCCAGGAGGGACAGGCCTTCGACGGTGTGGTCCAGGGCACGATCCACGCGCTCGAGGACACCCCGTCGCCTCGCGGCACCGCCAGCAGCACCGGCGGGAGGTGATCAGAACGCGATCTCACGCCTGACGAACACCCCGGGGTCGACACTCGACGTCCGGCGGGGGCCGCGCTCGTCGAAGTGAAGGGCGAGACCGACCTGTGTGCCCTTCACCTCGAGCCCGAGCCGCAGCCACTGGTAGCTGCGGATGTGCTGGTCTGCGTTGAAGGCGTGGAGCAACTGCCCGGCGGCGTACAGCCGCAAGCGCGGCGTGAGCTGGGGGCGGTACCGCACGATCGAAAGACGCTGTAGGACGGCTCGGTGGCGAAGTTGACGCGCGGCGAGATCACCAGGAACAAGTCGCGGTTTCCCTTGATGTACTGGAGGCCTGCGGTGGGATTGAAGCCTCGTTCGGAGTTGAACGCGCCGCCGATGGCCCTGAGTCCACCGGCGAGCTCGACGAAAAAGACGTTCTGGATCGCCATCTCCGTCTGGGCATCCCGTTCGTAGTCGAACTGCAGCGTGCTCAGGTGGAAGAAGCCGAGCGGTGACGTGCTGGTGAACGGGCGGCTCACGACAAGGTTGGTCGTAATCGAGTCGCGCCCGAGGGTCAGTTCGACGGGAATCGGCTGGGGCGTCGCCCACGCGGCGCCCACCAGTGAGTGGAGCGCGAGGACGACGGGGGCGACGATCCGTTGCCACGGCCGGGCAAGACGCGAGTCCATGCCTGCGACGATCGCAGGTCAGTCTGAAGCGACCCTGAAACACCGGCGACGCGGCCGGCCCAGCAGGTGTCGCGCGGCACCACCAGCCGGGTGCGGTCAGCGCGCCGGCGGCCGGCAACCCTTCCACGTCGGGCGGTGTCCGGGCGGGGCTCAACGTGCCCTACAGCCTCGGCCTCGGCAACAACCTGGGGGCGCTCGCCCCAGGAATTCGGCGGCTATTCCTTGACGGCGCTCCCGAGCCGGCGCATCTCGACGACCGAGAACGCGAACCCGAACGTGCACAAGCCGGTCACGAAGAGGCCGACCAGAAGAATCACCATGGCCGACATCAGCGATTCCTCGCCTGTGCCGTGAGCGTCGCGAACGACAGGATTGAGGGGACCCAGATGCCGACGAACATACCTTCGTCGCGCTGCCCGGTGAACCAGAGGTAGACCGAGAACAGGAAGGACAGGAGGGCGGCCACCAGGAAGACAGAGTCGCTTCGATGAAACACGGTCGACTGCTTTCGGTTAGCATGCGCGAGCCGGCGCATCGGATGCACTACATCTCTTCGACATCCCCGCTGGCGCCGACGGTTCAATCTGCCGCCCCGCGGTCGCACGCTCAGCGGGACGGCGCGGGACGCTCCGCGCGTCGGCCGATCTCGCGAATCATGCCCCCGAAGATCAGGCCGTGGATCGGGTAGAGCGCGTACCAGTAGACAAGCCCGAACAGCCCGCGCGGCGAAAAGAAGGCGGTCTGGGTGACGAGGGTGCGGCCATCCTCCTGGGTGCGTGCGTGAAACTCCAGCCAGGCCCGACCAGGTACCTTCATTTCGGCGCGCAGCCGCACGAGCCGGCCCGGCTCGACCGCTTCCACTCGCCAGAAGTCCACGGCATCGCCCACCCGCACGTGGTGTGGATGCCGGCGGCCTCGCCGCATGCCGACGCCGCCCAGCAGACGGTCGATGAAGCCGCGGAGCTGCCACGCCCAGTTCAGGCGCAACCATCCCGTGGCGCCGCCGAGCGAACTGAACACCGTGAACGCCTGTTCTGGTGAGGCGTTCACGATGAGCTGACGCCGCTCCATCACCATGCCATCCTGCGTCGTCATCAGCACCGGCTCCGAGGTGGGATGGCTCGAGGTGAGCGCATCCGACCACGAGGTCTCGACGTTCTCGGTGTCGAATCTGGCAAGCGCCCGGCGCACGGACTCGAGGTAGCCGGCCGGTACGACTTGCGGAAACAACTCGCGCGCCCTGTCGTCACGCACGATGACCTCGTTGCGCAGGCCCTCGATCAGTGGTCTCGCGATGGCCGAGGGGATGGGCGTGACCAGATGCACCCAGTACGACGACAGCCGGGGAGTCAGGATGGGCACGGGCAGCAGCCAACGCGAGAGCCCGCGCTCCGCGGCATAGCCTGTCATCATCTCGCCGTAGGTGAGTACGTCGCTGCCGCCGATCTCGATCACCTGTCCGGCGGAGGCCGGCGTGCTGACGGCCTCTGTCAGATACGACAGGACGTCGCGGATCCCGATCGGCTGGATTTTCGTGTAGACCCAGTTCGGGCAGACCATCACCGGCACGCGTTCGGTGAGGTAGCGGATCATCTCGAAGGACACAGAACCAGATCCGACGATCACTGCGGCCCGGAACTCCGTGACTGGCACGCCCGCGGTGCCAAGGCTAGCGCCGGTGTCCTGACGGGAGCGCAGATGCTCCGAGAGTGCGCCGGTGGCATCACCCAGGCCGCCGAGGTAGATGATGCGGCCAACGCCTGCGGCCGCAGCGGCTTGGCCGAACGTGCGCGCGGCTCGCATGTCCCGATCGTGGAAATCGGGCCCGGTACCCAGGCTGTGCACGAGGTAGTAGGCGACCTCGATTCCAGCGAGGACCGGCACGAGAGAGTCCGCATCGAGGACATCGCCCCGCACGATCTCCGCCTGCGCGGCCCATGGACGGCCCTGCAGGCGGGCCGGATCGCGGACCATGCAGCGCACCGCATGGCCTCGAGCCAGCAACTGGGGCACGAGCCGCCCGCCGACGTAGCCGGTGGCACCCGTCACCAGAATCCGCATCCCCGTCAGACGCCCAGACGGTGACAGACGGTCCACCGGCCCGAGCCCCGTTGCCTTACCATCCACTCGTGCCAGGGTCTCCCTTGAAGGGGCCGACGAGTTCTGGCGTCACCCACCCGCGGCAGAACCCGCCCGCTTGCGCCCTGACCCCGTCCACGTAGCACGCGATCCGTCCTGGGTAGAACGACAGATGCGTGCGGATGGCGTCAATCGCCGGCAACGGCTCGACGTAGACCAGCCCACCGCAGGCAGCACGACCGGCGCGACACACACGGTTCAGTGACGCGGGCGACCGCCGCGATAGGCCACGCCGAGTTCCTCGGCCACCTGTGCGAGCCTGGCGCCGGCGGTCCACAGCGTGGCACGGCTCACCAGCGCCGACGCTACGCGCGCCCGGCCCGAACGCTCTTGCGCCGACGCCCGACGTCCGCGGCCCGCGGCTCCGAGCCACGCAGTGCGCACAATCGCTGGTGGGCGGCCTGCCGCACCAGCGCCTGCAGCCCGAGCCGCACCGTCTCGGTGTCGGAGCCGGCGCCGGAGGCCGCGCGGGCATCGCGGAGGAGGCTCTCGTCGATGCGCAGTGTCTTCTTCATGCCACACGAGAATGCCATCGTCGTCTCGCGCGAGACAGCGGCCGGAGTTGTCAGCGTGGAAGCCGTCGCGCGCGGATCAGCACCTGGATCTCGTCAGGCCGGGGGTTCTCGAAGTAGAGCCGCTGCCGGCCGTCGGCATCCTCCGAGATCTGGCTCGGGATCGAGCTGGCGACGACCGTCCATCCCGCCGGCAGGACCACGGTGTTGCGCGGCCGGCCGAAGGCGCGATCCCAGACCAGCTCGTCGCCGTCGACGAGGTAGCGCGCCGGATCGGTGTACGTCTCGCTGATCCGCAGCCGCGTCGATTCCCCAGCCTTCACGGGCGGGAAGGTGATCACCACGACCTCGGTGTCGTCGGCGACCGACTCACCGGGGTCGAGGCCGCGGGTCTTCAATGCCGCGCCCTTCAGTGTCTCGACCTGCAGGCG
>NZ_JBIINP010000222.1:0-6139 GCF_044337415.1 Luteitalea sp.
GTGTGCGAGCCGCTGCCATGCCCCCGACATTGCGGCATCGCGGCATCGCAGCATTCTCAACGCCGCTCCGGTCCCTGCGCGCCGTCGAGCGCCACCGGTGCGTCGAAGCGGACGCGCAGCACGGTGCCGGCCGCGACCTTGACGTTGGTGCCCGGTAACGCCAGCAGCGACCCGCCGCCGCCGACAGCGATGCCGACCAGCGCCCCCTGGAATCCCCCGAGGATGCCGCCGATGATCGCGCCGGCCGCCGCACCCGTCGTCATCTTCCCGCCCTCGCCCTTGATGCCCGGCCCCTCGAGCGCCTGCGTCACCGAGGCGCGGATGCGGTAGGTGTTGCCGCCCACCGTCATCTGGTCGAACGCGAGCGTGAGGCTGCCCCGACGATCGATGCGCGAGGCGCGCTCGACACCGCTGACCACACCGCGGAGCACGGATCCGGCAGGCACGAGCAGCGTGCTGCCCTGGTAGAGATCGACCAGCGTGGTGGCCTCGAAGCGGTCCTCGACCTCGGCCGTCTGCGAACTGAGCGGCACCTGCAGGCGAGCATCGAGTTCCTGGCCGACGCCAATCTCGCCGGCCCGCGCCATGGGCGCCGCGGCCGTGAGGGCGGTGCCCGACGCCTCCCGCTCGATGGCGGTGATCCGGTCGCGCACGGCGGCGACCTCCGCCGCTGGCAGCGCGTTCTCCCGGCGCAGCTTCACGCGCAGGTAGGTCACGTCCTCGCGCAGCAGTTGCAGGTCGCGCGTGAGCGTCGCGGCCCTGGTCGCGTCGGTGTCGCGCAGCCGCTCGACCCGCTGCTCGGCCGAGCTCAGCTGCGCCTGGAGGGCGTCGAGGTCGGCCGACGTGGCCCCCGCCTGCGCGAGGGCCGCGGCGGGCAGCCAGAGCGTCAGCAGCAGCGCGCGCAGGGCGCGCGTCGTGAGGATCGTCATGGGCAGTTTGACGCGCAATCGCGCCCGCTGGACGAACCCGCCGGGGCGGGATCAGCTACGCCTGAGCAACCGACTCAGCCATTCCACGCGGCTGAGGTCGTTGTAGATGACCGTCACCATCAACAGCATCAGCACCGCGAACCCGGCCATCAGCATCCGCTCCTTGACGCGCATGCTGAAGTCGCGGCGGGCGAGGCCCTCGATGGCCAGGATGGTGATGTGGCCGCCATCGAGGATCGGGATCGGCATCAGGTTCAGCAGGCCCAGGTTCAGGCTCACCATCGCCATCGTCCCGAACAGGGCGGCCCAGCCGATCGAGGCCGCGCCACCGGCGACTTCGGCGATCCCGAGCGGCCCCATGAGCTGCTTGGGCGACGTCTCGGCCGTGAACAGCCCGGCGAGCATCTCGCCGATCATCGCCGTCCACTCCCAGTTCTGCTTGAGGCTCAGGCCGATGGCCTGCACGAAGCCCGGCTGCGTCGTGACCGTCTCGAAGGGGCTGAGATTGATGCCCAGGCGGCCGACGCCGCCCTGATCGCGCGGCGTCGCGGACACCTCGATGCGCGCGCCATCCCGCACCACGCCCAGCGTCACGGGCTGCCCGGCGCGCTTGCTGATCTCGCCGATCATCTGCTGCAGCGTGAAGCCCGTGGTGTCGGTCCCGTTGAACGAGACGATGACGTCCTTCGGCTTCAGGCCCGCCGCTTCGGCGGCGCTGCCCGGCTGCACCTGCACCACTTCCGGGTGCACGGACGGCGAGATGCCGAGGTCGCCGATCTCGTACTTGGTCTGCGCCTCGGGCACCACGGTGAGCTGCTGCCGCTGCCCGTCGCGGCTGATCACGATGGGGACCTCGCGATTGGCGCGAGGCACCACGCGCATCTGCAGGCCCTGCCACGTGGTCACGTCCTTGTCGGCGAACGCGAGGATGACGTCGCCGGCGCGGATGCCGGCCTTCTCGGCGGGCGATCCCGGCAGCACGCGCCCCACGACGGGCGTCCGCTGCTCGTAGGCCGGCTCGGTGGCGCCGTTCCAGATGACGAAGGTCATCAACCCGACGGCCAGCAGCAGGTTCATGAGCGGCCCGGCAATCAGGATCTGGAACCGCTGCCACTTCGTCTTGGACAGGAACTCGTCGGGCGCGCCCTGGCGGGGGTCGTCTGGCGTCTCGCCGGCCATCTTCACGTACCCGCCGAGCGGAATCGCGCTGATGCAGTACTCGGTGCCGCCGCGCACGACCTTCAGGAGCTTCGGCCCGAAGCCGAGCGAGAAGGTGAGCACCCGCACGCCGTTCCAGCGCGCAAGCAGGAAATGTCCCAGTTCGTGCACGAACACGAGCACGCCCAGGACGAACAGGAACGCCCACAGATTGGTCACGCGATGAGGCCTCGTCCGGATTCTATCGTGCCGACCCGCGCCGCGGCCCGCTGCCGCGCCCACGCATCGACGTCACGGATGGCCGCGAGCGACGTGGCGTCGAGCGTCCGTCCGGACGCCTCCTCGAGCACCTCGCCCACGGTGGCGGCAATCCCCGTGAAGGGCAACTGCCCCTCCAGGAATGACGCTACGGCGATTTCATTGGCCGCGTTCAACACCACCGGCGCCGCCCCGCCGGCCCGCAAGGCCTCGTAGGCGAACCGCAGGCAGGGGAACCGGTCGAGATCCGGCGCCTCGAATCGGAGGTCCAGCCCCGCGCGCCAGTCGAGGCGCGGCACCGGGCTCGGCCAGCGCTCCGGCCAGGTGAACGCATACTGGATCGGCAGCTTCATGTCGGTGACGCCGAGCTGCGCCAGCAGCGAGCCGTCCTCGAACTCGACCATCGAGTGCACCACCGACTGCGGGTGGATGACCACGTCGATGCGATCGGCCGGCATGTCGAACAGCCAGCGCGCCTCGATCACCTCGAGGCCCTTGTTCATCATCGTCGCCGAGTCGACAGTGATCTTCCGCCCCATCTTCCAGGTGGGATGGCTGAGCGCGTCGGCCGCGGTGACCCGGGCCAGCGCCTCGAGGGGCGTGGTGCGGAACGGGCCGCCCGACGCCGTCAGCACCAGGCGCCGCACGTGCGCGCGGGGGTGCCCCGCGAGGCATTGATGGATGGCATTGTGCTCGCTGTCGACGGGCAGGACCTCCACCCCCCGGGCGCGCGCCGCGGCCATCACCAGGGCGCCGGCCATCACCAGCACTTCCTTGTTGGCGAGCGCGATGCGCTTGCCCGCCTCGATGGCGGCCAGCACCGCCTCGAGCGCCTCGGTCCCGGAGCAGGCGCACAACACCACGTCGACGTCGGGGTGCGTGGCCACCGCCACCAGACCCTCGCGGCCGACGGCCCACTCGCTCACACCCGCCGCTGCCTCCGCCGAGAGCGACTCCCGCACGCGGCGCAGCGCCGTGTCGCCCGCCATGCCGATCACGCGCGGCCGCAGGCGCTCGGCCTGCGCCACCATGGCGTCGGCGTTGCCGCCCGCCGCCAGGCCCACCACCTCGAGTTTCCCGGGGTGGGCGGCGACGACGTCGAGGGCGCTGACACCGATCGAGCCGGTGCTGCCGAGGATGGCGAGGCGGGTCATCCGCGCGTGGCGACCGGCCAGAGCCATTGCAGCGCCACGTAGTACAGCGGCATCGTGAACAGCAGCGCGTCGATGCGATCGAGCATGCCGCCGTGGCCCGGAATCAGGTTGGACGAGTCCTTCACGTCGGCGCTGCGCTTCAGCATCGACTCGAACAGGTCGCCGGCGATGCCGACGATCGCCACGGCCACGCCGAGCAACGCGAGCTGCCACGCCGGCAGGCCGGGCAGCCAGAGGCGGCCGAAGCCCGCCATCACGACGGCGCCCGTGATGAGGCCGCCGATGGCGCCCTCACGCGTCTTCTTGGGGCTCAGCGCCAGCGCGAGCGGGGCCCGCCCGAACGTGCGGCCGGCGTAGTACTGCCCGGTGTCGCTGCCGATCTGCGTGAGGAAGAGGGTCATCAGCGCGGGCGCCCCGTAGGCCTCGCGCACCAGCGGCACCGTCGCGACCCCCATGCCGAGGTAGACGACCGGGAAGAGCATGGCCGCCGCCACCGCCACCGCCTGATCGGGCACGCGACCGCGCAGCACCAGCGCGCCGCCGACGACCACGGCCGACACCAGCAGCAGGTGCGTGGCCGCCGCCGGCAGGAACAGCAGCACCACGTACATGGCCACCGACAGCACGGCCCCCACGCGAGGCACGACGTCGAGCCCGCCGAGCCGCACGAGGTTGTCGTACTCGCGCAACGACAGGACGAGCGCCACGCCCGCGAAGATCTGCGTGCCCCAGGGCGGCAGGAACCAGAAGACGCCGACGATGAGGGCCAGCAGCACGAGGCCGCTGATGACGCGCGTCACCGGCCTGCTGCCACCGGGTGCGCCGGCGTCGCGGCGATCCCCCCGTAGCGCCGCTCGCGGCGCTGGTAGTCGAGCAGCGCCTCGAAGAGGTGGGTGCGGCGGAAGTCGGGCCAGAACGTGTCGGTAACGTAGATCTCGCTGTACGCGATCTGCCAGAGCAGGAAGTTGCTCACCCGCAGCTCGCCCGACGTGCGGATCAGGAGATCGGGATCGGGCTGGCCCGCCGTGTAGAGCAGCTGCGAGAAGCGCGCTTCGTCGATCTCCTCGGGCCGCAGGCCATCGGCCAGCGCCGTCCGGACGGCGTCGACGATCTCGGCGCGCCCGCCGTAGTTCAGCGCGATGGTGAGCACGGTGCCGGTGTTCCGGCTGGTGCGCTCCATCGCCACGTGGAGCTCGTGCTGCACGTCGGGGGCGAGTTCCTGGGTGCGGCCGATGACCTCGAGCCTGATGTCGTTGGCCAGCAACGTCTCGAGCTCGGACCGGAGGTACCGCTTGAGCAACGTCATCAGCGTCGCCACCTCGGACGCCGGACGCTTCCAGTTCTCCACCGAGAACGCGTACAGGGTGATGTACTTGAGGCCGAGGCGGGCGGAGGTCTCGATCACTTCGCGCACGGCCCGGGTGCCCGCGCGGTGTCCCTCGACGCGCGGCAGGTGCCGGCGCCCAGCCCAGCGGCCGTTGCCGTCCATGATCACGGCGACGTGAGTCGGAAGCCGGTCGAAGTCCAGTTTCCGGACCAGTGCTTCATCCGGGGAGCCTGGAGTCAGCCAGCTCAGCAGTTCATCGAGCGCCATGGACCGGGGAACATTCTACTCCCCGGCCCACATTAATGCTGCGATGCCGCGATGCCGGGAATGGCGAAGGTTGGCATTCAGGGCGCAGCAACGCCGCCGGCGACGGGCTTCGTTCGAATGCCGGAAATGCCGGGGATGGGAAAGGGCCTCCGACATTCCGGCATCGCGGCATCGCGGCATTACTCGCCCGGGGTACTGCGCCGCCATCAGCATCAGGCCTTGCGGTGGGGCATTCGGCCACGCTTCACCCCGTGGCGTGCCGGCGAGGGCCCGGACCATGTGGCGCAGGAACCCGTCGCCCTCGATGTCGAACTCCACGAGCCGCTCCTGCGCGCCCAGCCCCAGCCCGAGGTCCTCGGGGAGACGCACACCCAGGTCCACGCCCGTGAAGGTTGGCATTCAGGGCGCAGCAACGCCGCCGGCGACAGGCTTCGTTCGAATGCTGGAAATGCTGGGGATGGCGACCGCCACAGGGGTAGGGCGCGGTCTCCGACCGCGCCGCTGGCGGACGTCATGACCAACGGCGGGGTGGGACATCCCGCCCTACCTGTACTGCACCGACATCAGCGTCAGGCCCTGCGGTGGGGCATTCGGCCCCGCTTCGCCCCGTGGCGCCCCGGCGAGGAGCCGGTCCATGTCGTCCACCTCGCGACGCCGCTGGCCAATCTCCAGCAGCGTGCCGGCGAGGGCCCGGACCATGTGCCGCAGGAACCCGTCGCCCTCGATGTCGAACTCCACGAGCCGCTCCTGCGCGTCCAGCCGCAGCCCGAGGTCCTCGGGGGGACGCACGCCCAGGTCCACCCCGGTGATCGTCCGCACGGTCGTCGACACGGGCGAGCCGGTGGACTGGAACGCGGCGAAGTCGTGGGTGCCCACGAGGCGGGCGGCGGCAGCAGCCATCCGGCCCAGGTCGACAGGCGGCGACACCAGGCAGGTGGTGCGGGCCAGCAGCGGGTGCCCCGTGCGGCTCACGAGCCAGCTGTACCGGTAGGCCTTGCCGACCGCCGAGAACCGGGCGTGGAAGTCGTCGGGCACCACGACCGCGG
>NZ_JBIINP010000071.1:0-20098 GCF_044337415.1 Luteitalea sp.
CCGTTCCGGCCGGACTTCTACCAGTCGGACCTGCACCTGTTCCTGCCCATCTCGCGCCGCTACTGGGTGCAGGGGTTCCTCGCACACAACCTCACGGCCGTCGCGCGGGAGATCCTGTGCATCGGTCCAGTGGCGTTCTTCGCCTACTGGCGCCTGACGCACGTCGCCGGCAAGCGGATGTAGGCCCCGCACCCGGACGGGAATCGGGAGACGGGAGTCGGGAATCGGGGCGCGTCCGGCTGAGGGCACGTCTCCGGTCGTCGGGCCTGCGGCGCCGTTGGTCACGCCGTATGGACGGGAAGACAGCAGGAGTCTGACAGCGCCAGTGCGTCGTTCTGCGCTAGCGACTGCCGACTGCCGACCCCCGACTGCCGACCCTACGCGTAGTGGTAGAAGCCGCGACCCGACTTGCGGCCGAGGTGTCCCGCGGCAACCATGCGGCGGAGCAGGGGACAGGCGCGGTACTTCGGATCGCCGAGGCCCTGGTGCATGACATCGAGGATCGCGACGCACACGTCGAGGCCGATGAAGTCGGCCAGCGTCAGTGGGCCCATCGGGTGGTTCATCCCGAGCTTCATGACCGAGTCGATCGCCTCGGCGGTGCCCACGCCTTCCATCAGCGCGAACACGGCCTCGTTGATCATCGGCATCAGGATGCGGTTGGCGATGAAGCCCGGGTAGTCGCTCGCCGGCACGCCCGTCTTGCCGAGCCGCGCGCACAACGACTCGGCCAGCGCCATCGAGGCGTCCGACGTCGACTGCCCGCGGATCAACTCCACCAACTGCATCAGCGGCACCGGGTTCATGAAGTGCATGCCCAGGACCTGCTCGGGTCGCTGCGTCGCTGCCGCGATGTCGGTGATCGAGATCGACGAGGTGTTGGTCGCCAGCACCACCTCGGGGCGCACCAGGGCGTCGAGCTTCCCGAACAGCGCACGCTTCGCCTCGCGCTGCTCGACGATGGCTTCGACCACGTAGTCGGCGTCGGCGAGGTGATCGATCGAGCCGAAGAAGGCGAGGCGGCCGAGCGTCGCGTCGCGATCCTCGGCGCTGAGGGTGCCTTTTTCGACGAACTTGCCGAGGCTCTTCGCGATCGTCGCCTTCGCCTTCTCGAGCGCCGGCGCCGACACGTCGATGAGCCGCACGTCGAACCCGCGTTGCGCGAACGTCTGGGCAATCCCGTTGCCCATCGTGCCCGATCCGATGACGCCTACCAGTTGCACATCCATCACACGCTCCGCAGGTCGGCGACAGGCCTCAGGCCGCAGGCGGCCTGTATGGTCAGGTCGCCTGTGGCCAGCAGCCTGCAGCCTGTTTCTACCGCTCGATCGCAATCGCGACGCCGTTGCCGCCGCCCAGACACAGCGCGGCGACGCCGCGCCGCAGGTTCCGGCGCTCGAGGGCGTGCAACAGCGTCACGAGGACGCGGGCCCCGCTCGCCCCGATGGGGTGCCCGAGCGCGACCGCGCCGCCGTGCACGTTGACCTTCGACTCAGGAATCCCGAGTTCGCCGGTCACCGCCAGCGCCTGCACCGAGAACGCCTCGTTGATCTCGAACAGGTCCACCGACTCCATCGTCCAGTCCGCCTTCTCGAGCACCGTGCGGATGGCCGGGACGGGCGTCATCATCACCCACTTGGGCTCGAGGCCAGACGTCGCCTGCGCCACGATCCGCGCGCGCACCGTGAGCCCCCGCTCCGCAGCGATATCGTCGGCAACCACCACAAGCGCCGCCGCGCCGTCGTTGACGCCGGGCGCATTGCCGGCCGTGACGGTGCCGTCCGTGGCGAACGCCGGCCGCAGCTTCGCCAGCGCCTCGATCGACGTGTCCTCACGCACCGACTCGTCGCGGTCGACGACGAGCGGGGCGCCCTTCTTCTGCGGGATGGAGACCGGCAGGATCTCGGCGGTGAACGCTCCCTCGCGCTGCGCCTGCGCCGCCTTCTGGTGGCTGCGCACGGCGTAGCCGTCCTGCGCCTCGCGGCTGATGCCGTACTTACCCGCCACAGCCTCGCCGGTCATCCCCATGTGCCAGTTGTCGACGGCACACCACAGTCCGTCCTGGACCATGCTGTCGACGACCTGCCCGTGGCCCATGCGGAAGCCTTCCCGGGCTTTCGGCAGCAGGTACGGCGCCTGGCTCATCGACTCCATGCCGCCGGCCACCACGATGTCGCGGTCGCCGGTGGCGATGCCCTGGGCGGCGAGCATCACCGCACGCAGGCCCGACCCGCACACCATGTTCACGTTCAACGCCGGGACCTCGACGGGCAGGCCCGCGGCGAGGGCGGCCTGGCGCGCCGGGTGCTGTCCCAGTCCTGCCGAGACGACGTTGCCGAGGATGCACTCGTCGACGTCCTCGGGCGACACGCCGGCGCGGGCCACGGCCTCCCGGATGGCGAGGGCGCCCAGTTGCGGCGCGGTGAAGTCCTTGAGCCCGCCGAGGAACTTGCCGGTGGGGGTGCGGACGGCGGAGACGATGACGGCCTGACGTTGATGCATGGCGGGAGCCTCCAGAGGGGCTTTGTACAGCCTACCCGAAGCAGGGGAGAGTCACGCCGGTAGGGCCGGTTGTCCCAACCCGGCCTTCGTGTGGCCGGGCTCGGAGAGCCGGCCCTACCGTCCTTGGCCCGACTGCCGACGCCCGACTGCCGTCGCTATACTGCCTCTGTGTTTTCTTCGAAGGAGCTGGCGCCGGGCACGGTCATGAAGTTGATTGCCGAGCAGCCACACAGCTGGGGCAAGGTCGAGGCCTCGTGGCACCTGGCGGTCGGCGGCGGGATGGCGCGACTGTGCAGCCCTGTTCGCGAGAGCGACGGCGTGATCTACGTCCGGGCCCAGGATGCGCGCGTGGCCGAACAGCTCGACCTGCACCGGCGGGTGATCGAGGGACGGCTGCGCGAGTTGCTGGGTGACCACGGCCGCGCCTTCTCGGTGGTCTAGTGCCATGCGCCTCATCCTCGCGTCCTCGTCGCCGCGCCGCGCCACGCTCCTGACGGCCGTTGGCTACACCTTCGAGGTCCGCGTGGCCGACGTCGACGAGACGCCGCACCCCGGCGAGACGGGGGAGGCGCTGGTGCGCCGACTCGCCGAGGTCAAGGCGCGCGCCGTCGCGTGCGCTCCCGGGGAGCTCATCCTTGCCGCCGACACCACGGTCGTCTGCGAGGGCGTGATCCTGAACAAGCCAGAGGACGAGGCGGACGCGGCCGCGATGCTGCGGCGGCTCTCGGGTCGCCCGCACGAGGTGTACACCGGCGTCACACTGCGCCACGGCGGCGGCGAGGAGAGCCTGGTGGAGCGGACGACGGTGTGGTTCGCGTCGCTGTCGGAGGAGGAGATCGCCTGGTACGTCGGCTCGGGCGAGCCCCTCGGGAAGGCGGGCGGGTACGGCATTCAGGGGCGCGCGTCTCGCTTCGTGACCCGGGTCGACGGCTCCTACCCGAACGTGGTGGGCCTGCCGGTGGCGCAAGTGGCGAAACTTCTGGCGAAGTACGTCCAACCAGCGTCATAATCCGCCTGAGGGATGCCTTTCGTTCTCCCGCGCCCCTCCCCACAACCATGAGCGGATCCAAGACCGTCAAGATCGCGATCTCGACCCTCGTTCTCGGGCTGGCGTTCAGCGCCATGCTGTACTCGAGCCTCAGCGAGGATACGCAGTACTACAAGCACGTCGATGAGGTGATGACACAGCCGAGTCCGTGGTACGGCAAGCGTCTGCAGTTGCATGGGCATGCGTCGGACATCCGCCGCAAGCCGGACTCCCTCGATTACCGGTTCGACGTGGCCTACAACGGCCAGGTCGTGAAGGCGTCGTACACCGGCATCGTGCCCGACACGTTCAAGGACGGGTCGGAGGTGGTGGTGAAGGGCACGCTGGGGCCCGATGGCTTCGTGGTGGAGCCCAACGGCGTGATGGCCAAGTGTCCGTCCAAGTACGACCCGGCCAGTCCCGGCGCCGGTGCGGGCATCCCGGCCGCGAAGTCGGCGAGCTAAGCGCATGCCGGCCCTTGGCACGTTCCTCCTCCTGACCTGCTTCGTGGTGGCGGCCTACGCGGCCACCGCGTGCCTGGCGGGCGCGCGTCGACAATCGACGCGGCTCACCGAAAGCGGCATCGGGGCGTTCTACCTCGTCACGGCCCTCATGTCCGTGGCGTCGGCGGTCATCATGTACGCCTTCGTCACCGACAGCTACTCGATCAAGTACGTCGACAGGTACTCCGACGCGGCCCAGCCGCTGATCTTCAAGCTGACGGCGTACTGGGGCGGGCTCGATGGCTCGATCATGTTCTGGGTGCTGCTGCTGTCGGTGTTCGGGGCCATCGCGGTCCGGAACTCCCGCGAGTCGCACCGCGAGCTGATCCCCTACGTCGTGGCCGTCATCGCCATCGTGGAGATGTTCTTCCTCTTCCTGATGGTCGTGCACAACAACCCGTTCGAGACCTACCTGGCCGACATCCCGCCAGACGGGCAGGGCCTGAACCCGCTCCTGCAGAACGTGTACATGGTCATCCACCCGCCGTCGCTCTACATCGGCTTCGTGGGCATGACCATCCCGTTCGCGTTCGGCATGGCGGCACTGGCCACCGGGTACCTCGACGACTCCTGGCTGCGCGCGGTGCGGCGCTGGACGATGGTGAGCTGGCTGTTCCTCTCGCTCGGCCTCACGCTCGGCATGATCTGGGCGTACGAGGAACTCGGGTGGGGCGGCTACTGGGGCTGGGACCCCGTCGAGAACGCCGGCCTGTTGCCCTGGTTCACGGCCACGGCCTTCCTGCACTCGGTGATGGTGCAGGAACGGCGAGGCATGCTCCGCGTGTGGAACATGACGCTCGTCATCACGACGTTCTTCCTCACCATCTTCGGCACGTTCATGACCCGCTCGGGCATCGTGCAGTCGGTGCACGCGTTCGGCGAGGACAAGGAACTGGCGTGGATGTTCACGGCCTTCATGACGGTGCTGCTCGTCGTGAGTTTCGGCCTGCTCATCTACCGCCTGCCGTTGCTCCGGGCGCGCCATGAGCTCGACTCCTGGGTGTCGCGCGAGGCCGCGTTCCTGGCCAACAACTGGATCCTGCTGTTCTCGGCGATGTTCGTCCTGTTTGCGACGATGTTCCCGACGCTCAGCGAGGCGGTGGCGGGGGAGCGCCTCACGGTCGGCCCCCCGTTCTTCAACAAGTGGATGCTGCCCATCGGGTTGGCGCTGCTGCTGCTGACCGGCGTCGGGCCGCTGCTGGCGTGGCGCAAGTCGACCATCGACAACCTGCGGCACCAGTTCCAGTGGCCCATCCTCGCGGCGCTCGTCACCGGCGGCGGCTTGCTGGCGCTCGGCGTGCGGGTCTGGTCGTCGGGCATCTGCTTCGCGTTGTCGGCCTTCGTGACCGCCACGATGGTGCAGGAGTTCGTGCGTGGCGCGCGGGTGCGGCAGCAGTACTCGGGCTCCGACCTGGTGACCTCGGCCATCGGCCTGGTGGCGCGCAACCAGCGGCGCTATGGCGGCTACATCGTCCACCTCGGCATCGTGCTGATGGCGTTGGGCTTTGCCGGCGACGGGTTCAAGCAGGAAGAGCAGCTCCTCCTGAAGCCGGGGCAGTCGGTCGCGGTGGGGCCCTATTCGGTGCGCCACGACGGCATCGCCATCACGCAGGACGCGCAGAAGCAGATGGTCACCGCGCGGATGACGGCGTTCCGCGACGGCAAGGAGATCGGCCCGATCTCGCCCGCCAAGTGGTTCTACAACAAGCGGACCGAAGAGCCGACCACCGAGGTGGCCATCCAGCGCTCGATCGGCTACGACCTGTACGTCGTGCTGGCCGGGTTCGACGCCGAGCAGCAGTCGGCCACGTTCCACGTGGTGGTCAATCCGCTCGTGAACTGGATCTGGGTCGGCTTCGGCATCATGGCGATCGGCACGCTGATCGCGCTGCTGCCCGAACGGGCGCTGGCGACGGCCGCCGTCAAGGTGCCCTCCGGGGCCGCGACCGGATCCACGACGTCGGTGCTCCTGCTGCTGGTCCTGTTCGGCGCGTCGGCGTTCCCGGTGCATGTGCACGCGCAGGGGCACGTCGAGGGCGCGACCACGGTGATCGTCCCGATGTCGCCATTCGAGCGCGAGATGCAGGGCCAGATCGTGTGCATGTGCGGCACCTGCGGGCGGCAGCGCCTGTCGGAGTGCACGTGCGGCACGGCCGAGCAGATGCGCGTCGAACTGGCCGGGCTGGTGAAGAAGGGCTACACGCGCGACCAGGTGCTCGACTACTACGTGCAGAAGTACGGCAGCCAGGAGCCCCTGGCCATGCCGATCGACAAGGGCTTCAACCGCCTCGCCTGGGCGGTGCCGTACGCCGTGGGCGTGGCCGGCGCGATGTTCGCGGGAGCGGCGGCGTTCCGCTGGTCGCGGCGTCGGCACGATGCCGAAACCCCGGTGCTCGAGTCGACGCAGGCCGAGGCCTGGCACAAGAAGCTCGACGAGGAACTGCGTGACCTCGACTGACGCTGGTGGCGGCGCGCGCGCCTGGCAATTCTTCGTCGTGCTCGGATTGGTTGGGGCCACTGCGGCTGTCTGGCGTGAGCCCCGCTTCACGCGCCCCGAGCATCTCATCCTGCTGAGCATCGGGATCGTGGCGGCCGCGCTGGCGGCCACGGCCCTCCATCGCACGCTCCTGCCGCTGGTGATGCCGGAGCGCGTCGTCGGCGATGCTCGGCGTTCCACCCGCCACCTCATCGCCCTCGAGCGCGAGAAGTCGCTCGTGCTGCGCAGCATCAAGGAACTCGAGTTCGACAAGGCCATGGGCAAGGTGGCCGACCCGGACTTCGACGACATGGTCGGCCGGTTGCGCCAGCGGGCCGTCGGCCTGATGCAGCGCATCGACCTGGGCGAAGCCGGCTTGCGCGAGCGCATCGCCAAGGACCTGGCGGGGCTGCGGCAGCCGAAGGCGGCCCGAAAGGTGAGTGCGCAGCAATGTGGCCAGTGCCGGACGCTCAACGACGCGGACGCGCGGTTCTGCAAGACCTGCGGGGCAACGCTGTGAGCCCCGCGCGCTGGTGGGTTGCACGAGGCGCCAGTGCCGTCCTCGCGCTGGCGGTCGTGGCTGCGGCGCCGCTCTCGGCGCAGATGCCGGACCTGCGCCAGATGAACGGCATGGCGCTCCCGAGCCAGGATCTGCCTGACGGGTCGGTCTCGGTGCGTGTCCTGCGACAGACGATGGGCAACAACGTCGTCGGGGCGCAGGTGACCGTGACCGGCGATGGCGTGTCGGACTCGGCGCCGACCGACGAGTCGGGACGCGCCATCTTCGCGGGCCTCGGGCCCGGCAAGGTGGCCGTGGCCACGGTGACCGTCGATGGCGAGGCGCTGCGATCGCAGCCCTTCGAGGTGCCGCGGACGGGCGGCCTCCGGGTGATCCTCGTGTCTGGCCTGTCGGGGGCGCCTGCGGCGGCGTCGCCGGATGCTGCGGCGGCACCCGCCACGCCGGCCGAGCCGGCCAAGCCAGGCACCGTGGTGTTGGGCACGCAGTGGCGGACGATCGTCGACTTCGCGGAAGAGAAGCTCGAGATCTTCCACATCTTCGAGTTCGTGAACGCGACGGCCACGCCGGTGTCGGTGGAGAAGCCGCTCGAAGTGGCGCTCCCTGCCGACGCCGAACAGGCGACGCTCCTCGAGGGCTCGTCGTCGTCGGCTCGCATCTTCGAGCGCAAGCTGGTGGTGGCGGGGCCGTTCGCCTCCGGCCGCACCATCGCGCAGGTCGCCTATCGTCTTCCCATCTCGGGCGGGCGCCGCGAGATCGCGGTGCCGCTGCCCGTGGCCAGCCTCTCGACCAACGTCATCCTCCGTCGACTGGGGGAGACCCGCCTCGTGGCACCAACGTTGCCCCAGGCGCGCGAGGCCGACGCAGAGGGCAAGGCGTACTGGACGGGCACGGGGCCCGGCATGAAGGCGGGCGAGACGTTGACGCTCGTGGTCGAAGGGATCCCGCACCATCCGGCGTGGCCCCGGTACACCGCCCTCGGACTGGCGGGGCTGGTGGTGGTCGCTGGGCTGTGGCTGATCTTCCGCGTGCCTGTGGATCCGACCCACCGCATCAAGGCCCTTGAAGCCCAGCGCACGGCCCTGCTGACGCGCCTGCAGCGCCTGGAGCAGGGCGGCGAGCCCGCGACGGAGGAACTTCGGGAAGAGCGCGACGCCGTGCTGCGGGATCTCGAAGGCGTTTACGCGCTGCTCGACGCCGAGCGCGTGCGAGCGGGGCAGGCGCCCGCCGTTCGCCAGGCCTCCTAGTGGAGCCATTGCTCGTCGCGTCGCGCATCGCCCGGCAGTTCGGACGACGCCGGGTGTTGCGCGACATCTCGTTCGAGGGGTACGCCGGCGAGGTGTTCGGCCTGCTCGGACCCAATGGCTCGGGCAAGACGACGCTCCTCGGGGTCCTGTCGACACTGGCCGAGCCGTCGCGCGGCAGCGTGCGCTATCCGGCGGCCGACGGCCTCGACTCGCCCCGGCGCCTGATCGGCGTGCTCGGCCACGAGCCGCAGTTGTACGGCGAGCTGACCGCGCGCGAGAACCTCGAGCTGTTCGCCCGCCTGGCCGACGTCAAGGACGTCGCCGGCGCTGTCAGCGTCGCCCTCGAGCGGGCGCACCTCACCGATCGCGCCGACGACTTCGTGGAGCGGTTCTCCCGCGGCATGCGACAGCGGCTCGCGTTCGAGCGGGTGCTGCTGCCAGAGCCCCGCGTGCTGCTGCTCGACGAACCCTTCACGGGGCTCGACGACGAAAGCGCGCACCGCATGGTGAGCCGGCTCGCGTCCCTGCGCGACGCCGGGACGCTGGTCGTGCTGGCCACGCATGACCTGCTGCTGGTGGAGTCACTCGTCGATCGCGCGGGGATCATCAAGCAAGGCGTGCTGGTGCCGCTCGACCGCACCCTGCCGCTGGCCGAGGCCTACCGCGCTGCCGTCAACGCCGGGGCGGCGCCGGTTCCGGCAGCGCACTCGGGATGGAACGAGCGTCCCTCCGTGGCCACGTTCGGCGCGTCGGCCGAGCACGCGAGTGCAGGGGAAGGTCTGACCACCACGCCGCCCAAGGCCACCCCGGCGACCGCCGAGACGTCAATCGGCGAGATCGCGCGGGCCTCGTGGGTGCTCCTCGCCAAGGACCTGCGCATCGAATGGCGATCGCGCGAGGGGTTGCTCACCACCGCCTGCTTCGCGCTGGCCTGCGTGCTGGTGTTCTCGTTCGGGCTGGTGCGCGAGGGGACGCCGGTGCCCGACGCGGGCCCCGCGGTCCTGTGGGTGACCGTGGCGCTTGCCGGCACGCTGGCGATGGCCCGGACGTTCGAGCGCGAGCGGGCGGCCGGCACGCTGATGGCGGTGCTCGCCTCGGCGACCCCCCGACCTGCCGTGTACCTCGGCAAGTGGTTCGGACTCATGGCGCTGATGTTCTCGGTGGAAGTCGTGCTGTTGCCGCTGGTGGCGCTGTTCTTCCAGATGCCGCTCGACAGGCACCCGCTGATGGTGGCGAGCCTGCTGGCGATGGGCACGGCGGGTTATGCGGCCATCGGCACCCTGTTTGCGGCGATGCTCGCGCGGACGCGCACCCGCGACGTGTTGCTGCCGCTGCTGCTGTATCCGATGAGCGTGCCGGTGATCATCGGCGGCGTGCGCGGCACGGCCGCGGCGCTCGCCGATCCCTACGTGCCGGGCGTGGTCAGCCTGTGGCTGCCCCTCTTGGTATGCTTTGACGCGGTATTCGCCATCCTCGCCCTGTGGACGTTCGGTACGCTGATGACCGAGGCCGCACCCCGGGTCGCCAAGGAGAACTGACAATGCTGAACCGCAGCGTGCCCGCGATGCTGGTGGTGGCCATGGGCATGTTCCTGGCCGCGCCGTACTTCATCGCGCAGGCGCCGTACGAGTCGACGATGGGACTCGTCCAGAAGATCTTCTACTTCCACGTGCCGGCGGCGATCATGATGTTCCTGGCGACCTTCACGTGCGGCTTCGCGAGCATCGCGTACCTGGCGCGCGGCCGGGCGCGGAGTGACCGCCTGGCCGAGGCCGCGGCGGAGCTCACGGTGCTCTTCGGCATCATCGTCCTGATCTCGGGACCGCTCTGGGCGCGCAAGGCCTGGGGCGTGTGGTGGCAGTGGGATGCGCGACTCACGTCGACGCTGGTCCTGTGGCTGCTGTTCTCGGCCTACCTGCTGCTGCGGCGCTTCGGCGGGCCCGGGACGGAGAAGCTGGCCGCGGGCGTGGCCCTCTTCGGCATGGCCAACGTGCCGTTCATCTACTGGTCGGTCAACGTGTGGCGGACGCTGCACCCCAAGACGACGGTCGTCCCGTCGCTGGTGCCGGCCATGCGGTTCCCGTTCTACTGGTGCATGTTCGCGTTCTTGCTGCTGTTCCTCGCCCTCGTGCGCGCCCGGGTGCGCCTGGCCGAGCAACAGGACGCGCTGGACCTCCTCCTCGCAGAGACTGAAGGCTGAGGCATGACGACGACCTTCGTGACGAGATGTGTTCGACTCTTCGCGCTGCTGTGCGCCCTGTGGATCGGCGGCAGCGCGGGCCCGGCGTTCGGCCAGGCCACCGAGACGCCCCATGGCAAGGTGACCACGACGGCACAGGAGGAGTACGTGCCGATCGACCAGCTCCCCGAGAACGAGAAGCTGCCGGCGGCGCCGTTCCTCGTGGGGGCCTACGCGGTGGCGTGGGTGGCGATCCTGGGATATCTGCTGATGCTCTGGCGCCGGCTGGGCCGTGTCGAGGCCGAACTCCGGGACGCGCGCCGGACCGCCGGGGGCAGGTAGGCGCTCGTGACCGCCGGGCACTTCATCTTCATCCCCGCCACGCTGCTGGTGGGGATCATCATTGGCTGGATTCTCGGGTCGCGCGCCGCGATGGACGCCATGCGGTCGCAGCAGAAGCGACAGGACGAGAAGCGGAAGGGCTGACGGTCAGCGGAGTGGTCGTCGGCCCCGGGACGCGACGCTAGCGTCCTTCGGCCAGCCGGGAGGCGAGCAGTTCGGGCAGGCCAGCGGCGCGGATGGCCTGCATCTCGGCGTCCACGTCGTACGCCACGCGGCAGAGCGTGACCGTCCGTGCGCCGAGGTCGACGATGGCGTACGCGGCCCGCGGGTCGCCGTCGCGCGGCTGGCCGACCGATCCCGGATTGACCAGCCACCGGTCCTCGAGCCTTATCGATAACGTCGTCCGGGTGCGGTGCTCGCCGCTGTCGACGACAGGGTGGCCTTCGCCGGACCCGTACGCGCCCTGCACGTGCGTGTGGCCGAACAGGCACAGCGGGCGACGTCCGAGGGCGGCGGCATCGCGGATGTCGTCGATCCACACGAGGTAGGCGTCTTCGTCGGCTGGCGAGCCGTGCCACACCTCGAGGACATCGTCGACGAGCATCGGGCCGGCCGGAAGGTCGCGCAGGTAGGCCAACTGGCCTTCCGACAGCGTCCGCGCGGTCCATTCCGCCGCCTCGCGGGCGTGCGAGTTGAAGCCGTACAGTTCCATCAGGCCGCAGACGGCCTTGTCGTGATTGCCGCGCACGACCACGTGCGGGGCAAGGGCGCGAATGCGCTCGATCACGTCGCCCGGTTCCGCCCCGTAGCCCACCAGGTCGCCGAGTACGAGCACACGGTCGTACTGGTCCGGCGTGCAGTCACGCAGGACTGCCGCCAGGGCGGGCAGATTGCCGTGGATGTCGCTGATGACGAGGTAGCGCACGCTCTTCGGTCTATAAACGTTGCAGACGGGCAAATAGAACGCCTACCACCCGAGTTTGTGCAGGATGCGCTCGACGAGGGCATCCACGCGTCCTTGTGCGTCGACGCGCACATGCGCCAGACGGTAGGCGGCGCGGCGCTGCTCGAACAGCGCCGCGAACGCCTCGCGGTCCGAGGCCAGCGGGCGACGTCCATCCGAGGGTACTCGATCGACGATGCGGGCAAAGGGGGCGTCGAGCCAGACGGTGAGCCCGTCGACGAGGATATCGGCGCGATTGGCCGGCTGGACGAAGGTGCCGCCGCCGGTGGCCACGATGACGTGGCGCGCGGGGAGCAGTGCCAGCAGCACCTCGCGCTCCACCTTGCGGAAGTAGCCCTCGCCGTGTTCGGCGAAGACCTGCGCGACGGTCTGGCCCTCCCGGCGCTCGATCTCCTCGTCGAGGTCGACGGCGCGCCAGCCGAGGCGGCGGCTGAGGGCCCGGGCCACCGTGGTCTTGCCCGAGCCCATGAAGCCCACCAGGTACAGCTTGTCGGTCGGACTGCCGGTCATTTCCTCAGGGCGACCAGGACGTCGAAGAATCCCGGGTAGGAGACATCCACGGCATCGGCGCCGCGGATGACCGTCGGTTCCATGGCGCCGAGGCCGGCCACGGCAAAGGCCATCGCCAGTCGGTGGTCGTCGGCGGCGTCCACCAGCCCGCCGAGCAAGCGGCGGGACCCGCGCACATGGAAGCCATCGGGCAGTTCATCGGCATCGGCCCCGAGGGCTCGGAGGCCGTTGACGAGCGCCGTGATGCGGTCGCTCTCCTTGGCCCGCAGCTCGCCGGCGCCCGTGACGCGGAGTTCGCCCCCGTGCGTGGCGAGGGCGGCGAGCACCGGCAGTTCGTCGATGAGTCCCGGCACCTCCGCCGGTGTCAACTCGAGCGGCCGCAGCGCCCGATGTCGCACGCGCACGCGACCGACCGGTTCCTCGGCATCGGTGCGGTCGACCTGCAGGTCGACGTCGGCGCCGAGGCGACGCAGCACGTCGAAGATGGCGGTGCGACTCGGGTTGAGGCCCACATCGCGGAGTTCGATGAACGACCCCGGCAGCGCGGCGGCCGCGCAGGCCCAGAAGGCGGCCGACGAGGGATCCCCGGGCACGGCCAGGGGCCGCCCCGTGAGGCGTTGCTCGCCGGTGATGCTGATGACGTGGCCCTGGATGTCCAAGGTGGCGCCAAAGGCCTTCAGCGCGCGCTCGGTGTGATCGCGCGTCCCGGCCGGCTCCTCGAACGTGGTGGTCCCGGCCGTCTGCAGCCCGGCCAACAGGACGGCCGTCTTCACCTGGGCGCTCGGGGTCTCCGGGCGATAGGTGATGGGCGTGAGGTTGCCGCCCGTCACGTGCACCGGCGGGCGGCCCTCGACGGACGTGACCTCGGCGCCCATCTTCTGGAGCGGCGTGACGACCCGCATCATCGGGCGTCGGCGCAGGGAGGCATCGCCGGTCAGGACGCTGGTGAAGGGATGGGCCGCGAGGATGCCGGCCAGCATGCGCAGGGTCGACCCGGAGTTGCCGCAATCGAGGTCGGCGGTGGGGGACTGGAGTCCACGCAGGCCGCGGCCGACGATCTGAACGGTGGGAACCTCGGCGCCGCTGTCGCGGTCGAAGCTGGCGTGGCGGGAGACGACCACGCCCAACTGCTCGAGGCACCGCAAGGTGCTCTGGCAATCGTTGCCCGGCGCATAGTGACTGATGCGCGTGACGCCCTCGGCGAGGGCCGCGAACATCGCGTATCGATGGGAGATGGACTTGTCGCCCGGCACCCTGACCACCCCCTCCAGGGCGGTGGCGGGCCGGACGGTCACGATCCTCGTGAACTCGGCGGGCATGCGGGCTTCACTGTAGCATCCGCACCCGCTTTTGCCGTGTCATGGCGACCTCCTCGGCGAGCCCCGCCGGCAGGGGAGCGTGTATGATGCACGCGCCACACCCGACCGCATGCCCACAGACCGCGCAGCGCTCTCCCTGGTGCTCAACAGCCACGTCGACGTCCTCGACTACGTACAGGTGGTCTGCGACCAGCTGTGCGCCACCGCGCACCTCAACGAAGACGCCGGCCATTGGGTCGGCGTGTCGGTGCGTGAGTCGGTCGTCAACGCGATTCGCCACGGCAACAAGTTCGATCCCGCCAAGCATGTGGGCGTGCACTTCGCCTTCGTGCCTGCCGACGATGGCCCGGACTTCCTCGAGATCGTGATCACCGACGAGGGGGAGGGATTCGAGCCCGAAGAGGTGGCCGATCCGCTCGCGCCGGAGAATCTCCTGAAGTCCAGCGGTCGCGGTATCTTCTTCATGCGCAACTTCATGGACGACCTCCAGTTGCGCCGTCGGCCCGAAGGCGGCATGGAAGTCCGCATGCGCAAGCGCCTGTCGGCCCCTCCTGCATGAATCACGTCCCGTCCGAGTCTCCTGATCCCCTGCTCCTGGCCACCGCCGTCGAGGCGGTCCAGAAGGCGGGCGCCATCCAGATGGCCCACTTCGGCGGGCCGATGCGCATCGACAAGAAGGGCGCCATCGACCTGGTCACCGAGGTCGACGTGGCCGTGGAGCGCATGTTCCGCGCCCTGATTGCCGAACGTTTTCCGGACCATCTCGTCCTCGGTGAGGAACTGCAGGAGGACGACCTGCGGACGCGACAGGCGCCCGGGTACTGCTGGGTGTTCGACCCCATCGACGGGACGACGAACTTCGCGCACGGCCTGCCCATCTTCTGTGCGTCGTTGGGCCTCGAACTCGACGGCGAGGCGATCGTGGCCGCCGTCTACGACCCCACGCGTCGGGAGCTGTTCACGGCGGAGAAGGGCCACGGTGCCCGCCTGAACGGCGAGCGGCTGGCCGTCAGCCGGTCCAGCGCCGTGCTGGAGAGCCTGCTGGTGACGGGCTTTCCCTACAACGTGCAGCAACCCGAGGTTGGCGAAGAACTGGTCGACCTGTTTGGCCACTTTCTCGGACGGAGCCGGGCGGTCCGTCGGCTCGGCTCGGCGGCGCTCGACCTGTGCTACGTGGCCGCGGGTCGCCTCGACGGCTTCTACGAGGCGGCGCTCAAGCCGTGGGATTCCTGCGGCGGCGCGTTGATCGTGGAGGAGGCAGGCGGGCGCGTGAGTGACTGGCGCGGCACACGGTTCCAGTCGCGGATGCCGCAGGTGCTGGCCACCAACGGCGCCATCCACGACGAGATGCTCGCGTTGTTGACCGAGTTTCACGCCCGACGCAGTGGCCTGACCGACTGACGCCTGCCGGAGACACCGGGCAGGGCACATTCCTTGCTTCATGCTCGTCCAGAACATGACGACGGTGCCCTGCGGGGCCCGGACCGAGTGCCGGAGGCGACACGCATGGGGCGTGACCTCCGGGGACGCCTTCAGGCGGGGAGACAGCTCATGGTGCGACGGTTCTTGGCAAGCGGGGCGATGGTGCTGGCGTGCAGCGGTGCCGCCTTTGCGCAGGATGTGGTGATCGGCGGCAACATCGGCGGTTTCCTCGTGAAGAGCGAAGAGGCCCGTGACCGCAGCGACGTGCTGCGGCAGAACCTCACCTTCCTCGACTTCATGCTCGAGGACTTCAACGGGGCCACCGCCGGCGGCGACTTCGCCATCAGCCTCGGGTCTTTCCTCGAGGTCGGGGCGGGCGTGAACTACTACGCGCGCACCGTGCCCACGGTCTACTCACGATTCGTGGACAGCGATGGCACCGAGATCGAATCGGACCTGAAGCTGCGCAACATCCCGATTGCGCTGACGGCCAAGGTGTTCCCGCTGTCGCGCGATGCCGGGGTGCAGCCGTACGTCGGTGGTGGCGTGCAGTTCAACCTCTGGCAGTACACCGAGGTGGGCGAGTTCCTCGACTTCAGCAACGGCGACATCTTCCGCGACAGCTTCACCGACGACGGCATGGAGATCGGCCCGGTGTTCCTGGCCGGCGTGCGATTCCCGGTCGGCGCGAGTGCGCTGATCGGTGGCGAGTGGCGCTACTCGACGGCCAGGGCCGACCTCGACCCAAGCCTCGGGTTCTCAGGCGACACGATCGACCTGGGCGGGAACTCGTTCCTGTTCACGGTGTCGTTCAAGCTGCGCTAGGGGCGGTGAGGCCGGGTGTGCACCACCCGGCCGTTCTCCACGGCGGCGCGGTCCGAGACCGCGGCCTACCGGCGCACGTACAGCGCGACGCCGCCGCCCTCGCAGGTGCGGGTGAACCCGTCCAGGAAGGCCGGGTCCTTCTGCGCGAGCTGGAACAACTGGTCGCCGCCCTCGGCCTTCTCCTCGACGAGCATGAAGGCGGCATGGCGCCGCGGGCTCTTCAGGGCCTCGAACCAGATCTCGCCGATGCCCTCGTGGATGAAGTGGCGCAGCGCGAGGCCGTTGACCGACATCTCCTGCATGTAGTGCGCGAGGGAGCCCATGCTCACGAGGATGGGCTCGCCGCGCCAGTCGTCCATCAGGCACGCCGTCACCATCCGCCGCTCCTTCTGGTGCGGCCGGTCCCACTGCGCTTCCTCCACCATCGGCGACGTGAGGCCCACGGGACGCCGGTCGAATCCCAGGGTCGCGAGCACCAGGAGCAATACGAGCCCGCGAGACGCCTTCGGCGCCAGCGAGACCAGCAGGCCGATGCAGGCCGCGGCCGCCGTGATCAGCAGGATCATGTAGCGGATCCGGAACGGGTGCCCGCTCACGAACGCGTAGTAGGGCAGGGCGGCGCACCCCGCCAGGGCGATGGCGAACCACCACGCCTGCCGGTCGCGGCGCACGAGGCCCTGCACGAAGACGACGGCCGCTGCCGCCGCACCGGCCCAGGCCACCGGCCACCCGCCCACCTTGCCGAGGCCCCAGCCCACCTGGACCAGCGCCTTGGCCGGATCGCGATACGCGGGGTTGTTGGGCTCGTAGAAGCCGCCCGTGACCAGCCACGCGCCGACCGTCGCCTTGCTCAGGACCAGGAACAGCAGGAGGGCGCCGAGGGGCCAGGCGCCCACGCGCAGCGCACGGCCCGCCGCGGTCGGGAGCGGGAGTCCCGAGCGCCACAGCACCAGCACGGCGACCAGCCCCGCTGCGGCAGTCATCGGCCAGGCCTCATAGCGGGTGAGGCAGGCCAGGCCGAGGACGAGTCCCGCCGGCCAGGCGGCACCGGTGCCGCCGGCGGCGGCCCAGCGGTGGAGCAGCGCGATACCCGACACGGTCAGGCCGAGCAGCAGCGGCTCGGTCATCGGCGTGGACTGGAGGTACAGCAGGTCCGGCTGATAGACGAACACCGCGAGCGCGGCGACGGCGGCCGAGCGCGAACCGGAGAGCGAGCCGACCAGCCAGCAGAGGGCTCCTGCGGCGCTGGCAAACGACAGCATCGAGATGACCACGCCCGAGAGGCCCGTGCGGTACCAGGCGTCGACCTGGACCGGCAAGGCATTCAGGACGTGCGGCAGCGGGAGCCACACGGCGCCGATCTGCCGCCAGCCGGGGGTGAGGCTGTCGAAGATGCGGCGCGCCACGACCAGATGGGCCTTGGCATCGTAGTGGCTCAGGGTCAGGTCCTGGCCGGCGTAGTAGGTGGTCGCCAGGCTCCCGAGCACGAGGGCCACGGCGGCGCCGAGCAGGGGAAGGAACCAGGGACGGGCTGAAACGGGGGCTGGAGCGGGCACGGGTATAATCAGGCTGGCCGGAGCTCGACCATCCCGCCATAGTACCTCGGCCACCCGGAGGCCTTCGAGGCTCGCTCCGGTCCCTCTCCTGCATGTCCAGAGTCGTCGCCACTGTCCAGTCGTTCGCCCTCACTCTCGGCGCCCCGGGGCTCTTCCTCGTGGCCCTGCTGGACTCGTCCGTCCTGTCGCTCCCGCAGGTACCCGACCTGCTGCTGATCTGGATGGTCGCCCGCCAGCCGTCGATGTGGCTGGTGTACGCGCTGATGACGACGCTGGGGTCCGTGCTGGGGTGTCTCTCGATGTACCTGTTGGCGCGCAAGGGCGGCGAACGGGTGCTGCGCAAGATGGTGAGCGCCGAGCGCATGGAGCGAGGGCGTGCGACGTTCCAGAAGTGGGGCCTGCTGGCGGTCCTCGTGCCGTCGCTCCTGCCCCCGCCCGCCCCGTTCAAGGTGTTCGTCCTCCTGGCGGGGGTGGTGCAGATCCCCCTGTGGCAGTTCGTCGCGGCCATCGGGATTGGGCGCGGCCTCCGTTACGGCCTCACGGCGCTGCTCGCCCGCTGGTATGGCGAGGCGGCGATGACGTTCCTCGAACAGCACATGCGCCAGATCTCGCTTGGGGTGGCCCTCGTCCTCGTCGTCGGCGCGCTGGCGTGGGTGCTGCTGCGGCAGCGCCGGACGCAACAGGCCGGTGCGGTATAATTGCGCGTTCGCCTGATGCCGCCCGAGATCTCGCTCGTCATCCCCATCTTCAACGAAGCGCCCAACATCGAGGCGCTCTACGGGGAGATCACGGCGGCCCTCGATCCCTGGGGCCGGACGTACGAGGTGCTGCTGGTGGACGATGGCAGCACGGACGGCAGCGCCGACCTGCTCGCTGCGCTGCCGGCGCGTGACCCACGCTTCCGCATCATCCGCTTCCGCCGCAACTTCGGCCAGACGCCCGCCTTCTCGGCCGGCTTCGCCTACGCCCGCGGCCGCATCATCATCACGTCGGACGGCGACCTCCAGAATGACCCCCGGGATATCCCGATGCTGGTCGCACAGCTCGAAGCCGGCTACGACATCGTGTGCGGGTGGCGCAAGGACCGGAAGGACAAGATGGTCACGCGCCGCATCCCGTCGATCATCGCCAACCGGCTGATCTCGCGGGCCACGGGCGTCGAGTTGCACGACTACGGCTGTTCGCTCAAGGCCTTCCGGTCGGAAATCGTCAAGCCGCTGCGCCTGTACGGCGAGATGCACCGCTTCATCCCGGCCATCGCCAGCGAGTTCGGCGTCAAGGTGGCCGAAGTGGTGGTCAACCACCGGGCGCGTCGCGCCGGCACCTCGAAGTACGGCCTGTCGCGCACGATTCGCGTCATCCTCGACCTGCTGACGGTCAAGTTCCTGCTGAACTACGCGACACGGCCGCTGCAGATCTTCGGCCTGGTCGGCGTGATCCTCGGCGGACTCGGCACGCTGATCATGGCGTACCTCACGTTCGTGCGGTTGTTCATGCACCAGTCCATCGCCGACCGTCCGTTGCTGCTGTTCGGCATCCTGCTCGTCTCGTCGGGGCTGCAGTTGCTCACGATGGGGCTGCTCGCAGAACTGCAGGCGCGCACGTACCACGAGTCGCAGGACAAGCCCACGTACGCCATCCGGGAGATCGTCGAGGCGTCGGCGGAGCATCCCGAGGGCGCGCACGTGCCCGTCCACATCGGCACCGGTCCGCGGGAGCTGTCACGGGGGTGAAGCCCCCGCGCGAACACGACGCGCGGATCACCGTGATCCAGCGTGAGCTCTTCGACGAGAAGAAGTCGAAGGCGCAGCGGTACGCCGACCTCGTCGTCGGCAAGCCCGGTCTCTGGCCCCTGCTCAAGCACGAACTCATCACGTTGCTGTGCTGGGGCGTCCCCGGCGCGCTGGGGCTGTTCCTGCGCTCGAAGCTGTATCCCCTGTTGCTCGGCTCGTGCGGGCGGGGCGTCGCGTTCGGCGCAGGCGTCGTGCTTCGCCATCCCCACAAGATCCACATCGCCGACAACGTCGTCGTCGACGACGGGTGCTGCCTCGACGCCAAGGGGTCCGACAACCGCGGCATCACCCTGGGGCGCGGTGTGTTCCTGGGCCGCAACGCCATCCTCAGCTGCAAGAACGGCGACATCGTGGTGGAGGACGAGGCCAACATCGGCTTCAACACGGAGATCTTCTCGGCCTCACGCGTGCGCGTCGGCAAGAAGGTCCTCATCGCCGCGTACACGTACCTGGTCGGGGGGGACCACCTCTACGACCGCGTCGACGTGCCCGTGCTCGACCAGGGCCGCACGGCTGCCGGCATCGACGTCGGCGACCACGTGTGGCTCGGCGCGCACGTGGTGGTGACCGACGGTTCGCGGATCGGCCGTGACGCGATCATCGGCGCCGGCGCGGTCGTCGTCGGCGAGATCCCCGACTACGCCATCGCAGTGGGCACGCCGGCCAAGGTCCTCCGCGACCGCCGAGAAGGCGCCGACCCAGCCAACGGCCAATGATGTCCGACGTGAGTGTGCCGTCGTCGACATTCCGGCATCGCAGCACTCGGAATCATCAACGGCCGATGACGCGCGACGTGGGTGTGCCGTCGTCGACATTCCGGCATTGCGGCACTCTGGAGCATCAACAGCCGACGATGCGCGACGTGGGTGTGCCAACGTCGACATTCGGCATCGCAGCATCGCTGCATTACCAGCGT
>NZ_JBIINP010000028.1:0-42981 GCF_044337415.1 Luteitalea sp.
CGACGTGGGTGTGCCGTCGTCGACATTCCGGCATTGCGGCACTCTGGAGCATCAACAGCCGACGATGCGCGACGTGGGTGTGCCAACGTCGACATTCGGCATCGCAGCATCGCTGCATTACCAGCGTAAGTGAGCCTATGTGCGGCATCGTTGCCATCGCCGATCGTGATCCCCGTGCGCCGGTGAGCGCGGACGCCCTGCGGGCCATGGCGCGCACGCTCGTGCACCGTGGCCCTGAGGACGAGGGCGTGATCACGCGCCCTGGCGGCGGGCTCGCGTTCCGGCGCCTGTCCTTCATGGACATCCCGGGCGGCCAGCAGCCGTTCACCAACGAGGCGGGCAACGTCCACGTCGTCGGCAACGGCGAGATCTACAACTACCCGGACCTGCGCGCGCAGTTGACGAGCCTCGGGCACCAGTTCCGCTCCGGCTCCGACATCGAGGCGGTACTGCACGCGTACGAGGAGTGGGGCTACGAGTCCTTCGCGCGGCTGCGTGGGATGTTTGCCGTGGCGTTGTACGACGAGCGCACGCACACGCTGGTCGCGGCGCGCGATCGCGCGGGCGAGAAGCCGCTGTTCTACGCGCCGACGCCCCACGGCCTGTTCCTGGGCTCGGAAGTGAAGGCGCTGCTGGCCCGGCCCGAGGTCCCGCGCACGTTCGACCTCGCGGCGCTGGACCAGTTCCTGACGTACGAGTACGTGATCGCGCCGCGTACGCTGTTCACGTCCATCAGGAAGCTGCCCGCCGCGCACTACCTCGTGTACCGCGAGGGCGAGGTGCATGTGGCGCGGTACTGGGATGTCGCCGACACGCCGGTGCGGACGTGGACCGATGCCGACGCCGCCACGGCCGTCCGGGAGGCGCTGGCCGCCGCCGTCGATCGCCAGATGATGTCGGATGTGCCGCTGGGCGTGTTCCTGTCGGGTGGCATCGACTCGAGCGCGATCGCCGCGTTCATGGCTGACTCGGCGCGGCGCCGCGGTGTCACGGTGACGAGCTTCAGCATGGGCTTCCGTGACCAGAGCTACAACGAGCTGCCGTACGCGCGCGAGATTGCGCAGCGGTTCGGGCTCACGCACGTGGAGGACATGGTCACGCCCGACGTGGCGGGGCTCTTCGACCCGCTCGTGTCGCACCTCGACGAGCCGTTCGCCGACGTCTCGTTCTTTCCGACCTACCTCGTGTCGCGCCTGGCGCGGCAGCACGTCAAGGGCGTGCTGGCCGGTGATGGTGGCGACGAGCTCTTCGGCGGCTACGACGCGTATGCCGCGCAGGCGCTCGCCGCGCGCCTGTCGCGCGTGACCCCCGACGTGGCCTGGCGCCTTGCCGATCGCGTGGCGCGTCTGGTGCCGCCGTCCGCGCAGAAGAAGGGCGCGATCAACAAGGTGAAGCGGTTCCTCGAGGGGGTGACCAGCACTGAGGGGGCCCTCGGGCATTACCGTTGGATGACGTTCATGGACGCGGCCTCCCGCCGGCGCCTCTACACGCCCGCGATGCGCGAGGCCGTGCTCGGCGGCGACGTCCACCGCGAGGTGCGCGAGGCGCTCGGGGCCTACCGGGCCGACGACCCGGTGAACCGCGAGCTGTACGCCGACCTGCGCGTCTACCTGGCCGACGACATCCTCGTGAAGGTCGACCGCATGAGCATGGCGACGTCGCTCGAGACCCGCGCGCCCTTCCTCGATCCCGAGGTGATGGAACTGGCCTTCTCGATGCCGGGGCGCCTGAAGGTGCGCGGCAGCGAGCGGAAGATCGTGCTGAAGCAGGCGCTGCGGGGCGTGCTACCCGACAGCATCCTCTTCCGCAAGAAGGAAGGCTTCAGCATCCCGATGAAGAACTGGCTGCGGCAGGAGTTGCAGCCGCTGATGCGGGACCTGCTGTCGGAGGAGCGCCTGACGCGTCGCGGGCTCGTCGAGCCGACCGAGATCGCCCGGCTCATCCGGGAGCATGTCGACGGGCGAGCCAACCACGCGCACCAGCTGTTCTCGCTGATGGTCTTCGAGCGCTGGGCGGATGCGCTCGAGGCGCCCGTTCAGTTGCCGCGCGTCGTCGCCGCGTCGTAGGTCCGCGCCAGCGACTGGCGCTCACGCTCGGCGCGTGCCGGCGCCCATCCGAGCTCTGCGCCCATGAGGGCCACCGCATCGGCCACGGCGGCGTCGCCGGGATACCCCCGCGACCCGGCCTCCGTGCGGCGCAGCAGTGCGTCGCCGAGCGTGACGGCCATCTCTTCTCGCACTGCGTAGAGAATCTCTGCCCCCGTCACCGCCGTGCCGGCATGCGCGGGCGGCGCCGCCTGTCCGGCCTCGGTCCCCTGCGGGGCCCCGAGCGGACGCAGGAGATCGGGGCGACCATCGGCCAGCGCCACGACGTCGCGCCATGCCGTGCCGTAGTTCAGCACGAGCCGTTCGATCTGCGCCGCCGGGAGCTGCGCCGTGGCCTCGCGACGTGCGTCGGCCAGGTACCCGTCGAACTGCTCGATGTCGCCGCCTGACAGCCTCGTGGTCGCCGTGGCGCAGGGCGCCGTGGAGCTACCGAGCGCACGGACCAGCGTGTCCACGGTCCGCTCGGCCGAATGCCGCGCGGTCGTGTAGCGGACCCCCACGAGCGAGTAGAGCTGCGGACATCCGTCTTCGGCGTGGTCGATGAACGGGCTCTCGCGGAGCAAGGTGACGTGCCGAGCGCTGGCTTCCGAGGCCGGCAGGAGGCCACGGTGGACGAGGCGGATGTCGTCGGCGGTGATCGAGGCGCGGGGAAAGGCGACGTTCAGGTCGTCGAGCAACTGCGCCACGTACTCGGGGCGTGGCGCCAACTGGTCGGCCGTGGCCGTCCATGGGTCGTGACTCGTGCCCGCGATGGTGGCGCCGCGCCACGGCGCGAGGAAGAACAGGCGCCCTCGGGCGTTCCCTCCGACCGCGTGCGTGCCGCCACGGCCACGGATCACGAAGTTCATCGCCACCGACCACTGTGGCACCCGTCTGGCGGTGCCGGCTCCCCAGGCGCGCAGGGCGTCGGCCGTCCAGCCGCCCGTGGCAAGAAGCACGGCGCGGGCGCGGATCGGGAACGCGGGGCTGCCGTCTGCGAGGCCGTCCTTGGCCATCACTCCGACCACCCGGCCAGAGTCCTGTCGGATCAGCCCGACGGCCTGCACGTGGTTGGCGGCCTCGAGCCCGTGCGCAACGGCGGTCGAGATGAACGCGAGTTCGGCGCGCGAGCTGTTGGAGAACTGCGCGTCGTGCCACTCGATGCCGCCGGTCACGCCCTCCGGCGCGATCCAGGGCGCGAGGCGCAGGCATTCCTCACGCGGCAGGAGGCGGCTGCCCGGCAGGTGCTTGGAGGAGTCGGGCAGGTCGTTGCGGTCGCTGGCCAGCAGGTCGTTGAGCCGGAAGTAGAGACCCAGCGCCAGCTTGTGCCGGGTCAGCCTGTTGCTGGTCGGCAGCACGAAGGGCAGCGGGTGCACCAGGTGCGGCAGGATGTGCGACAGGGCGCGTCGCTCGCGCAGGTACTCGCGCATCTCGCCGAGGTGGCCGCGCTGGAGGGAGCGGACGCCGCCGTGGACCGTCTTGGCGTTGTTGAAGGAGGTGCCGCTGCCGAAGTCGCCCCGGTCGATGAGCGCGACCGTGAGGCCGCGCTGGGTGGCGTCCCAGGCAACCGTCGCGCCGTAGATGCCGGCGCCGACGATGAGGAGGTCGAACTCGCTGGTCGTGAGTCGACTCGGATCGCGTCGCACGCGCTTCGTATTCTACGATAGCGGGATGCACCCGACCGCGGCCCGGCCGCAGGGGCCCGTCACCGCCGCCGACGTCGCCGCCTACTGGAACACCCGCATCCACGACCTGGAGATGACCACCCACCCGGTGGGCACCCGCGAGTTCTTCGACGACCTCGACGATTACCGCTTCGACAAGCTCCACTACCTGCCGCGGCTGGTGGACTTCAACGGCTTCGCCGGGCAGCGCGTCCTCGAGATCGGCTGTGGCATCGGGACCGACCTGGTCAGGTTCGCCCGTGGCGGCGCCCGCGTGACCGGCATCGACCTGGCGCAGACCTCGATCGACCTGGCGCGGCAGAACTTCGCGATCCATGACCTGCACGCCGACGAGTTGCGTGTGGCCGACGGCGCAGCCCTGCCGTTCGACCAGGCGTCCTTCGACGTCGTCTACTGCCATGGGGTCCTCCAGTACGCCGCCGACGCGCCGGCCGTGGTGGCCGAGGCCCGGCGTGTCCTGCGCCCCGGGGGCGTGGCCATCTTCATGGTCTACAACCGCGTGTCCTGGCTGCACGCGATGTCGAAGGTCATGAAGGTGGGGCTCGAGCACGGCGATGCGCCGGTGTTGAAGCTCTATTCCATCCCCGAGTTCACGGCGCTGCTCGCGCCCTTCCGCAACGTGGAGATCGTGCCCGAGCGTTTCCCCGTTGCCTCGAGGCTGCACAAGGGATGGAAGGCGACGGCCTACAACTCGATCTTCGTCGGCACGTTCAACGCCATGCCGAAGCGCTGGGTGCAGCGGTACGGCTGGCACCTGATGGCCTTCTGCCGGCCGTGAGGCGGGCCGTATGGCCGCGCGTGGTCGGTGGGCTCGGCCTGGCGGCGATGGTGGCCTGTGGCGGTGCTGCTGCGCCGGCTGACACCGCGGCGCATGCGGCGCCCGCGCCCGTCGTCTCTTCGGCACCTGCGCCGGCCTCGGTGCTGCCGCAAACGGTTCGTCCCTTCCAGCGCGCGGTGAGCGGCGCGCTGGTATTCCAGTCCGATGTGCAGGGGCGGCCCAGGATCTTCGCCCTGGACCTCGCGACGGGGCAGGTGCGCGCAGTGACCACCGGCGGCGACTGGCGCGACGAGTCGCCGCGCTGGTCTCCCGACGGCCGTTGGATCGCGTTCACCTCCAATCGCGCGCACTACGGGCCATCGCCCGAGTCGGGGACGCCGGACACCGACGTCTACGTGATGCGGGCAGACGGCTCGCAGGTCCGTCGTGTGACCACCGACGCCGGTAACGATCACGACCCGAGTTGGGCGCCGGACGGGCAGTCCCTGGTGTTCTCGTCGGACCGTGCCTCGCGCGGCGACCTCTACCGCGTGCGTCTGGCGGACGGAGCCACGACACGCCTCACCACCAACTTCGTCGGGCGCGCCATCATGCCGGCCGTGTCGCCCGGCGGCCGGCAGGTCGCGTTTGCGGCGCAGACCCTCCGCGTCGGCGCGTTCTGGAACTTCCAGGTGCACCTGCTCGACGTCGCGAGCGGCCGCACATCGCCCGTCCCGGCGAGCGGCGGCGCGTGCTGGCCGTCGTGGTCGAGGGACGGGCGGGCGCTGTACAACGTGCAGCTCGAGCGCGAGCCTTCGGCCATCCAGCGCCGCGATCTCGCGAGCGGGGCAGTGTTGACCGCCCATGCGGACCCGACGCTGTGGAGCTACTACCCCAGGGTGTCGCCCGACGGGCAGTGGCTCGTCGTCTCGCTCAGTCGGGAGCATCACGACGGCGAGGACTGGGACCTGGCCCTCGTCTCGACGAGCGATCCCGCGCGCCGGATTCCGCTCACGACAGGGCCCGGCAACGACCGGCTGGCCGACTGGCAGCCGCGATAGGAGAGCGGGGCCGCCGCAGGATCGCGGTTGTGCGCACACGGCAACCGGGAAGGCCCCCATGAGGCTCGTCGCGGACGAGAAACCCGGCTTCGCGCAGGAAGCCTGGCGAGAGCCGGCCTCCCGAAGCGCCGGCCTCAACGACGAGTCGGCCTACCTGGCGGTCACGCGGACTGGCACGGGCGCCAGCCGGGCACGGAGCTCCGGCAGGTCGGTCACACGAAGAATGCCGGGAACGACGGCGAGCGTCATGCCCTGGTGGGTGTCTGCCTCGGCCAGCGCCAGGTAGCTCGCCGGCCCCCCGTCGAGCACCAGGGCGGCGGGGCGATCCACCTGCGCCGCGAGGAGCGCCGCCGGCGTCGTGGTGCCGACCGCATGCAAGCGCAGCGGCAGCGCCCGCGACGTCTCTGCCCTCAGCACGGACAGCCCGGCGAGGATGTCGCGTCCCTGCCATGCGACCACGCTGGTGCCGAGCAGCCAGGCGCGTGCGGCGAACTGGTAATCACCGGCGTACCCACTGGCGCCGGCACCCGGGGCGAGTGCCCCCGTGCCCCGGACGTCGATGGCGAGCACGACGTGCCCCTCGGCGAGCGCAGCCTTCACGGGCGCCTCCTGAGTCGTGGCGCCCGCCTCGTGCACGAGCAGCGTGGCGCCGGTGGGCGCGCCCGAGGGGCGGAACAGGCGCGCCGCGAGTTGCAGGCCGGGCTCCGGTTCGACGACGAGCCGCGCGCCACTGGCAGAGGCGGCGTCTCCCTCGCGCCGCAGGACGCGCCCCGAGGGGAGACCGCTCGCCGGCAGTCCCAGGAGGGCACGAATCGCCCCGTCCGTCACCGGCGCGCGACTGGCCGCGAGCGCGCGAGCCTCGGCGGCGTTCAAGTCCCTCACGGTGCGGCTGCCGCCTGAGGTCGCGAGTTGTCCGGTGGTCGTCACGCGCAAGGCGGTCTCGGGCAGGGGCGTGACCGGCGCCTCCACCGGCGACCCTCCACGGCCCAGCCAGCGGCCGAGGGCCTGGTAGGCACCCTCGCGCAGGGGTTGCGTCCAGCCGTGCGTGGCGTCGTTCTCGACGCGGGCCAGGCGGTCGGCCGCGCCGAGCAGGCCGTACAGCCGCGTGAGCTCGGCGGAGGCCGCGCGTGAACCCGCGATGGGGAAGAAGTCCTTGATGGCGCTGCTCACGAGGAAGCCGCGGGGCGCGGCAGCGAGGGCGAAGTCGGCGAAATCCAGCCCGCTCCCGACGAATCCCGGCAGGATCTGCTCGGCGTCCTGCGGGCCCGGCGCCTCCCACATGTCGGCCCACGACGTCATGTAGCACGACACCACGACGGCCGCGAGCCTGGGCTCAACGGCGCCGAGCAGCGCGGCCTGCGTACCGCCGCCGGAATTGCCGGCGACCGCCAGTCGAGTCCGGTCGACGTCCGGCCGGGCCACGAGGTAGTCGATCGCCCGCTGCATGTCGCGCACCATGTACGCGCCGAGCGTGCGGCCGGTCAGCAGCACCTGCTGACCCGTCATCGAATGCTCACGCGTGCCGATCCCGACCCGCGACCCCGTGCCGGCGGCGTTCGGGTACTCGAGGCGCTCGCCCTGCCCGAACGGGTCGATCGCCAACACGACGAATCCCCTGCGCGCGAGCGAGACCCACGCGTGCTGGTACACCGGTGATGCCTTGCCCTCGTCGGCATGGCCGGCCGTGCCGACGACCGCGGGGAAGGGGCCGGCGCCGTCGGGCACGTACACGTTGGACGTGACCCGAAGTCCTGGCGCGCTCTCGAACAGCAGGTGCTCGATGCGGTAGCCATCGCGGCGGGTCGTCTGCGTGATCGTGGCGTGCAGCGGTGCATCGACGGCAGGCAACGGCGCGAGTGACGCCTCGATGGCCGAGCGCGCCTCCCGCGCCCGAGCCTCGACCCCCTCGCGCGTCGTGATGCGGGCGATGCGGTCTCGACGGGCCTCGAACGCGGCGCGTGCCGCGCCGGTCAACCAGGCGTCGAATGCGGCGCGTTCGGCCGTGGGCGACGGTCCCTGCCCACCTGTCACCACTGAGGCGCTGGCGACGACGAGCGCCGCGAGGACGAGACGGGCCATACGGGGCGTTCCTGCCATCACGGCAGGAAGCCTACCACCGTGTCACTCGGGCGCGTCGGACTCGGCCGCCACCTTCCGGCGGGCGCCGGGGCGAGCCTCGAGCACGATGATGTTCCGCGGCACCAGCAGGACGTCGTCGGACCGCCGGGCATCGCGCAGGATCGCCCGGATCCCTTCGAAGGTCGGCCTGTCCTCGGCATCGATGCCTCCGTCCTCGAGCGCATCATGGATGCGCAGTTCGAGTTCGGCGACACTCTGCGGCGTGTCGAAGGCGATCAGGGCACGGCCGTCCGGCAGGGGCACCAGCGCGATGCCCAGGCGTCGTTCCAGGGCACGAGAGGGGCGCACGGTGATGACGGCGCGATGCCCGAAGGTGACCAGTTCCGCTGGCGGCCGGTCGACCGGGGCCGGTCGATCCTGAATCAGGCCGGCCACTGCGTGGCCGAGGTCCTGGTGCAGCTTGGCGAGCGAACCGATGACCCACTCCGGCAGCGTGAGGCTCACCACGCGGGTCGGCTCGTCGAACTTGCGGGGGCGGCCCCGCCCTCGTCGCATGGGCGAGATTGCGCCGGACATGCCAGCCACCAGGACGGGGGCGGCCTCGGCGTCGACGACGCCGGACACGCTGGCGAACAGCGCAGCGGCGCCCAGCGCCGGCCACAGCAGGGTCATGGGGCAAGCATAGGGCAGGTGCCGGGGGCTGCCAACGCAAAAGGCCGGGCGCTGGGCCCGGCCTCGATGTCCGTCCGTCACGCCGCCCACCCCCGGATCAGGGGCAGACGGTGGCGGCGATGGGCTGGCGGGCGGCCTTCCGCTTCTCGGCGCTGGCGCGCACGAGGAACCGCGCGTACGGCACGACCTGCTTGATGGCGGCCACGTTCATCTGGCACGGGCTCAGGCAGGTCGGGCACTTCTCATCGCGGATGTAGTTGCGGTGCGCCTGCGAGGCCTTGGCGAAGTACACCGCCTCGGGATCCTCGGTGACGGCATTGCCCACGACGTTGCTGTTCTCGCAGAAGAACATGCCGCCGTCCGGGTTCAGCATCAGCCCCTGCGTCTGGAACGGGCAGGGCGCCGTGCGGTGGTAGCCGTTGGCGATCATGTCCGCGTAATGCAGGTAGATGTAGTTCTGCCCGTCGAGCAGCGGGTCGTGGCGCACGCGATCGAGGAAGAACTCGCGCATGCGCTGCTCCTCCTCGCTGACCGGCTTGATGTCCTTGGCCAGGTCGGCGTTGCCCAGCATGGCCTCGGTGAAGCGGACCATGTTGAACACGATGTCGAGCTTCTCCCGGCGCGCCCACGCCAGGATGTTCTCGGCATCGTCCAGGTTCATCGAGAAGATGGTCGTGGAGATGCCGAAGTTGAACGGGTACGTCTTCTGGAGCTCCTTCATGGCCGCAATGGTCTGCTCGGCCTTGTCGAAGCCGCGCTTCACGCGCCGCACCTCGTTGTGCATGTCGCCGACGCCGTCGATCGACACGCGGGTGCTGAAGATCACCCCGCGCTCGTGACACATCTGCACGATCTTGGTGAGCATCGGGATGCCGCGGTGGGGCGTCAGTCCCGTCGTGTTGAGCGTCAGCTTGCGGAGCTTCGGCAGCTTGTCGATCAGTACCCGGACGATGTCCACCAGGTCGTTGCGGGTCGTCGGTTCGCCGCCCGAGATGCTGGCGTTCTCGATGTGCTTCCAGAGGGGCGAGTCGAAGACCTGCTCGATCTGCTCGAGGGACATGTCCTCCTTGCGGTTGCCACGCGTCCAGTTGCTGCACATGTTGCAGCGGGCGTCGCACACGAAGGTGACATGGAAGATCAACACGGTCGGGTGAAGCGCCTTCACCCGGCCGATGTAGCTGTTGACGAGGTCACGCGGAGCGGAAAGGGCGGCCTTGGCCAGGTACTTGGCCGCGTACACTTGCGCCATAAGTATCTGATGCTACAGCCTGTTGTGGTCCGGAGTCAAAGTCGGACCAGTGCAATCGCCATTGGCCGCCCTCCCGCCATGCCCCGGCTAGGGGATTCGCGTCGCCAGTGAATTCGTCCCTGCCGCCCACGTGACGCCGCCGGCATCGCTGTACATCGCGCGTTCGACCACGATCTGCGCCGGCGTGGTGCCCGTCGATTCGACGATGACGCCGAACCGTCGTCCCTGGGCTGAGGGGAAGTCGCTGCCCACGGGGACGTTGGTTCGTGAGCTGGCCGCCAGCGGGTAGGTCTTCTGCACCGTTGTGCCGTCCTCGAACAGGAGCGTGACCAGCGCGTCCCCGGCGACGGTCGAGGTGTTGGCGATGAGCACGTAGGTCGCCTGGTTGCGGGCGCCTCCGACCTCGCCTTCGGCCAGCGCCCAGCGGACGCCGGTCCTCCGGGAGCCGGCGGAGTTGTGCGCCTCGTGCCAGGTCGAGGAATCGCCGGGCCACCACATGGCGCGCTCCACGATGAGCGGGACGTTGTTGGTCGACGCCACGCGCGTGGAGACGGCGACGTCGGCCAGGGGAAATCCCGGGACGCCGTCGAACTGCTCGACGTCGACCCAGATGCCCGACCGCTGGTTGGCGGGGGCGACCAGGTCACGCGAGAACGTGCGACCGTCGCCCAGCAGGTACGTCACCGTGACGTTGGCGTCGTTGGCGGTCGGATTGGCCACCAGAACGAACAGGTCGAAATAGGGCCCCGTGGCGCCCTCGGCCAGGAACCACTGCGTGTTGGGCGTCGTGATGCCCATGCTCTCGTGGCCGGCGTTGAACGTCCGTCCCTGGTTGGAGAGGTACATCGCCCGCTCGACGATGATGGGCGTGTTGTCGAGCGACTCGACCACGGCGCTCAGTTCGGCGCTCGCCAGGGCCATGCCCACCCCGGGGAATTCCTCCACGTTGACCCAGATGTTGGTGCGCGAGTTCGGCGCCAACGCGTACTCCTTCTCCAGCGGCGCGCCCGTCGTCCTCAGGTAGCGCACGCGCACACGTGTCTCCTGCGACGAGGGGTTCTGGATCAGGTAGAAGAGGTTGAATCCGCCGATCGTCGCGCCTTCCGCGAGGTACCAGGTCGTCGACGGCGAGGACACGGCGGTTTCCGCGTGCGCGCCGTACCCGGTCGCGTCCCAGGTCATCGTGCGGTCGACGATCAGCAGGGCGTCCGACTCCACGACCGTCGAGAACTCCGCAGCGGCGAGGCCGGGCAGGGTCTTGGGGTTGACCGTGGCGCGCGACCTGGCGGGGATGGCCACCTGCGTCTGCACGGACGTGGCGCCGGTCTGGAACGTCAGCGTCGCCGTCGTTGGGCGATCACCAGGATTGAGCAGGGCGATCTGCGTGTCGAAGAAGTTGCTCGTGGCGCCTTCCGCGAGGTACTGGCTGAAGCGGGGCTCGAGGCGGACCGCACGGCAGCCCACGCCGGCGCGACACGCGCGGCCGGCAATTTGTCCGGCCTCGTTGACGTTCTGCAAGGTCTCGACGGTCCAACCTGCGCTCGATGAGTGGAGCAGGGTGTTCACGTCGAACATCTCGCCCATGTACCAGATGGCCCCCCGCGTGCCGCCGGCCAGGAGGTTGTACTCCCCAACGATGAGCCCCTGGTCGTTGATGTCCTGGGCCACGCTGTCACCACCGCCGATCGTGCCGAGGTTGGTCATCGTCCCGTTCTGCCAGAGGTAGGCACGCGCGTTGAACGGTCCCGTGCTCGCGCCGACGATCTGCCCCTTGTTGTTGATCGCCGTTGCGTAACTGAAGTTGGCCCCCGATCCGAGATTCACCATCGTGCCGTTCTGCCAGAGCACGGCTCGAAGGCTGCCGTCTCCCTGGAAGCTGAACCCGACGACCTGACCAGCGTCGTTGATGGCATTGGCCGCGCTCTGCAGGCCGCCCAGCGTCCCGAGGTCGGTCGGGGTCGTGGTGCCATTCCAGATGACCGCCCGGGAGCCGTCGCCGCCGGTCACCCCTGACGTGCTCTGGCCGACGGCCACGCCGCTGGCGTTGATGTCGAGGGCGCGAGCGTTGGTGTGCTGCGGCAGCGAGGCGAGCTGCGTCGGCACCGTGCCGTTCCAGATCATCGCCTTTCGGTTGTCCGTCGCGCCGGGCGCGCGTTCAAAGCCCGCGGACTGGTCGCTGTCGTTGATGGCGAAGGCCCGGCTCAGCGGCCCGCCGAGCGCCGAGCCGAGCGCCGTCATGCCCTGCGAGTCTGCGACGACCGCCTTGACGTTCGCATTGCCCGCGGCGTAGGTGCTGGACCCCGCAGTCTTGCCACTGGCGTTGATGCCGAGGGCTTCACTGTACGTGGCGTCCGGCACCAGCGCTCCGAGATTGACCACCACGTAGCGGGGTTGCGCCACAACGGCCACCGGGCCGAGGAGCAGCCCGGTGATGGCGAAGGCGCTGGCACGGACGAAGGGGCGGCACCGGCCCCACACGGAATGAGTCGTCTCCACAGTTGGTCTCCCTGCGGCGGCGATACGCCACCCACTGTGAAGAACGGAACGTCGAGTTCCGAGGGGCCACGCCCGTGGCGCCGCTAGTGCGGGCGCTGGCGGAGGTAGAGCAGGGCGCCGGGCAGGTTGCCGAACAGGCCGGAGAGGACGATGAGGGTCGACAGGGCCAACGACAGTTCGTCGGGCACACCCAGGGGGCGGAGCAGCCACACCATCACGCCCTGGGGCAGCCCGAAGCCGCTGATCGAGATCGGCAGCAGCAGCATCAACAGGCCGATGGGCATGAACACGAGGTAGTAGCTGAACGGGACGGTGAGCCCGAGGCCGAGCCCGAGGCCGTAGGCCTGCAGGATGCGGAGCAGTTGCACGAGCACGGAGAGGCCGAACACCGCTGCCAGGGTGCGCGGTTGGTCACGGTAGACCGCGACGCTGTCTGCCACGCGCAGCAGCGGGCGCAGGGGGGGCGCCTCGTGCCACGCCGCCGGAAACCAGCGCGCCCACCGATCGGCCCACACGGCCAGGCCAGAGGCGGCCAGCACCGCGACCAGACTGCCCACGGCGACCACCTGCACCTGCGGATCGAGGTGGTGCCGTGCGTATGCGGAGACGCCGATCGCCCCCATCAACGCGATCGCCACGACGCCGAGGATGCGGTCCACCGCCACCGACGCCACGGCGGCGCCGCGTTGCGCGGTGCGCTGTCCGAGGGCGTATGCGCGTGCCGCATCGCCTCCCACGCCGGCCGGCAGGAAACTGCCGACGAACGAGCTCACGAGGAAGATGCGCGCGGCAGTGCCTGTCGCGATGGCGGTGCCGCTCGAGCGGAGCAGGAGGATCCACCGCCAGATCATCACCGCTCGATCCAGCAGCACGAGGACCCCCACGAGGACCAGGGCGCGGGGATCGGTGCGCAGCATCGCGCGAAGCGCCGCGCCGCCATCGACCTGGCGGAGCAGGTAGGCGAGGATGCCGAGGGTGATTGCCGCTCTGACCCAGGTCGAGCGGAGCCAGCGGGTCATGCCCGCGGCTTGCGCGCCACGAACGTCAGCGTCTCGAACAGGTTCTTGCGCACCTTGAACAGCGTGTCCTCGGTGCCGGTCCACCGCGACAGGGTGTTCAGGCCGGGGACGTTGGCCAGGACTGCAGCGGCCGCGAGGGCGTCGCGGCGCAGGCCCGTCGCCACGCCGATGCTGCGGACGACGCGCTCGACCACGAACCCGCCGTCGTTGAAGAGCTGCTTCATGCGGCGCTCGGTCGTGACGAAGTTGTGGGTGTAGTCGACGTCCCAGAAGAAGGTGCGCTCCTTCAGGTAGTCGGGCACCACCACGAAGAACACGCCGCCTGGCTTGAGCAGGCGGAGGGCGTCGGCGGTGAAGGCGCGGGCAGCGTCGATGCCCGACATGTGCTCCATCACCTGGTCGGCGTAGATCACGTCCCAGGCGTTGTCGTCGCCCGGGATGGGCGGCGTGAAGGCCTTGACGACCTTGAAGCCCTTCTTCGTGAGCACGTCGATCAGCAGGTCGCTCGCCTCGATGGCCGTGTAGTCCCAGCCGGCGCCCACGGCGAGTTCACCGAGGGTGCCCTTGCCGGGGCCGATCTCCATGAACCGGCCAGCTGGCTGGATGGCCTGGTGAAGCAGGCCCAGCCGCGTGCGCTCGATCCGGCTGCGGCGGGCCGCGCCGAACCCGGTGAGCTCCTTCTCCGAAAACGACTTGTAGAACGTGTCCTCTGCCACGAGGCGGGATCATAGCAGGCCCGAATACGCACGAAGCCGGACGCCCCAGGGGACGTCCGGCTTCGCCGTGATTCTGACGGCCGGGCTCGTGTGCCCGGCCCTGCCTCGTGCGACCTAGTTCACGAAGCGCCCGCGGCCGGTCCAGCGGCCGATTGAGCCCTGCTGGGCCGTGAGCGCCGTCTGATCGATCCAGGCAGGTGCCGGGTTGCTCCCGCAGTGGGCGAGCATGATGTCGATGATGTAAACGGCTGTGCTGTTGTTGCTCGCACCCGCGCCGTGGTGGTAGTCGACGACATCCTCGGACGGGTCGTTGGCGTTGCCGCGCTTGCCGTTGTAGCCCCAGCGATTGTCTTCCTTGCGGAGTTCGTCGACGAGGTAGTCCATGAACTCCCACGTGCCGCCGTTGGACTGACACGAGCGGCGCACCAGATCGGGGCGTGCCGAGAATGCCGCGTTGACCACGTTTGAGCGGTTGGGCAGCGGCAGGCGCGTGCCAGGTGCCGGATCCGGTGTGCGGTTGGCACCCGAGACCGGGGCGGCCGGCGTGCGGAACGTCCAGTTGGGCGACCACTGCGCGTAGGCGTCGCCCAACTCGGCGCGCACACGCCAGGTGTAGGTGGTGTCGAACTTGAGCTGCGTCGTCACCGTCCAGCTGGTGCGACCGCTGCCCGCGGGCACGAGGGGCTCGGCGATCAGCGTACTGCCTTCCCACAGCTGGAACCGGTGCCCCACGGTCACGCTCGACACGTGGGTCGCCGTGGCGTTGGCCACCGACAGCGTCACCGGGATGGTGTTGGACGGCCCGAGGGTCGTCGTCGACCCCGACTCGGGCGACGGCGACGTCGGGACGCTGGCCTTCAGGGTCGGTGTGCCCTCGGGCACGGCGGCGACGCTAGCCGCGCCCGGCGTCGCCGACGGCGAGGCGGGGGTGGAGTTGGAACTACAGGACGCGCTGGCGGCGAGCAGTACCACGAGACCGAGCTGCAATGCATGCTTCATGAATATGCGTTCTCCGATGCGGGCGGGAGCGGTCTCGGTGTGCTCGCCGCCCACACCTTCGTAACCTGCCTGGCCGGTCCGGCCGGTTCGTGTCAGCGGTCGATCGGCGACGGCACGGGCGTCCAGTAGTTCGTGGAGCGACGGGGCAGGGGGCCGCCCCACGCGATGTTGGCCCCCGGGGCACCCGCACCCGACACGATGTCGAACCCGATCCAGCCAGAGAAGCGGTCAGGACTGGCCAGGTAGGCGACCACGTCCTCGCCGTACCCTTCACCGCTCAGCCCGCCGCAGCGGTTCCACGTGCACTGCGTCTCACCCGGAGCCTTGCCAATCAATCCCCACGCCGGATCGCTGGCGGCCAGCGAGGCGGCCACATGACGGGTGAACCGGTGGCACCCCACGCCCGAGCCGCCCTGGCAGCGTCCCCATTCCGGAGACACCCGCGCGACGTCTGACACACACTGGATACGGTTGCTCGTGGGGTTCGGCCTCGAGCCGCACGACGCCGGGATCGCGAAGGGCAGGCTGGCGGCAGCCGCTGGCTGCTCCGGCGTGCGGAACGTCCAGTTGGGCGACCACTGGCCGTAGGCGTCGGCGAGTTCGGCGCGGGCGCGCCACGTGTACGTCGTGTTGAACTTCAGCTGCGACGTCACCGCCCAACTCGTGCGCCCGGCGACCGCGGGCACGAGCGGCTCGGCGATGAGCGTGCTGCCTTCCCAGAGCTGGAAGCGGTGCGCCACCTGCACCGAGGACACGTGCGTGGCGGTCGCCGTGGCGACCGACAGCGTGACGGCGATCGTGTTCGACGGGCCGAGCGCAGTCGTCGACCCCGATTCCGGCATGGGCGACGAGGGGACGTTGGCCTTGAGCGTCGGCGTGCCTTCCGGCACGGCGGCGACGCTGCTGGCTCCGGATACGCCGGAGGGCGACACGGGGTTGGAATTGCTGCTGCACGCCGCGCTGGCAGCGAGCAGCAGCACGAGACCAATCTGGATTGCGGGCTTCATGCGCGTTCCGTCCTTGAGTGTCCGCGAGGGGTCAGAAGGAAACACGGAGGGCGCCGAAGAACTGGGCACCACCGTACTTGACGTCCACGTCACCCGTCGACCCGGGCAGGTTGACCGTGCCTCCGGCGTAGCGGAAGCCGACCGTGGCGCCGAGACGGCCGGTCTCGCCCAGTTCGAAGGGCAGGTTGTACGTCAGTTCCGCACCGAGGTTGACCGTCGTGGCCGTCTTGTCGGCCGTGGTGAGGGTGATGTCCTGAATCGCGACCGTCGCGAAGTTGGGCGCGGCGTCCTGCTCGACGACGCGGGCGTCTGTGGCGAAGTCGTGCTTCACGGTCACGAACGACGGGCCGCCGCCGAACGCGAACTGCATGTCGTCGCCGACGGGGATGACCCACATCGCCGCGAGATGGAACCCGTTCTCCTCGTGCTTGAGGCCGCCGATGTTCTGGGTGGCCGTGCGGGGGCGGTTCAGGAAGAGCGGGTGCGGCACGCGGGCCACGACGGCCGTGTCCATCGAGTCGCTGTTACGCGTGAAGTTCAGCGCGAGGTGCAGGTTCTTCCAGGCGCGAAAGCCACCGCCGATGTTCCACAGCGCGCCGCCGCCGTACTCCTGGCCGCCGGCGATGGTGCCCTGTTCACCGTAGATGGTGAACGTCGACGTGTTGGTGAGCGTGTGCGACCCGCTCTGCGCGCCGCCTCCCACCTGGATGTACACACGCTGTTCGATGGGCGACGACGAGGACTGGGCCGAGGCCATCGCGGGCGTCAGCAGCAGCCCGAAAATCAAAAGGGCTCGTGAATTCATAAAGAGGGATCGAACTCCCGCTAGGCAGGTCGGAGTGGTGAACGTCCGCTTGTTTGACGTTGTGGCGCGGGCCCACAGGGGCGCCACGCCGCGAATGTCCGCCGGGAGTCGGACATCCGATTGTTCGATACGCGTGGGATGTTGTCAACCGCCGGGGTGGCGGGAACGAGCGCGACCGGCGGCCCGTGAGGCCGCCGGTCGGCAGGGCATCAGAAACGGCCGCGGCCGGTCCAGCGCCCGATGGTGCCCTGCGAGCGGGTCACCTCGGTCTGGTCGATCCAGGCTGCCGCCGGACCGTTACCACAGTGCCCCACGATGATGTCGACGATGTAGACGTTGGTCGTGCCCTCGTCGCGCTCGGAGCCCCAGTTGTAGTCCACCACGTCGTGCGACGGGTCGCTGCTGTTGCCACGCTTGCCGTTGTAGCCCCAGCGCGTGTCGAACTGCCGCAGGCGATCGACGACGCGGTCCATGAACTCCCACGTGCCGCCGTGGTCCTGGCAGGAGTTGCGCAACGCCGAGGGGTACTGCCGCGCGACTTCCTCCACCACCCACAGCATGTTGGGCAGGGGCAGGCGCTGACCTGGGGCGGGGTTGGGCGTCCGCGCGCCGCCGGGCGCCGGGGCCGGGCTCGGCGACGGCGCAGGAGCGGGGGCTGGACTCGGCGCCGGACTGGGCGTGGGCGTCGGCGCCACCGGGGCGGCGGGTGTCCGGAAGGTCGCGACCGGCGAGACGGGACTGGTGCGCACGCCGTCGCTGGCGGTCACCCGCCAGTAGTAGGTCGTGTTGAAGGCCAGGGGCGTCGTCGTGGCCGTGGTGGTGGTGCCCGACGAGCGCGCCACCGTGAGCACGGCCACGAGGTTGGCGAAGGCCGTGTCGGTCGCCAACTCGAACCTGTACGACACCGGACTGGCCAACGGGCCCGTGGCGGCGCCGTTGGTCACGGTCAGGGACGCGACGTTGGAGGTGATGATCGTGCCGCCGGTCGGCCCGGCCGGGGTCGGTGCGCCGACCACGACGGCGTCCTGCAGCACGAACGTCGACGTGGCGGAGAAGTCGCCCGTGTTGGCGCCATCGAGCGCCCGCGCCCGCCAGTAGTAGCGCGCGCCGGCTGCGGGGAGGGACACCGGCACCGTGTACGTGGTGCGGCCGCCGGTGCCCGGCGACACCTTGTCGGCGACGTGCACCTTGTTCTGGAAGGCCGTATCCGTGGCGATCTCGACCTGGAGCCAGATCGGGCGCTCGCCGCTGGTCGTGGGGTTCTCGATCAGCAGGGTGAGCGTGCCGCCCGCCGTCAGGGTCTCCCCGTTGGCAGGCTCGAGGGGCTTGGGGGCGGTGATGGTCACGCCAGCAATGGGCCCGGCCACGGTGGGGCTGAGGGGATTGCGGCTCTTGTTCGATTCACAACCCGCGAGGGCCAGGCTGGAGGCCAACCAGGTCGCGAGCATCAGGTGTCGGGTGGGTGTCATGAAGCGTCCTCGCTCGAAACGCAGGAGGACCGCCACCGTCCGTGGGGCGGACTACACCTCCTCTTCAGGCATATCGGACGACGGAGGGGGCGTCATCAGTCCTTCCTTGCGGAGGAGAAAAATCAGCCCCCCCGGCAGCGACGCCAGGATCAGCAGGGCGGCGCCGGCGATGGACAGGGCGAGTCCCGCATCAACGGGGTGGCCGAGCATGCGGAAGAGGTAGGAGAACACCGCCTCGCGGACCCCGAAGCCGTTGATGGACACCGGCGCGAGCTGGATGACCAGGCTCACAGGCACGATCACCATGGCGTCGCGCAGCGGCAGGTCGATGTGCAGGCCCTTGGCCACGCAGAGGTAGAACAGGACCACGAGCCCCTGAACCACGAGAGCGCCGCCGAACGCCTGAAGCAGGCTGGCGTAGTCCCCGCCGGCCTTGGACAGCATCGTCTCGAGGCGGCCGAGCCGCTCGGTGACCCAATCTTCACGCAGCCGCGCCAGGGGACGCAGGCCGCGGGTGACCAGGGCCGGCTGAGAGACGACGATGGCCGCCGCCAGGGCGCCGCCGATCAGCAGGACCCACAGGTACCCGGTGCCAGGCAGCGTGTGGCGCAGGAGCAGGGAGCCGCACGCCGCCACCGCGAACAGGGCGATGAGCCCCAGGACGCGGTCGAGCAGGACCACCGCCGTGGCCACGGTGCGTGAGCCCGCCGCGCTCGCGGTATCGGCGATTCGCACGAAATCGCCCCCGATGTTGCTCGGCAGGAAGTTGTTGAAGAAGTTGGCGACCAGGCAGGACAGCGTCAGCTGCCACGTGGAGGCATCGACGTGCTGGGTGACCAGGAGACGCCGCCACCGCCAGCCGCTCACCAGGAGCAGGGCCGCCTGCACGAGCAGGGCGAGCGCGATCCAGCCCGGATCGACGTGCCGCAGCCGCTCGGCGACCGCGCTGACATCCGTCTGGCGGAACAGGATCGCCAGGAGGCCTACGCTGATGCTGAGCTTGATGACGAAGGACGACGCGCGACGCACGCCACCGGGCACGGGCGACATGAGAAAAGCAGGCCGGGCCCCCACCGACGGGGCACCCAAGGGTGACAGACGGTACCATGCCGCCTGAAGCGGGTCCACCCGCGCCCAACCGGGCCGGACGCCGATGCCGCCCGGGCAGCGCCGGTCCCCACGGCGCGGGGCGGCTGGTCTATACTTGGGAGCTTGGTCGCGCCGGATGTCCCCCGTCGGGGGCACCGCGCCGCGCCTGCACGCCGCCTGGAACCCGTGACGTCCCCAGCCACGCCGCTCCGCATCCTGATGCTCGCGCCGGAGCCGTTCTTCGAGCCCCGCGGCACCCCGTTCAGCGAGTACCACCGCATCAAGGCCCTGGTCGAGGATGGCCACCACGTGGACCTCGTGACCTACCCCGTGGGCCGCGACGTCGACCTGCCGAACCTCCGGATCATCAGGAGTTGGCGGCCGCCGTTCATCCGGAAGGTGCCCATCGGGCCCTCGCTCACGAAGATCGTCCTCGACGCGTTCCTGTCGCTCACGATCCTGCGGGTGGCGTTCTGGGGCGGACAGCGCTACGACGCGATCCACTCCCATGAAGAGATGGGCGTCCTTGGCGTGTGGCTCGGCCGCCGCCTGAAGGTGCCGCATCTCTACGACATGCACTCCAGCCTGCCCCAGCAGCTCGGCAATTTCCGGTACTCGCGCTCCCGGGCGCTGCGCTGGGGATTCGAGCAGGCCGAAGGCTACATGGTGCGCGGATCGCAGGTGGTCATCACCATCTGTCAGGAATTGCAGGATACGGTCCACGAGATGGGCGTGGGCGAGCGCGCCGTCCTCATCGAGAACGTGATGGGCGGTGACGTGGACCCGGCGCCCGGGCCCGGTCGGGAGGCCATCCGCGGCACCTGGGGGCTGTCGCCGACCCAGCCCGTGGCCCTGTATACCGGCACGTTCGAGCAGTATCAGGGGCTCGACCTGCTGCTCGACGCCAGCGTGGCCTTGAAGGCGCGTGTCCCCGATGCCGTCGTCCTCGTCGTGGGCGGGGCGCCGGAGCAGGTCGCGGCGCTGCAGGCCCGGGCGACCGCCGCCGGGGCTCCGCTGGTCCTGACCGGCCAGCGGCCACCGGCCGAGATTCCGCACTTCGTCGACGCCGCCGACGTGCTCGTGTCGCCTCGCATCTCGGGCACCAACACGCCCCTCAAGATCTATTCGTACCTCCGGTCGGGCCGGCCCATCGTCGCGACCAACCTCCGTACCCACACGCAGGTCCTCACGCCCGAGTCGGCCGTGCTCGTCGACCCGACGGCGGCGGCGCTGGCCGACGGACTCGCTCGCGTGCTCGGCGATCGGCAGGAGGCGGCGCGGGTCGCGGCGGGCGCGCAGCGCCTGGCCGACGAACGCTACAGCCGGGAGTCGTACCTCACGCGGACGCGCCGGGCCTACGCGATGCTGCTGGCGTCGATGCGCGGGGCCGGCGCGGTGCCGGTGACGGGCGCGGCGCCCTCGGCGGGACAGGAGCCGCGGTGACCGCGCTTGTCACGGGCGTCACCGGCTTCACCGGGGGGCACCTGGCGCGCCACCTCCGTCATCGCGGCGTGGCCGTGCGGGGGTTGGTGCGGACCAAGAGCCTGCAGCGGCCCGAGGTGACGGCCCTGCGCGAGGCGGGCGTCGAGATCGTCGAAGGTGACCTGACCGAGGCCGCGGCCGTGACGGCTGCCTGCCGCGACGTGGAAGTGGTCTACCACATCGCTGCCACGTATCGGGAGGCGGGACAACCCGACAGTGCGTACCGCGCGATCAACGTGCAGGGCGTGCAGCACGTAATCGACGGCGCGCGCCAGGCTGGCGCACGCCGCGTGGTGCACTGCAGCACGGGCGGAGTCCACGGACACGTGGCCAGGCCGCCGGCCAACGAAGACGCGCCCTTCAACCCGGGCGACGTGTACCAGTTGACCAAGCTGGAAGGCGAGCGCCTCGCGACCGGCGAGGGACGCAAGGGGGGCATCGAGGTCGTCGTCGCCCGTCCCATCGGCATCTACGGGCCGGGCGACATGCGCTTCCTCAAGATGTTTCGCGGCATCTCGCGTCGCCGGTTCCCCGTGCTGGGCTCGGGTGAAGTCTTCTACCACCTCACGTACATCGACGACCTCTGCGAGGGCTTCCGGTTGTGCGGCGAGGTGCCGGCGGCGGCCGGGCGCACCTACATCCTCGGCGGTCCCCGGTACACCACGCTGAACGAGTTGGTGGCCATGATCGCGGCCGAGCTCAAGGTCGCGCCCCTCCCGGTGCACTTCCCGGTGTGGCCGTTCTGGCTGGCTGGCGCGGCCTGTGAAGCCGTGTGCGTCCCGTTCCGCGTGCAGCCCCCGCTGTATCGACGGCGCGTGGACTTCTACACCAAGAGCCGCGCCTTCGACACGACGCGCGCCCGCACCGAGATCGGCTTTGCGCCGGTCGTCGACCTTCCGGAGGGCATCCGCCGGACCATCGCGTGGTACCGCGCCCAGGGACTGTTGTGAGCGAGAAGCTGTCGGTACTGCACGTGTGCGACCACCTCGGCTGGGAGGGATCGCGCATGCATGGCGTGAAGCGGCTCTTTGCCTGGACGCTGCCGCGCTTCGACGCGACGCGGTTCGACGTGTCGCTCGTGAGCCTTCGGAAGAAGGACACGTCGGAAGACACGCTCGAGCAGTTCGGCATCGACGTCACGTATCTCCACAAGGGCAAGTTCGATCCCGCGACGCTCACGGCGCTCCTGAAGGTGATGGACCGCAAGGGCACGCAGGTGCTCCACCTGCACGGGTACGGGGCCACGACCTTCGGGCGCATCGCGGCGGCGATGCGCGGCACCGCCGTCCTGCTGCACGAGCATGCGAACCACACGACCACGCCGTGGTTCCAGCAGGTCGCCGACTCGCTCCTCGCCCCCTACACGGACCTGGCGATCGCCGTGTCGGCGTCGACGGCGGAGTTCACCGTGCGGGCCCGCAAGATCCCGGCTGACAAGATGAAGGTGGTGTACCTCGGCGCACCGCTCGACGAGTTCGGTCGCACGAGGAGCGCGCAGGAGATTGCGGCGGCGCGTGCGGCGCTCGGCATCGCGCCGGGTACCTTCGCCGTGGGCACCGTCACGCGCCTCATGCCGGCCAAGGGCAACCGTTTCCTCGTCGAGGCGGTCAAGCCCATCGTCGAGCAGATTCCCGACGCGCACGTGTACATCGCGGGCGAGGGCGAGTTGCGCGAGGAACTCGAGGCGCAGGCCCGGGAACTCGGCATCACCGATCGCCTGCACTTCCTCGGCTTCCAGCGCGACGTCGCGGCCGTGCTGTCGGCCTACGACCTGGTCGTGTTCCCGTCGCTGTGGGAAGGCACGCCGCTCACGTCGTTCGAGGCGTTGGCCATGGGCAAGCCGATCGTCTCCACAGACGCCGACGGCCTGCGCGACATCCTCTGCGACCAGGTCGACGCGATCATCGTGCCGAAGGAGAACGGACGCGCGATTGCCGATGCCGTGGTCGCCCTCGAGCGCGACCCGGCGCGGCGCGCGGCGCTGGGCGCCGAGGCGCAGCGCACGAGCCGCCGGTACGACATCGCCGCGTACGTGCGGAAGATGGAGCGCCTGTACGAGCTGATGGCGCGCGTGTCGAAGCCGACGAAGCGTCAGGGCCTGCTGCGCGAGGACCTGTCGTTCCTCGACAGCGGTCCGCCGTCGCCGCCGCACCGCGCGAGTGCCCCGGGAGCGCAGCCGTGAACGTGCCGCGGGCGGCCCGGCTCGGGCGCCTGTGGAGCGACCCCGGCGCGGTCGCGACGCTGATCCTCGGCGTCCTGCTCCTGGGGTTCGCCCTGTCGGTGAAGTTTCCTGTCGTCGCCTTCGGCTTCCAGAGCGACGAGGCGACCTACTACAGCATCGGCCACAGCCTGGCCAGCGACTGGGACCTGCAGTTCCAGCGGCGCGACCTGGTGCGCGTGTATCGCGAGTTCCCGAGCGGCCCCGAGGGCATCTTTCTCAAGCGCGGGCGCAGTGTGCGCCTCGATTGGCAGGGCCGCCCGCCGTTCGTGCGCTGGGTGAAGGGGCCTGACCCACGCGCCGATCGCCTGTACTACGGCAAGTCGTTCGTGTACCCGCTGTTTGCGGCGCCGTTCATCGCGCTCGCGGGCACCAACGGCTTCCTCGTGCTGCATGCGCTGCTGCTCACCGCGTGCTTCGGCGCCACCTACGCCTTCGTGCGCGCCAGGTCGTCCTCGGCCGCCGCGCTCGCGTATGCGGTCGTGTTCCTGTTCGCGTCGGCGGCACCCGTGTACTTCGTGTGGCTCACGCCGGAGCTCTTCAACCTCGCCCTCGTGCTGCTGGGGCTCTTCTTCTGGGCCTACAAGGAAGTGGCGCCGGCTGCGGTGCCGACGGGGACCTGGCTCGATCGCTGGGGACGGCTGCTGCGCTCGCCCTGGTCCGACGTCATCGCGTGCGCGCTGCTCGGCATCGCGACCTTCTCCAAGCCGCTCAACGTGCTGGCTGCCGCGCCCGTCCTCTGGCTCGCCCTGTTGCGACGGCAGTGGGGCCGGGTGGCGCTCGTGAGCCTCGCCTTCGTGGCAGCGACGGGGGGCCTCTTCCTGATCAACGGGATCAGCAGCGGCGACATGAACTACCAGGGCGGTGGGGCAGACCGCTCGACCTTCTACGGACGGTTCCCGTTCATGACGCCCGACGCCACGTTCGACAGCACGGGTATCGTGCGCGCGACCGACGGGCTGCTCACCGACGTGATCTTCAACCGCGACGCGTTGACCACCGTGCTCCGACACAACGTCGTGTACTTCCTGGTGGGCCGCCACACCGGGCTCGTGCCGTACTTTTTCCCGGGCATGCTCACGCTGGCGCTCTTCCTGCTGGCCGGACGGCAGCGCCGCGAGCCGTTCCAGTGGCTGGTCGTGCTGGCCCTCGTCCTGGCGTCGGTGTCGATCCTCATCTACATGCCGTTCACGTACTCGGGCGGCGGTGGGCCGGTCGGCAATCGCTATTTCCTCGGGTACTACGCGCTGTTCCTCTTCCTGGTGCCTGCGGCCGTCACCGTGCGCTCGGCCGTCGTGGCTGCGCTGGTGGGGGGCCTGTTCACCGCCCAGCTGATCGCCAACCCGTTCTACACGTCGTTCAACCCCGCCACGCACCCCAAGTACGGTGCGTTCCGCTGGTTGCCGATCGAGCTGTCGCTGGTCAACGACATCCCGGTGAACGTCACGCCCTCGCGCGCCAAGCAGCCGCTGGCCGGTGATCCGCCCGTGCAGGCGTACTTCCTCGACGACAACGCGTACGGACGCGAGGGGGAGTGGTTCTGGGTGCGCGGCGAGTCGCGGGCCGACATCATCCTGCGCGCGCCGGCCCGGCCGCATCCCGACGGCGCCTTCACCTCGCTGGCCATCGACGCCCTCGAGGTCGAGGTGGCGACGGGCGCCGCGGCGCCCGTGGTGCGCATCGACTCGGGCGCCGAGCGCATCCAGGTGGCGCCGGGCGCGAAGAGCGGGCAGGTCGTGCGGGTGAAGATGCCCGAAGGCTTTCCGTACAAGGCCATCCCCGGGCAGCCACTCAACCGGGTGTACGCCGTGTCCATCTCGGCCAGCGAGGGCTTCATCCCGCTGTTCGACGAGGGCGTGAACGATCGCCGGTTCCTGGGCGCCCGGATCCGCATCCGGCCCCTGTACCGCGACGACAGGTACCAGGCACCGGCCGCTCGTTGAGCGGCCGGTGCCTGGAATGCTGCGATGCTGCGATGCCGGAATGTCGCAGGCCTCGAGCCAATCGGCGCCCTTTGCCACTTGCGCCTTCAATCTTCGGCCTTCCGCCTTCGGCCTTCGACCTTGCGGAATTTCGGCATCGCAGCATCGCAGCATTACCATCGCCAGTGAGCCGCCAATGTCCTACGCCTCCTCCCTCGAATCCCGCATCGCCAAGGCCGTCGCGCGCGCCTCGATCGAGCACCGGCTGATCGAGCCCAACGACCGGGTGATGGTCGGGCTGTCGGGGGGCAAGGACAGTTGGGCACTGCTCCAGATCCTCGACGTGATTCGTCGCCGTGCGCCGTTCCCGTTCTCGGTGATCGCCGTGAACGTCGACTCGGGCTACAAGGACTTCAAGCACGACGTCATCAGGAAGACCTGCGAGGAGCGCGGCTGGGAGATCCGCATCGAGCACACCGAGATTGGTGAGGTCATGGACGACCTGCTCGAGGCCAACGCGACGCCGTGCTCCCTCTGTGCGCGTCTCCGCCGAGGTGTGCTGTACCGGATCGCCGACGAGGTGGGCGCCACCAAGATCGCCCTCGGCCACCACGCCGACGACTTCATCGAGACGCTGCTCCTGAACCTGTTCTTCGGCGGCGCGCTCAAGGCGATGCCCGCCCGTCTGGTCTCCGACAACGAGCGGCACGTCGTGATTCGCCCCCTGGTGTACGTGTCGGAGCAGGAAGCCCTCGATTTCGCGCTCGCATCCGAGCTGCCGATCGTCGGGTGCTGCTGCCCGGCCTGCGGAGACCTCGGCCTGCAGCGCCAGCGGCTCAAGCGCCTCATCGGCGATCTCGAACGCGAGCATCCCGGCATCAAGGCGTCGATGCTCAAGGCCATCCAGAACGTGCACCCGCGGCACCTGCTCGATCGCCGCCTCAACCCACTCGACGCCATCGCCCGCGGCGGGGCCGTCGATGCCGACGAGGACGGTGGGGCGAGGGGGGCCACGCAACCCCTGCCCGTGCTGCGCCGCACCGGCGCCTCGACGACGTCGCGCCTGTCGTGAGGGCCGTCCTGCAGCGCGTGCGGTCGGCCTCGGTGACGGTCGACGGCGAGGTGGTCGGCGAGATCGGCGTCGGGTTCCTCGTGCTGCTCGGCATCGAGGTGGGCGACAGCGACGCCGACCTGGCCTACATCGTCGACAAGACCGCGGCCGTGCGCGTCTTCGCGGATGGCGAGGGCCGGATGAACGTCGACATCACGCAGGTCGGCGGAGGCCTGCTCGTGGTGTCACAGTTCACGCTCGCCGGCGACTGCCGCAAGGGGCGCCGCCCGTCGTGGGACGGCGCCGCACGCCCGGACGAGGCACGCGCCTGGTACGAGCGCGCCCTGTCGGCATGGCGGGCCCTCGGCCTGCCCGTCGAGGCCGGCATCTTCCAGGCCGACATGCAGGTCGCCCTCGTCAACGACGGTCCCGTCACGCTGCTCCTCGACAGCCGCAAGCAGTTCTGACACGCTGTGCCGACCGCGCGCCTGGGCCTCCGTACCCGGAGCCCGGCACCCGGTACCCGGACGACTCGCAATGCACTTCTGGAAAGCCCACGCCTACGGCAACGACTTCCTGTACGCCGCGTTCGCCGACGTCGTCAGCGACGACCTGCCCGATCTCGCCCGGGACATGTGTGCGCGGACGACCGGCGTCGGCGCCGACGGCCTGATCCTGTTCGAGGAGCGGCGGGGCGGGGCGCGGATGCGGCTCTTCAACGCCGATGGCTCCATCGCGGAGGTATCGGGCAACGGGGTCCGCGGGCTCGCCGCGCTGCTGGCGCGGCAGCAGGGTGCGACACCGGGCGCCATCCTGGTCATCGACACCGACGCCGGAACGAAGACGCTCGAGTTGCTGTCGCGCGACGAACAGCACCGGCCGGTGTTCCGCGCCGCCATGGGGCAACCCGAGCGCCTGACGCGGCAGGACGTCGAGGTCGACGGTGACTCGCTGTCGCTCGTGACGCTGTGGATGGGCAATCCCCAGGCCGTGTGGCTGGTGGAGGCGCTCGACACGCGCGAGATGCTGCGGGTCGGCGCGGCGTTGCAGAGACACCCGGCCTTTCCGGACGCGGTGAACGTCGAGTTGGCGCATGTGGTGAGCCCGACGGAGGTCGAGATCCTGATCTACGAGCGTGGCGTCGGGCCCACGCACTCGTCGGGCACAGGTTCCTGTGCCGCGGCCGTGGCCGCAGCGGCCTACGGAGGCGCCGAACGGCGTCTGGACGTGGTGGCGCCGGGAGGGCGGCAACGGGTGGACTGGCGCGAGGACGGCGTCTACCTGACCGGCTGGGCAGACGTCATCTGCGAAGGCACCTGGCTGGCGTGAGGACGCTGCACGAGGCCATCGGCGCCGTCGAGACCTACTCGCCGGCCGAGGAAGCGTTCAACCGGCGCCGACGCACCTGGGGACTCTTCCTGGGGCCTCTGGTGTTCGCGCTCGTGTGGGTCAGCCCCCTCCCGCTCGAGACCGCCCCGCACCGGCTCGCCGCCATCCTCTCGATGGTGGTCGTGCTCTGGATCACCGAAGCCCTGCCGATGGCCGTCACTGCGGTTCTCGGGCCGGTCCTGGCCATCGTCTGCCAGATCGCGCCCGCGCGGTCGGCCCTGGCGCCCTTCGCCGACCCCATCATCTTCCTGTTCATCGGCAGCTTCATCCTCGCCGAGGCGATGTTCGTGCACGGCCTCGATCGGCGCATCGCGTTCACCGCGCTGGCCTCGCCGTGGGTGGGGACGAGTGGCGCGCGCATCCTCGTCATGTACGGCCTGGTCGGCACGAGCATCTCGATGTGGATGAGCAACACCGCCACGACGGCGATGATGTTCCCGATCGGCGTCTCGATCGTCGCGCAGTTGCGCCGCGGCGTGTCGGGGCAGGACGAGGCACTGCGACGCTTTGCGACGGCGATGATGCTCATCACGTCGTTCGGGGCCTCCATCGGCGGCATGGCGACGCCCGTGGGCACGCCGCCCAACCTGATCGGCATCGGCCTCATCGAGCGCATCACCGGGACGCACATCGGCTTCTTCCGCTGGATGGCGATCGGTGTCCCGCTCGTGCTGATCCTCTTCGCGTTCCTGGCCGTGTACTTCACCCGGACGAGCACGCGCGGCGTGCAGGTGGGGGAGGTCAGTGCCCGCATCGTCCGTGAAGAACTCGAGCGCCTCGGGCCGATCACCCGCGCGCAACGCAACGTGATGCTGGCGTTCGCCATCACGGTCGGACTCTGGACGTTCCCTGGCGTCCTCGCCCTGATGGGCGCCGCGGACTCGGCGCTGGCCAGGGCCTACATGACGTCCGTGCCGGAGGGCGTGGCGGCGATGCTCGGGGCCATCCTGCTGTTCGTGCTGCCCGTGCACTGGAATGCCCGCCGCTTCACCCTCACCTGGGAGGAGGCCGCCCGAATCGACTGGGGCATCGTGCTGCTGTACGGCGGGGGACTGGCGATGGGCGACCTGGCGTTCTCGACGGGCCTGGCGCGGTCGCTCGGGGAGGGCATGACCGCGTGGCTCCCGGGGGCCGGGCCGATGCTGCTGACCGCCGTCTTCACCGGCGTCGCGATCCTGCTCTCGGAGACCACGTCGAACACGGCGTCGGCCAACATGGTCGTCCCGGTCGCGATCGCGGTGGCGACGGCGTCGAAGGTCGACCCGATGCTGCCGGCACTCGGCGCCACCCTCGGCGCCTCGATGGGCTTCATGATGCCCATCTCCACCGCCCCCAACGCCATCGTCTACAGCAGCGGCCACGTGCCGATCGGCGCCATGATGCGCTACGGCTTCTGGCTCGACGTGGCGGGCTTCGTCGCCATCGTCAGCGTGCTCGGCCTGATCGGTCCGCTCCTGTTCTGAGGCGCGGAACCTGCGTCCTTCCCGGGACGCGACTGTGGCAGTTCCTGCACGCCGACGTGCCGGTTACCGGCTGCGCCGACCCGGCCGCGCAGGGGGCGCAGCCGTCCGTTCCTGGTCGAATGCCACGGTCGCGGCGCGAATCTGCGACGTCAGCGGCGTCGCCGTGGCGAGCGCGTCGGCGAAGCGCTGCGCCTGCAGTTGCGAGCGCGCTTCTTGCAAGCCCGTTTCCCCAGCGGTGATGACGTCCTGGAGGGCCTTGAACCCGGCGAGGGCGGAGGCCGCCCGTCGTCCGGTCGCCGGGCCGGCGGCCACGGCCGCGCCGAGGCGCTGCTGCGCCGTGGCGAGGGCCAGTTCGGCCTCGGTGATGGCGCGCTCGGCCTGGCCGCGCGCGACCGCCTTCTTGTCGGCGGCCTCACGCGCGGCGTTCTGCGCGCGCTCGCGCGCGTCGAGCGCCTGGTTGAGGGCCTGGCGATAGTCGCGCTGGGCGACGGCCTCGTGGGAGCGGCGGAGCGCATCCTCGGCGGCCGTGAACTCCGCGGCGGCGTACTGGGGCGCGCCCGTGGCGCGGGCCGTGGCGATGGCGCCCTCGGCCTGATCCATTTCCTTCTGCGGCGGCGACGCGCAAGCCGCAGCGGCGAGTACCAGCGCCGGAACGAGGGCGCGCAGCACGGGACGGCCCGTGCGAGGACGATCGAACATGCGCAGGAGTATACCGAGAGGGCGTAGTAGCATGTGGGGCTCGGCCTGTGTGCCGGGTGCCGGACGGAGCCGGGCGTGCGGACGCTGACGCCGGAGGATCGGCCGCGGGAGAAGCTGGCCGCTCACGGGCCGGGGGCGCTGGGCGACAACGAGTTGCTGGCGTTGGTGGTCGGGCACGGCCACGGCGGCGCGACGGCTCTGGATGTGGCGAATCGCCTCATGGCCGAGTTGGGTGGGCTGCGAGGCCTGTCCAGAGTACCGCCGGCGGCGTTGCGACGGCGGGGCGTAGGGCCGGTCACCGCCGGCCGGATCGTGGCGGCGGTGGAACTGGGGCGCCGGAGCGTCGTGCGGGCCGCGCCCGCGCGGCTGCAGGTGGCAGCGCCGGTGGACGCGGCTCGCTATCTGTTGCCGCGGTTCGCCAGCGCCGACGTCGAGCAGTGCGGCGTGCTCCTGCTGGACGCCCGCCACCGCGTGCTGCACGCACGCGTGCTCACGCGCGGCACGGCCGACGCCGCCACGATGCACCCGCGGGACGTGTTCCGCGAGGCCGCGCTGGCGGGGGCGGCCGCACTGGTGCTGTTCCACAATCACCCGTCCGGTGACCCGTTGCCGAGCCCGGAAGACCTGGCGCTCACGCAACGGATGGTCGCGGCCGGCGAGGTGATGGGCATTGCAGTGGTCGACCACGTGATCCTGGGCGACTCGACCTACTGCAGCCTTCGCGACCTCGGCAAGCTGACGCGCTGACGACTGACCATGCCTCGCTTCTACCTCACGACCGCCATCGACTACGTCAACAGCCGTCCGCACCTGGGGACCGCCTACGAGAAGATCACGGCCGACGTCATCGCTCGCTACAAGCGCCTGAGCGGAGTGGACACCCACTTCGTGATGGGCAACGACGAGCACTCGCAGAACGTGTTCCGGCGGGCGCGCGACCTCGGCAAGGACCCGCTGGCCTACTGCGACGACATGGAGCAGCAGTTCCGCGAAGTCTGGGGTGCACTCGACCTCTCCTTCGACGACTTCATCCGGACGACGCAGCCGCGCCATCGGGCGGCGGTCGAGACGATCGTGCGGCGCATCGCCGATGCCGGCGACCTGTACCAGTCCGACTACGAAGGGTGGTACTGCGTCGGCTGCGAGGCCTTCAAGCAGGAGAAGGACCTCGTCGAGGGGCTGTGCCCGATCCACCGGACCAAGCCGGACTGGATCAAGGAGCGCAACCACTTCTTCCGGCTGTCGGCCTATCGGGACCGTCTGCGCGCGCACTTTGCCGAGCACCCGGACTTCCTGCAGCCGGAGAGCCGGCGCAACGAGATCCTGAGCCTGCTCGAGGCTGGCCTCGAGGACATCTCGATCAGCCGCGCCGGCCAGTCGTGGGGCATCCCGCTGCCGACCGATCCGTCGAGCGTGGTCTACGTGTGGTTCGACGCGCTGATCAACTACGCGTCGGCGGTGGGCCTCGGGACCGATCCCGCGCTCTTCGACACGTGGTGGCCGGCCGACCTGCACGTCATCGGCAAGGACATCACGCGCTTCCACTGCGTCATCTGGCCGGCGATGCTGATGAGCGCGAAGCTGCCGGTGCCACGCCAGGTGTTCGGGCACGGGTGGGTGCATCTGCGCGGCGAGAAGATGAGCAAGTCGCTCGGGACGGCGGTCGATCCGCTCGAGGCCGCCCAGCGCTTCGGGGCCGACGCCTTGCGCCTCTTCCTCACCAAGGAGATTCCGTACGGCGCCGACGGCGACTTCACGTTCGAGCGCTTCGAGGAGCGCTACAACGCCGACCTGGCCAACAACCTCGGCAACCTGGTGAGCCGCGTCACCGCGATGGGCGCGCGGTACCGTCAGGGGCAGTTGGCGCCGACCGGCTCCCCCTCGCGCCTGCGCGACCTGGCCGCCACGACCGTGACCGAGTACCGGACGGCCATGGAGGGCTACGCGTTGCATCAGGGCGTCGCGTCGGTCTTCCGCCTGCTCGACGCCACCAATGAGTACCTGGCCGAGCGCGCGCCGTGGACGCTGGCCAAGGATCCCGCCAACGCGGCCGCGCTTGACGAGGTGCTGTTCACCGCCGCGGAGAGCGTCCGGCTGGCGGCCGTGCTGCTCGGTCCGGTGATGCCCGCCTCGTCGCAGGCCATCCTCGCCAGGCTCGGCGACTCCGCGCCCGTGGCCTCACGCCGACTCGACACGGATGGCACGTGGCGGGCCGAGGGCGTGCGCAGCGTGTCGGCAGGGGAGGCCCTGTGGCCGCGCGCCGAGTCCTCATCCGTGATTCCCCCGGCGTCGGTGCCGTCCGCCGCCACAGCCAAGCCTGGAGCCTCTTCCGTGTCCGACGCAACGCCGCCCGTTCCTCCCAGCACCCCCGTCGCACCGGCCGACACCGCGCCGGTGGCTGCCGTCGCCGCACCGACGCCTGCCGCGCCGCCTGCAACAAGCGAGGAACCGGCCGTCATCACCATCGACGACTTCATGAAGGTCGAACTGAAGGTCGGCAAGGTGCTTGCCGCCGAGGCCGTGCCGAAGTCCAAGAAGCTGCTCAAGCTCACGGTGCAGGACGGGCCGGCGTCGGAGCGCACGATCCTGGCGGGCATCGCGGAGTCGTACGCGCCCGACGCCATCGTCGGCCGGACCATCGCCTTCGTCGCCAACCTCGCGCCGCGCCCGATGATGGGGCTGGTGTCGCACGGGATGGTCCTGGCCGCCGACACCGACGGCAAGGCGCAGTTGGTGTCCTTCGAGACCCCGCCCGCGCCCGGCACGCGTATCCGTTGAGAATTTCAGAATTGCGAATTTCAGAATTTCACCGTCAGCGCCAGGCGTCGAACGCGCGATGGCGGCGATGAAGTTCTGCATTTCTGAACTCCTGACTTTGTCCACTGCCGACCGCCGACTCCCGACTGCCGGATCCAGATGCTGATCGACACCCACTGCCACATCGCCGGCGACGAGTTCGTCGAGGACCTCGCGGCCGTCGCCGACCGGGCGCGGGCGGCTGGCCTCGTGGGCGCCATCTGCATCCTCGACGCGACCACCCGCGTCGAATTCGACAGGGTGGCGAGTGTGCGGGCGGCGTGGCCGCCGGTGCAGTTCACGGCGGGCGTGCATCCGCACCACGCCGCGAAGGTGGAGCCGGCAGATGTGGCGGCGCTCGTGTCCGGCGCGCTCGACGAGGTAGCGGCCGTGGCGGTCGGGGAGATCGGTCTCGACTACCACTACGACTTCGCGCCGCGGGAGCGGCAACAGGCCGTGTTCGCCGCCCAGGTCGCCCTGGCGGTGGCTCGCGACCTGCCCATCGTCATCCACACGCGCGAGGCCGACGCCGACACGCTGGCGGTGCTCGACGCGGCGGGCGGCGGGCGGTCCCGGGGCGTGTTCCATTGCTTCACGGGAGACATGGCCCTGGCCGAGGCCGCGGTGGCGCGAGGCTTCCACCTGTCGTTCTCGGGGATCGCCACATTCCCGCGGGCCGAGTCGATTCGCGAGGTGGCGGCCTGGGTGCCGGCCGACCGCTGGCTGGTCGAGACCGACAGCCCGTACCTGTCGCCCGCGCCGCAACGCGGCGGGCGCAACGAGCCGGCCCGGGTGGTCCGGGTGCTGCAGACGGTGGCACGCGTCCGGGGCCTGTCGGTCGAGGACGCTGCGGCGCAGGCGATGGCCAATGCCGAGGCGATGTTCGGCCTTGCCCCCCACAGGTAGCGCTCGTTGACAGCGCTACCCTAATGTGTTGAGATTCCTGAGGTTTCGCACGTGCAGCCTTCCTCGTCTCCCTCTGATCTAGCGCAGCTGTTCGAGCCCGTCAGGGACGACCTGGAACGCGTCAACCAGGCCTTCCTCCGGCACATCGACTCGCGCGTCGAACTGATCCCCGAGATCGGGAAGTACCTGCAGAACACCGGCGGCAAGCGCGTGCGCCCGGCCGTGATGCTGATGGCGAGCCGGCTGGCCGGCGGCCACGACAAGAGCGACATGGCCGTGCTGTACGCCTCGGTCATCGAGTTCATCCACACGGCGACCCTCGTCCACGACGACATCATCGACGACTCGGAACTGCGTCGCGGCCGCCTGGCCGTCCACGCCCGCTGGGGCAACGACGTCACCGTCCTGCTCGGCGACTACCTCTACATCAAGTCGCTCGGCATGGCGCTGCAGTACGACCGCATCGACGTCCTCCGCGTGCTGTGCGACATCACGCTCAAGATGATCGAGGGCGAGCTCTACCAGCTCACCAAGAACGGCGACACCGAGATCACCGAGGACGAGCACTTCGACATCATCCGGCGCAAGACGGCCTACCTGTTCGCCGGCTCGTCGAAGATCGGCGGGATGGTCGGCACCATCACGCCTGCCCAGGAACAGGCCCTGTGGGATTACGGGTTCAACCTCGGCATCGCCTTCCAGTTGGTGGATGACCTGCTGGACTACACGGCCGACCAGGCCGCGCTCGGCAAGCCCATCGGCAGCGACCTCCGTGAGGGCAAGCTCACGTTGCCGATCATCCTCCTGCGCGACCGCGCGCCGGAGCAGGCCCGACCGATCATCGAGCAGGTCGTGCGCGACGCCGACATCAGCGAGGAGGCCTGGCGGCAGTTGCTCGGCCTCCTGCGCGAGTACGACATCATCCCGCAGGTCACCCGCCGCGCCGGGGAGTACGTCGAGCAGGCCCGCAAGCAGCTCGCCTCGTTCCCGGAAAGTCGGGAGCGCGACGCGCTCACCGGACTCGCCGATTACGTGCTCGCCCGCGATCGCTAGGCCCAGGCGCATGCCCGCGCCCGCTGACCGCATCGACGCGCTCCGCGCGCGCATCAGACACCACGAGGAGCGGTACTACGTCCTCGACGATCCGGAGATCTCGGACGCCGAGTACGACGCCCTCGTGCGCGAGTTGCGCGACCTCGAAACCGCGCATCCTGACCTGATCACGCAAGACTCGCCGACCCAGCGGGTGAGCGGACGCCCTGCCGACGGGTTCGACACGGCCCAGCACCTGCGGCCGATGCTCAGCCTCGACAACGCCTACACGGACGAGGACCTCGACGCCTTCGACGAGCGTGTCCGCAAGGGGCTCGGCAGCGAGGGGCCGATCGCCTATGTGGCCGAGCTGAAGATCGACGGCCTCAGCATCGCCGTGACCTACGAGGACGGCGTGTTCCAGCGTGGCGTGACCCGAGGCGACGGCGTGGTGGGCGAGGACGTGTCGAGCAACGTCCGCACCATCCAGGCGATTCCGCTGCGGCTCAAGCAGGCGCCCGCCGGACGGCTCGAGGTGCGCGGCGAGATCTACCTGCCGCGACAGGCCTTCGAGCGACTCAACGAGGAGCGCGAGGCCGAGGCCGAGCCCCTGTTTGCCAATCCCCGCAACGCCGCCGCCGGCACCCTGCGCAACCTGGACCCCGCGCTGGTCTCGAGGCGCGGGCTGCGCGCGTTCTTCTACCACGCGGTGAGGGACGAAGACCTCGGCAGTCGGCAGTCGGAAGTGGGCAATGACGGCGCCGCACCAGATCCAGCGACCGGAGACGGACTCCCGGCCACGCACGCCGACCTGATGCGCGCGCTCGGCGCCTGGGGCTTGCCGGTGGAGAAGCACTGGGCGCGGTGCGAGGGCATCGAGGCCGTGAAGGCCTTCTGCGCCTCCTGGGCCGACACGCGGCAGCAACTGCCGTTCGACACCGACGGCATCGTCATCAAGGTGGACCGGCGCGACGAGCGCGAACGCCTTGGCTTCACCTCGAAGTTCCCCCGCTGGGCCACCGCGTACAAGTTCCCCGCGCAGCAGGCCACCACGCGGTTGATCCGCATCGACGTCCAGGTGGGCCGCACGGGGGCGGTGACGCCGCTCGCCGTGCTCGAGCCCGTGTTCCTCGCCGGCTCGACCATCCAGTACGCGACCCTCCACAACGAGGAGGAGATTCGTCGCAAGGACATCCGCCCGGGCGACGATGTCCTGCTGGAGAAGGGCGGCGACGTCATCCCGAAGATCGTCAAGCCGATCCTGTCGCGACGGCCCGGGGGGCTGGCCGCGTTCGAGATGCCGACGCAGTGCCCGGTCTGCGACAGTGCGCTCGAACGGCCCGAGGACGAGGTCGTGTGGCGGTGCCCGAACCCGAGCTGCCCGGCGCGGCTGCGCCGGAGCCTCGAGCACTTCGCCGGGCGGCGCGCCATGAACATCGACGGGCTCGGCGAGGCGCTCGTCGACAAGCTCGTGTCGCTGGAACTCGTGCGCGACTTCGCCGACCTCTACCACCTCACCATCGAGGGACTCGCGGACCTCAGGTTCGAGGCGCAGCCCCGCAAGAAGGCCGGCGACGACGACGCGCTGGTGCGGACACTCACGCCGCGTCGGTTCGGCGAGAAGTCGGCAACCGCGCTCGTCACGCAGATCGACAACAGCCGGCGCAACGACCTGTGGCGACTGGTGTTCGGCCTCGGCATCCGCCATGTCGGCGAGCGCGGCGCGCAGGCGCTGGCCACCGCATTCGGCACCATGGACGTGCTCGCGGGCGCCACCGTCGAGCAGTTGCAGGCCGTGCCCGACATCGGCCCCGTGGTGGCAGCCTCCGTGCGCCGATTCTTCGACGCGTCCGAGTCCCGACGCCTGATGGACCGGCTCGCGGCGGCCGGCCTCAACATGGGCACGCCGGTGCCCGAAGGGCAGGGTCCGAAACCGCTCGAGGGGCGCACCGTCGTGCTCACCGGCGCGCTCGACAGCCTGACCCGAGACGACGCCACCGAGCGCCTGATCGCCCTCGGCGCGAAGGTCGCCGGGTCGGTCAGCAAGAAGACGTCGCTGGTCATCGCCGGCGACGACGCCGGCAGCAAGCTCGCCAAGGCCCGCGACCTCGGCGTGCCGATCGGCGACGAAGCCACTCTCCTGCGCCTCCTGGCCACTCCCACCGACTGGCCCTCCGGCAGCCTGTAGCCCGGAGCCTGTAGCCTGTACACCTATGAGCGGACGCATCCTGGTCATCGACGACGAAGCGGGGATCCGCGAGAGCCTGCGGATGATCCTCGAGTACGAGGGGTACAAGTGCCTGCTTGCCGCTACCGGCGAGGAAGGCATCGCGATGGCGCGCACGGAGGCTCCGGACCTGGTCTTCTCCGACATCAAGATGCCGGGCCTCGACGGCCTCGAGGTCCTGGCCCGGCTGAAGGCGACCGACGAGTCGCTCCCGGTGGTCATGATCTCGGGACACGGCACGGTGGCGACCGCCGTCGAAGCCACGCGTCTCGGCGCGATGGACTTCATCGAGAAGCCGCTGTCGTCCGAGCGGGTGCTGCTCACCGTGCGCAATGGCCTCAAGGCCAGCCGTCTCGAGCAGGAGAACCGGCGCCTCCGCGGGGCCGAGGATGCGCGCTACAACCTGATTGGCCAGAGCCCGGCGTTGATGCAGGTGCTCGACGCCGTGGGGCGTGCCGCGCCGACCAACGCCACCGTGCTGGTGCTCGGTGAGAGCGGTGTGGGCAAGGAGTTGGTTGCTCGCGCCATCCACCGCAACAGCCTGCGCGCGCGTGAACGATTCGTGCAGGTCAACTGCGCGGCCATCCCCGAGGAACTCATCGAGAGCGAGCTCTTCGGGCACGAGAAGGGCAGCTTCACCGGCGCGACCGACAAGCAGATCGGCAAGTTCGAACTGGCCGACCGCGGCACGATCTTCCTCGACGAAGTCGGCGACATGAGCCAGAAGACGCAGGCCAAGGTCCTGCGCGTGCTGCAGGAGGGCGAGGTCGAGCGACTCGGCTCGCAGCGAACGCTCAAGGTCGACGTGCGCGTCATCGCGGCGACCAACAAGGACCTCGAGGCGGCCATCGCCGACGGCACCTTCCGCGAGGATCTCTACTTCCGGCTCAGCGTCATTCCGGTGCACGTCCCGCCCCTGCGGGCACGCCCCGACGACATCCCGCTGCTCGTGAAGCACTTCGCCGAGTTGTTCGCGGCCGAAGGCGGACGGACGCGACGCTTCACGCCAGAGGCGCTCGCCGTCCTGCAGCAGCACCGCTGGCGGGGCAACGTGCGCGAGTTGAAGAACACCGTCGAGCGCATCCTCATCATGGCCCGCGGCGACGCCGTGGACGTGGCCGACGTCCGGCAGTTCCTGCGGGTGGACGGCACGGTTCCGCCTGCCCCAGTCGTGCAGGCTCCGCCGGTGCCAGCGCCGCCGGTTGCCGCCCCGGCGTTCGGCGCCGAGACGCCGCTCGCCGAGGCGTCGGTGCCACTCGCGCCCCCTCCGGCCGATGCGCCGCGGGCGGCGCCGCCCAAGCCGACGACCCTGCGCGAGTTCAAGGAGCAGGTGGAGCGCGAGTTCCTGGTCGAGAAGCTCCGGGAACATGGCTGGAACATCTCCAAGACGGCGGAGGTCATCGACACGCCGCGCTCGAACCTCTACAAGAAACTCGAACAGTACGAGATCAGCCAGGAGCGCGACGGCTAGCGCTGCAGCAGGTGGCGGCCAGTGCCGATTCCCTCGGAAGGAGCCCGGCAGGGCCACGGCCGGGGGAACGTAGGTGACCGACCAGGACGTCAAGGACTACTACGAACTGCTGCAGATCAGCCCCAATGCTGATCCGGACACCGTCACGCGCGTGTTCCGGCTCCTGGCGCAGCGGTATCACCCGGACCACCCGGAGACGGGCAACGAGGGGCGATTCCGCGAGATTCTCGAGGCCTACGGGGTGCTCAACGACCCCGTCCAGCGCGCCCAGTACGACGTGCTCTACGGACTCCAGCGGCGCGACCGCTGGCGACTGGTGGCCGAGGGCGCGCAGGTCGCCGGTGATTTCGCGGCCGAGCGGCAGATCCGCTTCTTCACGCTCGAGATTCTCTACTCGCGCCGACGGCTCGAACCGCATCGCCCCGGCCTGCTCCTGCCCGACATCGCCGACCTGCTCGGCTGCCCGGTCGAACACCTCGAGTTCACGGTCTGGTACCTCGTGCAGAAGGGGCTCGCTGCCAAGTCGGACCAGGCCATGTTCTCGATCACGGCGGGCGGCGTCGACGTGCTCGAGGAGCAGCGCCTCTTCCAGGTCCGCAACCCGATGCGGCAGTTGTCCGAAGGCAGCGAACGCCGCACGGGACAGGAACGACGCCATACCCCGCGTGTATGATCGCGACGCGGCAGTCGTCCAGGCGATCGCTGGCAGGGGACGCAAGTTCGCTGCTGGAGGAAAGTCCGAACTCCGCAGGGCAGTGCGCCGGGTAACGCCCGGGCGGGGCAACCCGACGGAAAGTGGCACAGAAAACACACAGCTGACGTTGGCCGCAAGGTCAGCAAGCAATGGTGAAAAGGTGCGGTAAGAGCGCACCGCGCGGCCGGCAACGGACGTGGCAGGCAAAACCCCGCACGGAGCAAGACCAAATAGGGAGGCGCTCGAGGACGGCCCGTCCGAAGCCTCCGGGTAGGTTGCTCGAGGCCGTCAGCAATGCCGGTCCCAGAGGAATGATCGCCCGCTCGCGGGCCCGCAAGGGCACGTGGGCTGACAGAATTCGGCTTACCGGACGACTGCTGCACTGTTCATGAGGACAGGCAGGATTGGCGCGACACGCGCAGGAGACGCGGACGAGATGGCGTTCTATCTGGTGACGGGCGGGGCAGGCTTCATCGGGTCGCACATGGTGGAGGCGCTCCGGGCACGTGGCGAGCGGGTGCGGGTGGCCGACAGCCTGATCACCGGCAAGCGAGCCAACCTCGCGCACATCGACGACGTGGAGTTCCTCGAGGGCGATCTCGCCGACGAGGCGTTTGCCCGCCGGGCCGTCGAGGGCGTCGAGTACGTGCTGCACCAGGCCGCCATCCCCTCGGTTCCCCGATCGGTCGAGGATCCCGTCACCTCCAACCGCGCCAACATCGACGCGACACTCAGCCTGCTCGTCGCCGCGCGCGACGCTGGCGTGCGCCGCGTCGTCTACGCCGGCAGTTCCTCGGCCTACGGCAACTCGGCGACGCTGCCCAAGCACGAGCAGATGCCGACCGCGCCGCTGTCGCCCTATGCACTCCAGAAGCTGGTGGGCGAGCAGTACATGCAACTGTTCACGGCCCTGTATGGCCTCTCGACCGTGACCATCCGCTACTTCAACGTGTTCGGCCCGCGCCAGGATCCCTCGTCGGCGTACTCCGGTGTGCTGTCGCTCTTCATCCGGTACCTCGTCGAAGGCCGCAGTCCGACGATCCACGGCGATGGCGAGCAGACCCGCGACTTCACCTACGTCGCCAACGTCGTCGACGGCGCGCTCCGCGCCTGCCTGGCGTCCGACGAGGCGAGCGGCCAGGTGATCAACGTCGCCACGAGCCGCCGGATCTCGCTCAACGATGTCTATCGCACGCTGAAGGACATCACGGGCGCCACGGTCGACCCGGTGTACGGCCCGCCGCGGGTCGGCGATGTGCGGGACTCGCTCGCCGACATCAGCAAGGCCGAGCGCCTCCTCGGCTACACCCCGGTGGTGCATCTCGAGGAAGGGCTGCGCCGGACCTTCGAGTGGTACGCCTCCACCCAGGTGCGCGCCTGACCGGCGACGTCGCGTGAGCACGGCGGCGACGCCCACCCTCGAACGGACGCTCGGCACCTTCCAGCTCTGGGGTATCGCCGTCGGCCTGGTCATCTCCGGCGAGTACTTCGGCTGGAGTTATGGCTGGGCCTCGGCCGGCACGCTCGGCTTCCTGGTGGCCTCGGCGTTCGTGGCGGTGATGTACGCCACGTTCATCTTCAGCTTCACCGAGCTCACCACCGCCATCCCCCATGCCGGGGGACCGTTCGAGTACGCGCGCCGCGCCTTCGGGCCGACGGGCGCCGTGCTCGCGGGCATGGCCACGCTCGTCGAGTTCCTCTTCGCGCCGCCCGCCATCGCGCTGGCGATTGGCGCCTACATGCACGTCCAGTACGACTGGCTGGAGCCCCGCTGGGTGGCCGTGGGCGCCTACATGGTGTTCATGGCGCTGAACATCGCGGGCATGGCCATCGCCGCCAGCATCGAGCTGGTCGTCACGCTCGTGGCGATCGGCGAACTGCTCGTGTTCATGGCCGTGGTCGCGCCCGGTTTCCGCTGGGAGCACTTCGCCAACGGCGGCTGGGCGGGGGCCTCGACCTTCACGATGGCCAGCGTGCCGGGCATCGTGGCGTCGCTGCCGTTCGCCATCTGGTTCTTCCTCGCCATCGAGGGTGTGGCCATGGCCGCCGAGGAAGTGCGTGATCCGCGACGGTCGATCCCGCGCGCCTACATCGGGGGCATCCTCACGCTCCTCGCGCTCGCGGCGGGCGTGATGCTGGCGGCCGGCGGGGTGGGCGACTGGCGAGCCCTGGCCGACATCAACGACCCGCTGCCACAGGCGATGGCGCGCGTCGTCGGCCCGCGCAGCGGCTGGTTGCACATGCTGCTGTGGCTCGGCCTCTTCGGCCTGGTCGCCTCCTTCCACGGGATCATCATCGGGTACTCGCGGCAGATGTTCGCGCTGGCCCGGGCGGGCTACCTGCCGTCGGTGCTGGCGCGTGTCCATCCACGCACGCACACGCCATGGGTCGCCATCCTCGCCGGGGGCGTCGTGGGCATCGGCGCCATCTTCAGTGATGGTGTCGTCTCCATCGCCGGCCAGACGCTCACGGCCTCGATCGTCACGATGTCGGTCTTCGGGGCCATCGTCATGTACATCGTCAGCATGGCGGCCTTGTTCCGGTTGCGGCGGACGCAGCCCGAGCTCGTGCGGTCCTTCGTCGCCCCCGGCTACCCGTGGGTGCCAGGCTTTGCCCTCGTCGCGGCCAGCCTCTGCCTGGTCACGATGGTGTGGTTCAATCCCGTGATCGCGGCATGGTTCACGGGCATGATGGGACTGGGACTGCTGTCGTTCCTCATCGTCCGGCGTGGACGGGAACCGCACAGCCACTGACACATGGCTTCCTACGCCCACGTCGTCGACGGCACGCGCCACGTCTTCCCCGACCTCCGCACGCTGCTCGCGCGGGCGACGCCGAGACGCTCCGGGGACGAACTGGCCGGCGTGGCTGCCCGCACGGCCGAGGAGCGCGCGGCGGCACAGTTGGCGCTGGCCGAGGTGCCGCTGCGCCGTTTTCTCGACGAGGCCGTCGTGCCGTACGAGGACGACGACGTCACGCGGCTGATCGTCGATACGCATGACCACGCCGCCTTCGCGCCGGTCGCCCATCACACCGTCGGCAGCTTCCGCGAATGGCTCCTGTCGGACGCCACCGATGCCGACGCGCTGGCGTCGGTCCACCGCGGAGTGACACCGGAGATGGCCGCCGCCGTCTCCAAGATCATGCGTGTCCAGGACCTGGTGCTGGTCGCGCGCAAGGTACGCGTCACCACGCGCTTTCGCAACACGATCGGCCTTCCCGGGCGCATGGCCACCCGCATCCAGCCGAACCATCCCACCGACGACCTGGCGGGCATCGCCGCCAGCGTCCTCGACGGGCTGCTCTATGGCGCCGGCGATGCCGTGATCGGCATCAATCCCGCACTCGACAACGTCACCCAGGTGGTGCGCCTGCTCGAGATGCTCGACGCGGTCATCCGCCGATACGACATCCCCACGCAGTCGTGCGTGCTCACCCACGTCACGAGCACGCTGGCCGCGATCGAGCGTGGCGCGCCCGTCGACCTGGTCTTCCAGTCCATCGGCGGCACACAGGGCACGAACGAGAGCTTCGGCGTGTCACTGGCGCTGCTGGCCGAGGCTCGCGAGGCAGCGCTCGGCCTCGGTCGCGGGGCGACGTTCGGCGAGGAACGCGGGGCGCACGTGATGTACTTCGAAACAGGGCAGGGCAGTGCGCTGTCGGCCGGCGCGCATCGCGGCTGCGACCAGCAGACCCTCGAGGCCAGGGCGTACGGCGTGGCGCGTCACTTCGCGCCACTGCTCGTGAACTCGGTGGTCGGGTTCATCGGCCCCGAGTACCTCTACGACGGCAAGCAGATCACGCGTGCGGGCCTCGAGGATCACTTCTGCGGCAAGTTGCTCGGCCTGCCGATGGGCGTCGACGTGTGCTACACCAACCACGCCGAGGCCGATGCCGACGACATGGACGTCCTGCTGACCCTGCTCGGCGCGGCCGGCTGCACCTTCGTGATGGGGGTCCCGGGGGCAGACGACGTGATGCTCAACTACCAGAGCACGTCGTTCCATGACGCGCTCTATGTGCGCCGCGTGCTCGGCCTGCGCCCCGCACCGGAGTTCGAGGCCTGGCTCGAGCGCATGGCCATCCTTGCCCCCGATGGAGGGGCACGGTTGATCGAGCATCCCACTGGGGTCCCTCCGGCCTTCGCGCGGGTCCTGGGGCCATCGACATGAGCGACGCGGTCGTCACCAACCCCTGGAGCGCTCTCCGGAGGCACACGCCGGCGCACGTCGGGCTGGGCCGGGCCGGCGTGAGCCTGCCCACGGCAACCCACCTGGCGTTCACGCTCGCTCATGCGCGGGCGCGCGACGCGGTCCACGACCGGCTCGACGTGCCCACCCTGCGCGCCGCCCTGGGCACGCTCGGCCTCGAGACCCTGGGCCTGCACAGCGCCGCACCCGACCGGGCGGCGTACCTGCAGCGCCCGGACGCGGGCCGTCGCCTC
>NZ_JBIINP010000132.1:0-11525 GCF_044337415.1 Luteitalea sp.
GGCCTTCAGGAGCGCGTGGCCGTCGCCGACGCTGCCGACCACGTCGTAGTGCTGCGACAGCACCATGCGCAGCGAGTCGGCCAGGATCGGATGGTCGTCGGCCAGCAGGATCCGGAACCTACGCGGATGCATGGACGGCCACCTCCCCACGCGCGTCGTCGTCGCGCAGCACGATCGGCACACGCGCCTCGATGCGGGTGCCCGAGCCTGGCGACGAGGCGATGGTGAGCGTGCCCGCCAGCGAGCGGACCCGCTCGCGCATGCTCACCAGGCCCAGGCCCCCGGATCGCTCGGCGCGGGCGACGTCGCAGCCGCGCCCGTTGTCGCGGACGACGAGTCTGAGGTCGCTGCCCTCGCGCGCGAGCGTCACCTCGATGCTGGTCGCGCCGCTGTGACGCGCGACGTTGCGCGTCGTCTCCTGCAGGAGGCGATAGAGGCACAGCGCCGTGTCTGGCGCGAGGTTGGCCGGCACGTCCTCCGTCCGGACGTCGATGAGCCGTCCGCTCTCGACGCCGATGTCGCGGCACCAGGCGCGCGTCGCGGTCGTCAGGCCGAGCTGGTCGAGCTTGGCCGGATGGAGTCGGTGCGACAGCGCATGGATCTCGGTGGCGATGCCCTTGATGTCGGACGCCAGCCGCGTGACCTGCGTGTCGCGCGCTGCGACGTCGGTGCTGCGCCGAAGCAGGTCGAGCTGCAGCGACATCACGCCGAGGCGCTGCGAGAGGTCGTCGTGCAGTTCGCGGGCGATACGGCTGCGCTCCTCCTCCTGCGCATGGATCAACCGTCCGCTGAGTCGCTGCGCCTCGGAGGCGACCTCGCGCAACGCGGACTCGCTCTCCTGCAGGGCGCGCGTCAAGCGGGAGGCCCGCAGCACGTCGTCGCTCAGCTCGAAGCCCATCGCCATCAGCACGGGAAAGAAGAAGGGCGCGGAGAGGAGCGGGCGCTGCAGGATGCCGGCGAAGTTGAGCGCCGCCTCGCCGGCGGCGAAGACGACGAACAGCACGAGGCTGCCGCCGATCAGCGTTGCCCGTCGTCGCAGTCGTGCATCGCCGCTGCGCCACAGGGGCCAGGCAGCGTCGACCACGAAGACCGTGAGCACGACGAAGCCGGCCTGCCCGACCCAGTGCCATGCGCTCGTCTCGCCCGACACAACCGTCACGTCCGAGCCGAGGAACGTGGTGCGCTCGAGCGAGTGGATGCTTACGTAGTCGCCGTACGGACTGGTGCCCAGTGCGGCCAGCGTGACCAGGTTGGACACCCACGCCACATGGGCGAGCCAGGGCCGCGCCGTGCGGAACAGGTCCCTGACGAACAGGATGATGCCCACCACCATGGCGAAGATCGGCAGGTGGACCAGTCGGAGCATCGCGCCGAACTGCTCGGCAGTGGCGGCGCGCGCCATGCCGGCCTCGGCGAGGGCGAAGCCGGCCACGCCGACGGCAACGATGGCAAAGCCGAGGTGACTGGAGGTGGTCCGCTCGCCGAACCAGATGCGCAGATGCACCAGCGCGAGGGTGAGGCACGAGGACGCCGTCACCAACTGCAGGACATCGACACTGTTCATGTGTTGGCGAGAAAGTGTAGCACCCTGCCTCAGCCGACTTGATCGCGGGCAGGCCTGTCTGGCACGGCCCGCAGGCCGGCGGCTCATTCACGCCGCGGGGCGGCCCGGGGGCGAGCACCCCTGCGCGCCGCAGGACGCTCAGGGATCGAACGAGGGGAGGCCGTGCTGTCGGGCGACCTCCTGCCACCACGTTCGCGGGTCGATCGCCGGGTCGCCGGGATGGTAGGCGTCGAATCCCCACAGACCGATGCGGAGGGCCTCGCCGATGGTGCGCGCCGGCAGGCGTCGCGCGTGCGGCGGAACGTCGTCGGGCGCCATGGCGACGGGGCCCCAGTCGTCGCGCGAACTGCTGGCCACAATCACGAACGGGATGGGGCGCGGGTCGTCGAAGGCGTTGACCAACTCGTCGAGGTACCACTCGCTCGACGGAAGCCCGTCCGGCGGCTGCATGCCGTTGAAGACCTCCACGGCCCGAGGGACGCCCGAGACGCCCGACAGTTCGTCGAGCGTGATCGCGAAGTACGGGTCGAGCGGACGCCAGTCGATCACGCCCCGAGGCCCGAGCGTCCGTCCGGTGGCGCGCGCTGCCGCTGCATCGACCCGCGCGAGCACCTCCGGCGGCGTCAGGGTGTCGGGGATGTCGACGCCAGTGGTGCGGCTGATGGCGGTCAGCACGTGTGGGCGCAGCGGATCGTCGGGTTCCAGCAGGTGCGCCTGGCGCGCCAGGGCCGCGAGCGTGTCGGCCGGCACCGTGCGACGCGCGAGCACGCGGGCGGCCAGGAGCCGGATCGTGTCGCTGGCAGGGATGTTGACCCGGGTCTCCTTGCGGAGCAGGGAGGCGGCCGTCGATGTGAGGCCCCCCAGCCGCCAGGTGATGCCGGCCAGCGCGAGCAGGACGACGAGCAGGACCACCGCCACCTTGCGGGGAAGGCGCCGCCACCAGGCTGGTGACCGTACGGCGACCACGGCATCGGACTCGAGCAGGGCACGGGCCGCTCGTTCTGCAAGGGTCTGGAGCCTCGCGGGTAGGTCCCGGCCTTGCTCGGTGTCGGTCATGGCGCGCATCGTGCCACTTCTCGCGCCTGCGGCGCACGGCACGCCAGTCGCACCGGAACGCGCGACAATGCCGGGCGTGCTGCCACCCCACGTCATCCATCTCCTGATCGCCGCGCTCGGCGGCGCCGCCATCGGCGTCGAGCGGCAGTGGTCGGGGCATGCCGACGGCCCGCAGGCGCACTTCGGCGGCATCCGGACCTTCACGATGCTGGGGTTGATCGCCGGGCTGTCCGGCTGGCTCTGGACGCTCGGCGCGACCTGGCTGGCGGCCCTGCTGCTGGCTGGCGCCGTCGGTCTCGTGGTGGCCGGCTACGTGCGGGCCAGCGTGGCCGACGTCGACGGGACCACCGAGGTCGCGGCCCTCGTGGTCATCACGGCAGGCGTGCTCTCCGGGTTCGGGCAGGTGCGCGTGGCGAGCGCCATCGTCGCGATTGCCAGCCTGCTGCTCGTGGAGAAGACGCGACTGCATGGGTGGGTGCGGCGTATCGCCGACATGGATCTGCAGGCGGCGGCGCGCTTCGCCGTGATGGCGCTGGTGGTGCTGCCACTACTGCCGGCGGGGCCGTACGGGCCGGTCGGCGGGATCCGACCGCGCGAGCTGTGGGCGCTCGTGTTGTTCTTCTCGGGCCTCAGCTTCCTCGGCCACGTGTTGCGCAAGGCCGTGGGACCCGGCCAGGGCTACCTGCTCAGCGGGATCGCCGGTGGGCTGCTGTCGTCGACCAATGTCACCTGGACGTTCGCCCGCTTGAGTCGCGTTGACCCGTCGCTCGGTCGACCGCTGGCCGTCGGGGCCATCGCCGCCAACGCCGTGCTGTATCCGCGCGTGCTCGCCGCCACGGCCGTGCTGAACGCGCCGCTCGCGCCGGTGCTGGCCCGTGAGCTCGCTGCGCCGGCCGCCGTCGCCTGGCTCGCCGTGGCCGTCGGCGGCTGGCTGGCCCGCCGCGACGATCCGTCGGTGCGCGCCCAGCCAGACGACAACCCGCTGCAACTCGCCTCGGCGATGCAGATGGCCGTCCTGTTCCAGGGCGTGCTGATGCTGGTGTATCTCGCGCGCGAGACGGGGGGCGCGGTCGGCGTCTACACCAGCGCGGCCGTCCTCGGACTGACCGACGTCGACGCGCTGACGCTGTCGATGGCACGCGACGTGGCCAACGCGATTTCCCTCGAGACCGCGGCCACCGCCATCGCCATCGGCGTGCTGGCCAACACGCTGCTCAAGGCCGGCATCGCCCTGGCCTTCGGGGCGCCGTCGTTCCGCCTGTACGTCGGCGGCCTGTTGATCGCACTGGCGGCTGCGACTGGCGCCGCGCTCGCCTGGCCCTGAGGCCCGTGCCTGCGCGGCGTGCGTGCGGGCACCAGGGTCAGCGGGGCAACGCGAGGTCCACTCGCTGGGGCACCTTCGTGTTGGCCTTGAACGGGTGCTCGGTCCGTCCGCCGGCGCCCCACCCCCAGAGCGACCCGTCCGTGCGCACCGCGAACGAGTTGTTGCCGGCAGCCATCACTCGCACCACCCCGGTGATCTTCGGGGTGACCGGCGTCAACTGGAACGTGCCCGACACGCCCGCGCCGATCTGGCCCCAGTCGGTGTTGCCCCAGCCGCGCAGCGTGCCGTCCTTGAGCAGGGCCAGGGCATGGCGACCCGTGAGACCGACCGACAGGGCCACGACGTTGGCGACACCCGGGACGCGCCGGGGCGTCAACTCGTAGCCGTACCCCACGCCCGGCGGGTCCGTCCGGTCGCCGTTACCGAAGAGCCCGTGCATGTTCGCGCCCCACACCCACACCGTGCCGTCGCGCTTCATCGCCAGCGACACACCGGTGCCGGTCGCCACGGCTGCCACATCGGTGAGGCCGGGTACCTCAGCGGCCGCGTCGATGGCGATCTCCTGGCGAGGCTCGCGGCCGAGCGCACCGGATGCGTTGGAGCCCCACGCCAGCACGTGTCCGTCCTTGCGGAGCGCCAGCGCGTGCGAGCCGTGCGTCGCCACCTGGATGGCCTCACTGACGCCCGGCACGCGCACCGGCAGGCTCGCGATCGGGGCCGGAGGGTCGGCGTGTGTCTTGCGCCCGCGCCCGTCACCGATGAGGCCCGCGTCCCGCGGTCCCCAGGCGGAGACCGTGCCGTTGGCGTGAAGCGCAAGCGCGTTGCTGCCACCCGCGGCGATGGCGGTGACCTCGGTGAGCGTGCCGACCCGCGAGGGGGTGGGGGACCCGCCCTCCCACGGCTTCGAGGCATCGGGGCCGCGCACCGCGCCGTTGCCGAGTGCCCCGTTGGATCCGGCACCCCAGGCCACCACGATGCCGCTCTCGAGCACCGCGTAGGACGTGTCGCTGGCGGCCGCGATGTCGATGGCGCGTTCCGGCAGGGCAATCGCCACCGGCAGGCTGTATCCGGCGTCGAGCTTCGTGGCGCCCCCGGACGGTCCGAGTTGCCCTTTGCGGAAGTCGCCCCAGCCGAACACCCGGCCATCGCCGTCGAGCAGCAACTTGTGCCCCTCGCCGACGACCTTGACCACCACCGGGTCGCGTGCGTCCTGGCGGGCGTGCAGGGGGACGCGCGCGCCGCCGAACGCGACGCACGAGAGCAGGGCGACGAGGAGTCCGAACACGCGCACGATTCCACTAGACTACGTGCGAATGCGTCGCCTCTTCGCAGCTTCGATCGGCATGGTCGCCCTGGCCCTAGCGGTCTGGGGCGTGGCGGGCACGACCGCGCAGTCGCCCACGGCCCTGGTCATCACCGGTGCGCAGGTGGCCGACGGCACCGGGACGCCCCTGCGCACCGCCAACGTGCGCGTGGTGGGCGACACCATCGTGAGCGTCGGCGCGGAGGCTCCGCAGTCCGGCGATCAGGTCGTCGACGGACGCGGGCTGGTGCTGGCGCCTGGCTTCATCGACGTCCACAACCACTCGACCGACGGACTGGCGACGGATCCGGCGGCCGCGACGCAGGTCGCGCAGGGCATCACGACGGTGCTCGTCGGCCCGGACGGCTCGTCGCCGGAAGACATCGGTGCGTACCTGGCGGCGCGCCGCGCGGCGCCGTCCACCGTCAACGTGGCGACGCTCGTCGGTCATGCCACCGTGCGCACGCAGGTGATGGGCGACGACTACCGTCGCGTCGCCCGGCCCGACGAAGTGACGCGCATGGCGGCACTCGTCGACGCCGGCATGAAGGCCGGGGCCTTCGGCCTCTCCTCGGGCCTCGAGTACGTGGTCGGCAGCTATGCGGCCACCGACGAGGTCGTGGCGCTCGCGAAGGCGGCGGCACAGCACAAGGGCGTCTACATCTCGCACATCCGCGACGAGGCCGACGTGGTGATGGACGCCGTGAAGGAGACGATCGCCATCGGCGAGCGGGCGGGCATCCCGGCGCAGATCACGCACATCAAGCTCGGCACCGTCGGGGTGTGGGGCAAGGCCGGCGAGGTCGTCGCGCTCGTCGAGGCGGCCCGCGCCCGCGGCGTGGACGTGACCGCCGATGCCTACCCGTACCTCGCGTGGCAGTCGAACCTGAAGGTGCTCGTGCCGAACAAGCAGTACAAGGATCCCGCTAGCGTCAAGGAAGCACTCGACGACGTGGGCGGCGGCAAGAACATCCAGTTCACGCGGCTGGCGCGCTACCCGCAGTACCAGGGCAAGCGGTTGAGCGAGGCGGCGGCGGCCGAGGGCCTCAGCGAAATCGACTTCTTCATCCGCATCGCCGACGACGAGGTGGGGATCATCGGGCACACGATGGCGGAGCCCGACCTGAAGACGTTCTACCAGCAGCCCTGGGTGATGGTGGCCAGCGACGGTGGCGTCAACAACAACCACCCGCGCGGCGCGGGCACGTTCCCGCGCGTGCTGGGGCGGTTCGTGCGCGAGCAGCGCTGGCTCGCGCTCGAGGAGGCCATCCGGAAGATGACCTCGTTCCCCGCCGACCGCCTGGGCCTGGCCGACCGCGGCCGGATCGCCGTCGGGAAGAAGGCCGACCTCGTCCTGTTCGATGCCGCCGCGATCGTCGACCAGTCGACGTTCGAGGCGCCCCGCGCCCTGCCGGTGGGCGTCCGGAGCGTGTGGGTCAACGGCGCGCCGGTCTGGCGCGACGGCGCGGTCACGGCCGCCCGCCCGGGAAGGGCCCTCACGCGCTGACGTGAATGAAGGACGCCGCGCGAGGAGGTCCTCGCGCCTCGTGTCCAGGGACGTCCTCGACCACTGAGCGTCGGGTCGCCCCGTGGGTACGAGCACGCGGGCGGCCCGCGCACTCGTCACACGAGGCCTGAGCGACTCAGCGACGACGGCGACGCAGCACACCCGCGCCAACGAGCGCGGAACCGAGCAGGGCCAGGGTGGTCGGCTCGGGGACCGACGACTGGGTCTCGATCACGTAGACCTCGTCGATGACGATGTCCTTCGAAGGAAAGCGGTTGGTCTGGAAGCTGAAGGACAGGTTGTAGAAGTCGGCCGACGTGATCGTGGTGGTGCCCGCGAAGGTCTGCCACGTGCCGACCGGACCGGACGAGACGTTGTAGCTGGCCAGGTCGACACCGGCAATCCGGCCGACGAAGGCCGCATCCCCCGCATTGGCGTAGCCGTTGCGCGGCGCGTACGTGCTGAAGCCGATCTGGTAGACGCCGGGCGTCATGTAGACCAACTGCGAGAGGGTCTCGTTGTTCGAGAAGTCGGACACGAAGTAGGCCGCGCGCTGGCCGGGGGCGTCCGGCGAACTGGTCGGCACGTTGTGCGTGGGCACGGCCTCGTTGAACGCGCCCATCGGGTAGGGCTGCGCCGCGCCGTAGAGAATGGTGGCCACCGAGTAACTGCCGGGGGCGTTGGTCAACGTCCAGCCGTTCAGGCCGTTCTCGAAGCTGCCGTTGAGCACGAGGTTGCCGGCCTCGGCGTGCCCTCCAGCGAGAGCGAGCGCCAAGGGCAAGGCAAGGGCGAGGGTCTTCAGCGTCACAAACACACTCCTGGGGGGAGCACCTCCGGTAGAAGCAAGTGGTGTGCCAGGCCTGATGACTTGAAAATCCGGCCCTGAGCAGGCTCCTGATGCCAGGGGTCATGACAAGTCATGCGTGCCGCTGACGAAATGGTCGGATCAGGACCATTCGCGCACGAGGTGGACCCGCCATCGTAGAATCGCGCCGACCCGGATGCGTCGGGCAGTGCCACGTGGCCTGCCACTGCCGGTTCCCGATTCCCGACTCCCGACTCCCGGAGGCACTCCCGTGATCGTCCCGCGTACATCCCGCACCGAGATCCTGTCCAAGCTGCGCGCCAAGGTCGCCAAGCGGCTGCCCATCCACATCGCGAGCGCCGGCAGCGGCCTCGTCGCCAAGCTGCTCGAGGCGGCCGGCGTGGATTGCATCAACACGTTCTCGGGCGCCCGGCTGCGCGCCAACGGCATGGGCACCATGTCGATGCTGTGGCCGATCCTCGATTCGAACAAGCAGACCCTCGACTACACGCGCGAGGACATCATGCCGGCCATCAAGGGCGACGCCTTCATCTGCGCCTGCCTCAACGCCAACGACCCGCTGAAGGACATGCGCATGGTGCTCGACGACTGCCTGCGCATGGGCGTGCACTCGGTGTCCAACATCGGCCCGTCGATCTCGTACGTCGACAAGGGCAGCGAGATTCGCAAGGTGCTGACCAGCGCCGGCATCACGCTGCAGAACGAGATCGACCTGCTGAAGCTCGGCCGCGAGATGGACATGGTGACCATCGGGCTCGCCTTCGACGAGGAGGACAGCATCCAGATGGTCGAGGAGGCGCAGCCCGACATCTTCTGCTTCCACGCCGGCACCACGAAGGGCGGCCTGCGCGGCTACGACTCGGGCGAGACCATCGAGGAGACGGCGCGCCGCACCGAGGAAGCCAACCAGAAGCTGCGCAAGATCAAGCCCGACATCATCCTGGTGGCGCATGGCGCCGCCATGGAGGCGCCGGCCGACGCGCAGTACATCCTCGATCACACGTCGTGCGAGGGCTTCTGGACGGGCTCCTCGACCGAGCGCCTGCCGATCGAGAAGGCCGTCTCGGCTGCCGCGAAGGAATTCCAGGCGCTCCGGTTCCCCGACAACCGCTAGGACATGCCCATGCCGAAGAAGGTCATCGCCGTCCTCGCGACGCTCGACACCAAGGGCCAGGAAGCGGAGTTCCTCCGCGAGCAGCTCGAGGCCCTCGGGAGCCGCGCGCTGCTCGTCGACATCGGCGTGATGAACGCGCCGGCCACGAAGGCCGACCTGACGCGCGCGCAGGTGGCGCGCGCCGGCGGCACGGCGCTGGCCGACCTGCAGGCCGGCAAGTCGCGCGAGGCGTCGCAGCCGGTGATGGCCGCGGGCGCGACCGCGCTGCTCCTGAAGCGGATCGCGAAGGGCGAGGTGCACGGCGTGATCGGCCTTGGCGGGTTGCAGGGCACCGCGGCCTGCACCGCCGTGATGCGCGCGCTGCCGTACGGGCTCCCGAAGGTGATGGTCTCCACCGTCGCCTCGGGCGACACGTCTTCGTACGTCGGCATCTCCGACATCACGATGATGTTCTCGGTGGGCGACATCCTCGGCCTCAACCTGTTCATGCGGAAGGTGCTCGCCAATGCGGCGGGCGCGGCGCACGGCATGGCGCAGGTCAAGGTCGGGCTGAAGACGGCGCGCGCCAAGGGCGCCAAGCCGCTGATCGGCATCTCGAACCTCGGCGTGCTCACGCGCGGCACGATGCTGGCCATCGAGCTGTTCCGCCAGCGCGGCTACGAGTCGATCGTCTTCCACGCGGTGGGCACCGGCGGGCGCGCGATGGAGCTGATGATGAAGCAGGGGATCATCGGCGCCGTCTTCGACTACGCGATGGGCGAGATCAGCGACGAGCTGTTCCACGGCCTGCGCGCCGGCGGCAAGGAGCGGCTCACCGTCGCGGGGCCGCTCGGCCTGCCGCAGGTGCTGTGCCCGGGCGGCTCGGAGCACCTCGGCATCCTCGTGTCGACGCCGCACCAGCTTCCCGATCGCTGGAAGGACCACGCGCACGTCTGGCACAACGAGGTGGTGCTCGCGCCGCGCCTCAACGTGAAGGAACTGCGGACGGTGGCCAGGGAGATTGGCAAGCGCCTGCAAGGCACGACCGGCAACGCGGTGCTGATGATTCCCAAGCTCGGCACGGGCAGCTACGCGATGCCCGGCGGGCCGATGAACGATCCGAAGGGCGACAAGGCCTACTTCGAGGCGCTCAAGGCGGCGCTGCCGTCGACCATCGAGGTGGTCGAGCGCGACCTGCACGCCGAGGATCCGGCCTTCGTCGAGGAGGCCGTCGACCGCCTGATCGCACTGATCGAGGCCGGTCGCAGTCCGCGGCGCACGGCGACCCGTCGTCGAGCGCGTCGGGCCTGACCTCGCGCGTGGCGCACGAGCCGGCCGTCGGGGCCGACTCGTGCCGCCGTGCGAGATGCCTCTCGTATACTTCGGGCGTGGACGTCACCCTGCAGCGCACGGTCAGCCTGCGCACGTCGGCCGAGCACGCGGACGGCGACGAGGCGCGCAGGCACTGGCTGCAGCGCAGTCCGAGCGAACGGCTGGCGGCTGTCGAGTTCCTGCGGAGGCAGCATGGTGGAGCTGGCGCCAGACTTCGACGAGTTCTTCGGTTGCTTGAACGCCCACGGCGTTGAGTTCCTCATCGTCGACGCGTACGCCCTCGCCTTCCACGGCGTGCCGCGGTTCACGGGCGATATCGACGTGCTCATCCGGCCGACCGTGGCCAATGGCGAGCGGCTCTTGACCGCCTTGGCGTCTTTCGGCTTCCCCGTCGAGTCACTGCGCCCGGCTGATGTCGTGGACCCGTCCCGGATCCTGCAGATGGGTGTCGAACCGATGCAGATTCATGTCATGAGCGAGGTCTCCGGCCTGTCGTGGGAGGAGGCGTGGGGCGGACGCGTTGTCGGCGCTTGCGGCACTCGCGAACTGCCGTTCCTCGGGCGCCGTGAGTTCATCAGGAACAAGCGCGCGGCCGGACGCCTGAAGGATTTGGCCGACATCGAGGCGCTCGGTGCAGACGACTCCGAGGACTGAACGCCTGCGGACCCTGGCCGCAGTTGGCCTCGACTAGCGTTCCTCGCTGTCGAAGTCCACGACCCGTCCGTCACTCGTGAGCTGGAACCGGAACGCGTGGCGCGCGTCCTTCGTGTCGAGCGCGTAGTAGACGACGCGGACGACCGATTCCCCGCGCAGCCGTACCGGTCGCGCCGACCGGTCGTCCTCGCCGAGATACCGGAAGGCCGTCATCTCCGCGAGGCGCTGCCCCGTCGACCGCCGCCGGCCCGCCTCCCGCCGGCTTCCCGACGCCGTCTCGGCCAGGCCCGTCGCCATCGCCGGTGTTCGCTGGAACGCCGCCCACGCGCCGAGGGTCTCGCGCAGGCGCGTCGTGCGCGCCGGGTCGGGATCGCCGACGCTCCTGGCCGGATCGGGCCGGCGCAGTGACGGTTCGAGAATCCCGGCGATCTCGTGGGCCATCACCTCTGGTTGCGCCTGTCCCAGGTTGGTCAGGACGATGACGGTCAGGCCCTGATCGACGTATCGCGCGATGGCCGTCCGGAAGCCCTGCCAGGCGCCGCCATGCTCGATCAGCGCGTGCCCGCGCTGATGCGAGATGTTCCAGCCGAAGCCGTAGGGATACGTCGTCTGCCCCGCGAGCGCGACTGGTGTCCACCAGGCATCGAAGCTCGCGGCCGTCATGAACCGTCGCGCGTGAAGCGCGGCCTCCCACGCGGCCATGTCCTTCACCGAGAAGTAGAGCGCGCCATCCGCCAGTCGGTTGAGCGAGGGCGCCACCCACTCCTGGTTCTTCACGTCGCCCTTCGCGTCGAGCTCGTACCCGGCCGCCCGATTCCGGATGATGTCCCGCTCCGAGATGACCCGTGTGGTCGACATTCCCAGTG
>NZ_JBIINP010000167.1:0-9489 GCF_044337415.1 Luteitalea sp.
CGGTTGAGCGAGGGCGCCACCCACTCCTGGTTCTTCACGTCGCCCTTCGCGTCGAGCTCGTACCCGGCCGCCCGATTCCGGATGATGTCCCGCTCCGAGATGACCCGTGTGGTCGACATTCCCAGTGGTCGGAAGACACGCGCGGCCTGGAACTCGCTCCAGTGCGTTCCCGTCAGGCGCGAGGTGAGCAGACCGAGCAGCAGGTAGCCCGTGTTGCTGTAGCTCCACTGCGTGCCCGGCTCGAATTCGAGCGGCATGGACCGCACGACCGTGAGCAGGTCGGCTTCGCTGTAGTCGCGCCGATAGTCGAGCTCGTCCGATCCGTAGTCCTTCAGCCCGGACGTGTGCGTCAGCAGATGGCGAATCGTGATGCGATGCCAGGCCGAGGGTCCCTCGGGGAAGTGCTGGGCCAGGCGATCGTCGAGCTTGAGCTTGCCGTCTTCGGCCAGCAGCAGGATGCCGGCTGCGGTGAACTGCTTGCCGAGCGAACCGGACTGGTAGATGGTGTCGGGCGTGGCCGGGGTCTCGAGCTCGAGGTTCGCCATCCCGTAGCCCGCGGACTTCACGGGCGTGCCGTTGCGGAGGATCACGATCGACACGCCGGGGATCTTCCGTGCGGCCATCACGCCGCGGATGTAGTCGTCGACCGGGTCGGCCGCGGCGACCGGAGCGAGGGCCGCGACCAGGGTGAAGGCGAGGACTGCGCGTCGCATCGGCGCATGATAGCCGCCCGCTCCCGTCGGAGGCACGTGGGTGTGTGGCGCCGCGACCCAACTGCGCCCGAGCCATGCCCCCGTCAGGCGCAGGCGTGTGCGGGTCAGACCTTGAAGAACACGCGACGCCGATAGAACCAGAGCAGGATCGCCCACGCGGCAGACGCAAACAGTGCCTGCCGCACCACGGGCAGCCACACCGGGCCCAGCGCGGGGGCGAGCAGGTCGACCCACGCCCGGGTTGCGCTGCGGAACCAGCCGCCGAACGCATTGCCGATCACGTAGGCCGCGATGGAGTTCATGCCGACGACCAGGAGCGGGAACGCCCAACGGCGCCACCCCCGTACCTCGATCGCCCAGTAGAAGGCCGCCAGCATCAGCGTCGTCCAGCCTGCGGCGTAGATGGCGAAGCTCGGCGTCCAGATGCGCTTGATCAGCGGGAACCACGGACTCAGCGCGAGGCCCGTTGCGATGCCGCCCAGGCCGGCCAGCAGCAGCGTGAGGGCCGTGCGCCGAAGGTCGCGGCCGTCGCGCACGTACTGCCCGGCCATCACGCCCATGATGATGGTGGCGCTCGACGGGATGGCGTTCATGCCGACGTAGTAGCCGCTGTAGTGACGGCCCAGCAGCCAGAAGTCGAACGCGCTGCCGATGTTCTCGTTGGCCTGCGCCCATGGCCCGCCCGGGCCGTTCCACGGGTTGACCATCCAGAGCCACTGGTAGCCGACCAGGATCGCCGCGACGACGAGCGACTGCGTGCGGAGCGAGCGCCCGAGTACGAGGAAGGCGACGAGGTAGCCGAACGCGATCTGCTGGAGCACCCGGATGCCGCCGACCTGGATGCGCTCGGCCCCGATGTGGTCGAGCAGGACGCCGATCAGCACCAGCATGGCCGCACGGCGCACCGCATGCCCGGCCTGCGCGATCCACGTGTCGCCGCGTGCGGCGCGTGCCGCGTAGGCGAAGGGCATCGCGACGCCCACCATGTACATGAAGGCCGGCTGGATGAGGTCCCAGTAGACGGCGCCCTCCCACGCGACGTGCTCGTTGTGCCTCGAGAGCCAGCCCCATGTCGGATGCCCGGCGAGCGAGTGGAAGATGCCGCCGCAGAGCAGCGTCAGCATGATCAGTCCGCGGTAGGCGTCGAGCGACACCAGACGTGCGGTAGGTGCGGTGACTGGCGCCACCGGCGTCGTGACGGGGCGCGTCCGCTGGTCCGCGCGTCGGCGCGCGCGTCTGCTCATGGGCATGGGTGTGCGGCATGGTACGACAGCGTCTCCATGGCTGCCGCGATCACCTGCACTAGACTGCGGGCATGCTTCACCGAGCCACCCGCTTCGTCCTGTGCGCCGTGAGCCTCGCCGCAGTCGGTGCCGTGGTCGTCGCGCAGCCGACAGCCCGGCCGGCCCGGCCCACGGCGTTCGTCGCCCCGGCGGCCAGCGAGAAGGTCGCCGACGCGCCCCGCCCGGCCACGCCCGATGCGGGGTGGGGCCGGAAGTTCGCGACGGAGAACACGCGACCGACCGTGACCATCGCCAACCCGTACATGGACCCCGCGCGGCCGCTCTTCGCCAAGGCGGAGAGCCTGCGCTGCGCCGCCGACGGCAGCGTCGTCGTCAGCGGGCGCGCCGGCTTCGATGCCGACGCGCGGCCGCTTGCGGCGGGCTTCTGGCGCATTGCGCCGGACGGCGCCGTCACGCCGCTCCACGCGCGTGCCGAGAGCCTCCGGCCGAGCCGGACGTGCGGCGCGCCATTCGCGCAGACGGCGGCGGCGCCCAAGCGCTTCTCGCTCGGTGCCGACGGTCGCATCCTGTTCGCGGGGCCCGGGTCGATCCAGGGCATCACGGCGGCGGGTGCCGTGTCGCCACTTGCCGGCTCGGCAGGCGACTGCAGCTATCAGGGGAAGGTCGGCGCCGGTGACGGGGCCGCCGCCGCTGCCGGATTCAACGAGGCGGACCGCCCGGTGGAAGACACCGACGGCAACCTGTGGGTCGCCGACCAGAAGTGGTGTGCGCTGCGGCGCATCTCGAAGGACGGGCAGGTCACCACCGTGCTCGGTGCGGACGTGGTGTGCAACGAGACCGTGCCGCGGGAGGACCGTCCCGTGCTCACCAACCTCGAGTGGGATGCCGTCCACGGCGAGTTGGTCACCGCCGGCGCCTTCACCGTTGCGCGGCCCGTGCACGATCTCTACACGGTGATCTGGCGCATCAAGCCGGACGGCACGTACCGCCGGGTCCTTTTCGGCAAGAAGGCCACGCGGATCAGCCCCGCGAAGGCGCACCTGGACGGCATTCGCGCGATGGCCGTCGATGGCAAGGGTCGGATCCACATCATCAGCGACCTGATGCTGTTCGAGCAGCGCGGGTTCGACGCGCTGCAACTGCTGCGGGTGGATGAGGTCAACGCCACGGTGGTGCCGATCACGGGCACGAAGATCCCGAAGGGCACGTGGATGGCCTCGCACCCGATGGACGGCCCCTCGCCGCTGGCCTACTTCCAGTACTCCCGCGACCTCTGCTTCGCGCCCGACGGCACTGCGTACGTCAACGACGAGATGCTGATCCGGCGCATCGACCCGACCGGCCAGGTGACCACCTGGGCCTTCTGACCCCTTCGGCCCCGGCGGTCGCGGCGCGCGGACCCGGCGGTCCGCCTGTCGCGCGACCAGGGGTGGCGTCAGACGCTCTCTTCGGGTAGCGTCTCTGCGACTGCCGCCCGGCGCGCACTCCCGGGCGACCCTCGTGGCGTGTCCTGTGGGCACGTCTGGTGTGCGATCGCCGCCTCCCCGGCGAAGTGTCCTGCGTGTGCGTGAAGGAGTCCGGGGAATGCTGTCCATCGAAGAGGCAGCCAGGTTCCGCGAGGACGGGTTTCTCGTCCTGCCGCAGGTCCTGGGGGCCGGCGCCATCGCCGAAGTGCGCGCGCTGCTCGATCCGTTGTTCGCGCGCTTCGACCACCTGCCGCGCGACGTGAAGCGCGACCTCGCCGCGCGGCCGGCCGACGACACCGTCGCGCCACGCAGTGCCGAGATCGAGCGACCGAGCCGCCTCGATGCGCGGCTGCGCGCCACCGAGGCATTCCGTCGCTGTCGCGATGTTGCGCGTGCCATCGGCGGTCCGTCGGTCGGCTATTCGTTCGACCACGCCATCTACAAGGCGCCCTTCAACGACGCCGAGACGCCGTGGCACCAGGACCAGGCGTACACGGGGCACCGGCGCCTGCTCCGGACGTTCCATTTCTGGATCCCCCTGCAGGCAGTGACCGTCGAGAGCGGCTGCATGCAGTTCATTCCCGCGAGCCACGAAGCAGGCCTGCGCGCGCATGGCCGTCGAGCCGGCGGGCATGTCCGCGCCGTGCACGATGCCGACGGTACGCAGGCCGTGGTGTGCCCGCTGCCGCTCGGCGGGTTGACCGTGCACCATCCCCTGACGCTGCACTACACGGGCCCCAACCGCACGGCCGACGTGCGTCGGGCGTGGATCATCCACTTCGGTCCCTGGGGGCGGCTCGCCAAGCTGCATCCCGCCATCGTCCTCGAGCGCATGGCCCGGCTCGCGGCGGGGGCGCGATGAGCGACAGCACCTCCACGCGTCGCGCCGACTCCCGGGACGACTCGCGGCGTGCCGCGTCGGCCTCCAGGGGGCTCGTCTACGTGTCGTGGGCGCCGCACTGTAGCCGATCCGATCACACCGCGCGCGAACTCGGCGGCCAGTCCTTCATGGTCTACGCGGGGTGGCTCGGCAGCCATCCCGTGACCATCCTGCCGAAGTACCTGCTGCAGGCGTTTGCCACGCTGCGGGTGCTGCGCCGTGAACGCCCCGACGTCGTCTGCGTCATGACGCCGCCGGTGTTCGCCGCGCTCCCCGCGTTCGCGTATGCCTGGTGGCGCCGTACCCGCGTGGTCCTCGACGCCCACACGTGTGCCTTCGTGCTGCCGCGCTGGCAGCGCCTGCAGTGGCTCCAGCGCTGGGCGTGCCGTCGCGCCGTGACGACGTTCGTCACGAATGAGCATCTCGCGAGCCGGGTACGGGCCTGGGACGCGCACGCCACGCTCGTGCCAGACGTCCCGATCGTGTTCGACGCCATTCGCCCGTGGCCCCGCGACGAGCGGTTCACCGTCGCGGTCGTCTGCTCCTTCGCCGACGATGAACCCGTTGACGCGATCGTCGCCGCGGCGCGCCTGCTGCCAGACGTTCGACTGCACGTCACCGGCGATGCGTCGGTGTTGCCGCGTCGTGTGCGCGACGCGCTGCCCGACAACCTGGTGCTCACCGGGTTCCTGCCGACCGAGGCCTACGCCGGCCTGATCGTCGGCGCCGATGTCGTCCTCGACCTCACGACGCACGACCACACCATGCTGCGTGGTGCGTTCGAGGCCATCTTTCAGGGCGTCCCGGTGGTCGTCTCCGACTGGCCCATCCTCCGTGAGGCTTTCCCGATCGGCGCGGTGCACGTGGCCAACGAGCCCGACGCCATCGCCGGCGGCATCCGCGCCGTGCAGGCCGAGCACGAGAGGTTGCGCGCGGAGGCCCGCGTCCTGTCTGCGGAGAAGCGTCGACGGTGGGACGTCACGCGGGCCGGCATCCTCGCCCTGGTGCGCGCGTCCGAGGAGTCGCCGGGCACGGCGGCATCGCAGACGGGTTGAGGGCAGGTCGCCCTCAGCGGAAGGCGTTCAGCGTCACTTCCACGTACGGGATGTGCGAGGGCGCGGTCCGTCCGCTCACGGTCCGGGTGAACTCGCCCGGGGCGAACCTCGCGTACCCGATGTTCACGCCCACACGAGGCGTCACCGGAAAGCGCACCCGGACATCGAACTCGTTGCCCATGTGCGTGCCACTGCGTCCGCTGGGGTCGCGCAGGCCGGCGACGTTCCAGCGGTCGGTTGCGCTGGCGAGCCAGTAGGCGCTCCAGCCGGCGTCGATGCGGAGGGCGGGCGTCGGCGTGAGCTCGACGCGCACCTTCTGCGCGCGCAGGTTCTCCCACTGGATGTAGTCGCTGGCCGAGAACGGACGGGCGAAGCCGAAGAGCCGCTCGAAGCGATTGCTGGCCAGATCCGCGGGATTGCGGTCGCCGGAGGCGTGCGTGTGGTTGGTACTGAAGCGCGGCTTCCAGGGATGCTTCGGCGAGTAGCCACCCTCCACCACGAACGCCGACGCGCGGTGGCGCCGCGGTCGATCCTCGCCGGACTGCGCCGCCAGGTCGACGTCCCAGTCCACGCCGGTCCGCCCGACCAGCCCGAAGGCGCGCACCCCCACGGTCGGGATGTCCCGGTCGGTGCGCACCGTGGCCCTGGTGACGTCCTGCGACAGGTGCAGGACGTACGGCTGCAGCGTGGCCACGCGCGACCAGCGGCGGAGGTCGAGGATGGCCCCGGCCAGCCACTGGGTGTCGTCCGGTTGGTCCAGCCCCGACAGCAGTCGGCGCACCGGCCGCAGGGCGAGCACGTCGAGCTGCCAGGCATTCGAGGCCCGTCCGACGGTGCCGCGCAGTCCGTCGAAGGTGTTCGACGTGTTGCGCCACTCGTTGCGCGCCAGCAAGCGTCGATCGAGGTACTCGAACGCCTGGCGCCCGGCCTTGATGCTCACGGGGCGCCCCTTGCCCGCCCCCGCCGCGAAGTAGAGCTCGGCATAGGCCTGGATGGGCTCGGTCAGGTTCATGTCGCGTTCGTCGGGAGGGAACTGTCCTCCACTCCGGCGCGAGTCGACGAGCTCGACGGCGAGCCTCAGCGGCCCGAGGCCCTCGCGCACGCCGAGATACAAGCGGGTGCGCCAGAGCACGAAGTCGTCCACCACGGAGACCTGTCGGCGGTAGTCGTTGTCGTGGTGTTCGAAGCGCGTACGCAGTTCGAGACCGACATCGAGCCAGTCGAGATCCTCGAAGCCGGGCAGGCCGGTCTTGTTGGCGGGCCGGACGTACCGGGGCGGCTCCGATTCTGGCCGCAGGCCGTACCCCCGCTGTTCGACCTGGAAGGACGGCTGCGGCTTTGGCGCCGGGGCGGCCGTGGTCTGGGCTGCCCCCTGCGCCCACACCCTCGTGCCCGCCATCAGGGCCAGCACGGCGAGGCGCAGGACCGGGTGGGTGAGTGCGAGGTGCGGACGGAAGAGCATCGAAGGCGAAAGGCGCGCTGAGGCGCGCCGCCAAGGATATCGGCAGGAAGCGCCCCGCGTCGCATGGGGCAGGGCGCACCGTCCGATTCCCACGACGCTCAGCGCACGCGGGTCGCGAGGTTGTTCGATCCGGCGGCCCACCGCACGCCGTTGGCGTCGTTGTAGGTGGCGCCTTCCACCACGATCTGCGCCGGGGTGATCCCGAGGCTCTCGACCACCGTGCCGAAGCGCCGGTTGGCGGCGGCCGGCACCTCGGCGCTGACCGCGACGTTGGTCCGCGAGTTGGCCCTGACGCTGCGCGTGAAGACGCTCGTGGTGCCGTCCTCGTACACCAGGGTCACGAGCACCGTGCCGTCGGTGTTCGACGTGTTGGCGATGAGGATGTACGTGTCGCTCCTCAAGGCGCCGCCGACCTCGCCGCCCGCGAGGGCCCACTTGGTGCCCGCCTGCAGCGCCCCGACCGACACGTGGCCCTCGGACCACTGCGTCGAGTCGCCGGGCCACCACATCGCACGCTCCGCGACGATTGCGCCGTTGATCGCCCTGAAGGTCGCCGACACGGCCGTGTTCGCGAGGGGCAGGCCGGTCAGACCTGCGAACGTCTCCTGATCGGCCCACACCGTGTAGCGGCTCGTGGGCGGCACCACGTAGGTCTTGGAGAGCACGGTCCCGTCCGGCAGCAGGTAGCGACCTTCCACCGTCACGTCGGACCCGCCGCTGTTGCTCAACAGGTAGAACAGGTCGAAATAGGGACCGGTGGCGCCCTCGGCGAAGAACCACTGCTGCGAGGGGCCGGCGACGGCGGCGGCTTCGTGCCCGGCGGCGAACACCTGCCCGGCCGCATCGCGGTACATCGCACGCTCCACGATGATCGGCAGCGTCGAGGTGAGCACCGCAGACACCTCGGTGCTGGCCAGTTCCGGGCCCTCGCGGTTGACCCAGATGTTCTGCCGGCTGCGCGCCGGCACGAGGTAGGAGCGGCTGATGGGACCCGCACCCGCCCGCAGGTACAGGACGTCCACCGTCGCCGGCACGTCGTTCGGGTTCTGCAGCAGGTAGAACAGCTGGAACCCGCCGGTCGTCGCGCCCTCCGCCAGGAACCACTGGCTGCGCGGCGCGGCGATGCTCGTCTCGGCGTGGCTGCCGTAACCGGAGGCGTTCCAGCGCATGGTGCGATCGGCGACCACGGGCTGGTCCGACGAGACGACGGTGGAGAACTCGGCGGCCTCGAGGCCGACGATGGTCTTGGGGTTGATCGTGGCTCGCAGGAAGCCGCCGAGCGGCACGAGGCGCACGATGTCCTGGCCCGTCGACGTCTGGAAGGTGAGGCGCGCGGTCGTCGGAGTCCCGCTCGCGTTCAGCAGGGCGATCGACGTGTCGAAGAACGTGCTCGTCGCGCCCTCGGCGAAGTAGCGCGTGTAGGACCCGGTCGCCGCGACGAACGCGGCCGGCGTGGTGCCGCAGGCAGCCGTGGTGAGCGTGGCGGACGCCGGCTCGAACGTGAACCCGGTCCGGCTCGGCGTGAGGGTGACCACCTGGCCCGGTGCGGCCCCGACAAGCGTGTATCGTCCGTCGGCGTCGGTGAGCGTGGTCACGGCCGGACTCGACAGCGCGACCTGCACGCCGGCGAGCGGGCCGTCGAAGCGGTCCCGCACGACGCCGGAGATGGCCGACGCGCAGGTGGCCGTGAAGTTCGCGGTGGCATCGGCCGTCAGGTTGGTCAGCGACACGGACGCCGGCGCGAACGTGTAGCCCGTGGCCGACGGCGTCACGGTGACGCTGCCGCCCGGCGGCAGGTTCGGGAGCACGTAGGTGCCGTCTGCCCCGGTGATCGCCACGTCCGAGGCGCTGCCGGCGACGGCGACGGTCACGCCGGGCAGCGCCGACCCGCCTCCGTCGCGCACCGTGCCGGTCACGGCCGGCAGGGTGGTGGTGCTGACGATGGCGGTCGTCTGCACGGCGCTGTCGTTGGTGGCGTCCGGATCGGCCTGGCTCGACGACGCGGTCGCGCTCACCGAGGCCGTCCGCGGCGTGCCGTAGGTGATCGCCATGGTGCGCGTCGCGGTGGTCCCTGCGGCCAGTGCGCCGATGTCGAAGCGCACGACGCCGCCGACCGGCGTCAGCCCGCCCTGCACGACGAGGCTCGTGGCGTCGCCGGGCACCGGCACGACCACGGCGACGTCGGTGGCCTGGGCCGGGCCGAGGTTGGCGACCGTGAACGCGTACGTCACGGGCCGGCCGACGAGCGCCGGATCGGGCGCGTCGGCAATGGACAGCGAGAGGTCCGCCAGCTCGGGCGTCGGCGCGAAGACGTTCGTGCCGGTCGTCGCCGGCGTGATCAGCAGGTTCGTGGCGTCGCTGAAGAAGGCCACGCGTCCGCCGCCGAGCAACGTCGCCGATCGGCTCGCCGCATTGGCTGTCGAGGGTGCCCCGATCGGCACCACGCTCTTCACCTCCGTCGTGCCCGCCACGCGATCGCGCACGAACACGTCGTCCACGCCATTGGTGTCGGCGACCACGGAGAAGTGGACGAAGTTGTTGGCCGCCGAGCGCCAGGCGACGTGGCGGCCGTTCGCGCTCACGCCCTCGAGCACGGCCGTCGCGTTGCCGCCGGTCGGCACGGCGTGGTCGCGGGTCAACCACTCCACCGGACCGGTGCCGCTCCCGCC